>CAZXTJ010000119.1:0-15332 GCA_964643655.1 uncultured bacterium
CTGTATTGTCGTTGCTGTCTTGCTTTGGGCCTCTGGCGTGGCCCATGCCGAGGACGCTTTGGCCTCTGCCTATGATAAAGCCGACGACACTGTAATTAATAAACCTGATTTGGTTCCCAAGGGTGTTCCTGAGTTTTCTGACGAGTTATTTCGTGAAAAAGCATGGAAACCATACAAGGAGCCACCCAAAAAAGAAAAAATTAAAGAGAAGATTGGTGTCGTCCATCTTTCAACCAATCTGATTTTTGGTAGTGGCCGTTTGGTCGAGAACTTTATTTTTCCCGGCGCCACAACTTTGACACAAGGGGCTTTTACCATCGATATACCCAGATCTGCCAAATCTGAGATTACGCCTGACAATCCCATGTTGGAGTACAGATTGGAGTTTGGTCCCCCTGAAGGCAAAGGCCCGCGCGTGGAGGTCGTCTTTGCCGAGTCTGATGGCCAAGCAGACTTGGATTTCAAAAATGGAACTGGTGATACACCTGACACTGTTCCTTTTGTCACAGACGGTAAAGGTTCACGGCGTCGTACTCGATTTGCCCTCTCATGGCCATTAAAAGCAGAAAAACTCGACAATAAACTGCAGGAAATGCGGATTTTTGCTGGCTGGCAATCTTATAATGACAAAAATAGCTTTTTTAATCGCTCCGACTCGACGGACAAGTCCACATGGGCTAGGGACTCAGTTCGCACACAGGGATTCACCATGGGCCTTCGCGGTGGTTGGCCTTTGCGCAGAGACACTCATCTTTTTTTTGAAACCGCCATGATGACTTTCAATATGCGTGGAAAACGTGACTACAGGCTTCCCCAAACAGGCTATCGTTATGATGGTGATGGCTGGGGTTGGGACGCTGAGATTGGTGTAAAAGTACACAGAGCAGCTTGGACTTATAAAGCAGCTTTTGTGGGTTATAACCATGAACAAACAGGTGGTTCTGGTGTCTTCTCTTTTTGGAACGCAAGAGAAGCTTTTGATGTTCCTTCGTCCACTGTCGAGGGATATGGTTTATCTCTAGGAGCTACTTATCGCTTCTGAAAGTCGAAACTACGGCGAGCCAAATCAACTTCTGCTTTTTTACCGATGAAGACAACCTTGTCCAGTATGGTCCAAGAAAAGCCGTTGACCCAAGCCAGTGCTTCGAGAGCGTCTTTAATGGGTACTTCACCAAGTTTGATGGTGCAGCGGCTGTCCAGTTTGCGCCCAATGATGATGGGCAATTCACATGCTTTTGCCAATTTGAGCAATTCCTGACGCACCTCTGCTGAACGCACTATGAGAGATTTTGTCTTTTTACTGTCTGCTATGGTCAGTTCTGGCAAGTTAGGTGGAGTAGTGTTTTTCGCAGGGACGATGAGGGTGATGTCACGATGTTTGGTGACAACACAGCCTACGGAGGCAGCCAAAAGTTTGATGGCCTCGGCAGGAAGTTTGTCTTTGGTGTTCATCGTCAATGAACCAAATACACCTGGGGCGATGATGAGATGAATTTTACCTTTGGCAGCAGCTTCCAGCAAGGCATCTCGTACATCGAAGGCTTCATGAAGAAGATCGACGGTTTTCTTCTCTTTTTGGGCATAAAGGACTGTAGAACATAGTAGTGAAATGACTATGGCGCAATGAAGGGCGCGCATTCGGTCTCCCTTCCGCTCGATGACCGGTTTGAACCTTCTTTATTACCATATGTAGCCTCTATTGGCAAAAGACTCGTAGTAATGTTACTTTGGTGGCGTGTCAGTCCTTATTACAACGATCGCGCGCGTATACTGGGGACTAGTTCTGCTGCTCCTCGTTTTTTGCTTGTCCAACTCTATGGCAGCTCAGGTGGGTGAGACCCCTCTTCCTGTCGTTGGTGATTTGACAGGAGATGGCGAGGTAGCTCGGGATGATGTCGAGGCCCTCTTACGCCTTGCAGACAATCCGCCTACCCCTATAAATGGGCGGATGCTCTTTTTGCGTGCCGATGTAGATTTTAATGGCAAGGTCGACAAATACGACGCTGTTTTCCTCAAGACATTCCTGCAAGAACGAACCAAAGATGGAAATTTCTCTCGTCTATTGGCTCTCCTTTTGGGCTGGGTAACGGACAAACGTCAAAGGTTGGAAGACTTTGTCGAAGCCTGTGGTGAAGCCAAGCCTGCCCAGAGGCGGCAGCTTCTCGAGTTTTTGGCTGCTTTCCTTAGTCGTGGTGGAGGAAAGAGGATACCGGCTGACGGTGAACCTGGCTCTAATGCCATCAACACTGCCCAGACGGCTGCTTTCTTCATTACCATTGGTATTTGTGAGTTGGATTATCTTCTCCTGCAGAGTGAGTTGGCTGCTGGTCAAGTGGAAGCAGCTGCTGGAACGAGGCGAGTGGGTGAGTTGCGTAAAGTCATCGCTCGTGTACTTGCTGCTGCCGAACAAGAGGGGCGCGCTTTCAACAAAGACGAGGTGAACGATTATTTCACTCGGTTTTCTGCCATTGGCAGTGGTCTGGCAGACATGGCCAAGTCTCTTCCTGCCCCACGCCCGACGGCTTCCCTAGCACCGACCACAAAACCCACTCGCGTCTCTTCTCCACCACCGAGTCCTTCTCCTCCACCAACAAAAAAAGCAACTAGGGTTCCAACGAAAGTAACGAAAAAACCGAGGCCTCCTAATGTTGAAGATGATGGTTTGGAGATACCAAGTTTTCTCTTACCTCTCCTTTTGCTCTTTCCCGTGGCAGTGGTTTTGTGGTGGTTCCTCAGACAATGGCGCCAACCCATAGATGAGCCCGAGAAAAAACGAAGTGAGCTTTTTGATCCTCTCATGGCTGGTGAAATTGCTCTGCAGCGGAAAAATTATGTGCGGGCAATCACCGAGTTTCGTTCTGTCATTGCCAGTCACTCTGATTATGCAACGGCGGCCCAGATAAGGCTCTGTTTGGCTCTTGCTAGGAAGGGTGACAAGGGGGAAGTTAGGGCTGAGTTGAAAAAGGCAGCTCTGACCAAAGTTGGTTATGACATTCTTTTTGAGCTTGGTTGTGAGTTGCAACGGTTGGCCCTCAAGGATGAAGCGCTCCTCGTTTTCAAGACTCTGCAAAAGCGGGGTAAGAGCACTGAAGAGTTGACGAAGAGGATTAGGGTTCTTTCTGGTCAGCTCGTCATCGATCCTTTTGATGTCGTTGATGTAGAGCGTTATTTTGGTACCCGTTATTTCGATTATCGTGTGCTGCGGCGGGGCAATCACAGTGTCGTTTATCGAGTGCGTGACCGAGAATTGCAGCGTGATGTGGCCCTCAAGGTGCTGGCTCCTGATGGGCCGCCAAGTTTTGAAGAGCGCGAGAAGTTCGAAAGTGTCATCGAGAAGTTGGCTGAGCTCGACAACGATTGTGTGGCTCAGGTCTTTGATTTTGGTTTGGCCAAGTTGCCCTTTTTCACTATGGAGTTTGCTGAGGGAGACCCCCTCGATTTGTTGTTTGGTTCGGGCGCTCTGGCTGGTGATTATGGGAAGATTGTCTCTTTGGCTTTGTTGCAGGCCAAAGCTCTGAAGAGCATGCATGATTTCGGTTTGGTACATGGAGCTTTTCGACCAGACCACGTCATTTTGCAGGGTGATGACCGTTTGAAGGTCATTGGTTTTGGCGTGAGTGCCATTGTTGGTTGTGCTCACAAAGCGCCTATTTTGCACGGTTCGCCAGCTTATATGGCTCCTGAGGTTTTGCAGGGAGGCGAAGCTGACGAGAAGGCTGACATTTACAGTTTTGGTGTCACTTGTTACGAGATGGTGGCGCGAATGATACAGTCAGATGGCACTGTCTCTGGCAAATACCCTTTTGGTAAACCGCGTTCTTTGCAGCTCGTGGACAAGGATTGTCCTTCAATGCTGGCCAATTTGATCATGGCTTGCATCGATAGCGCGCGAGCAGGTCGGCCCAGTAATTTCACTGTCATCGTTGAGCAACTCGAGCAGATAAAAGCTTTTGTGAAAGGGTAAAGGAAAATCATGGAAGATAGGAAATCCTTGCAGAGGGCCCTTTTGCAGGTCTTGGTTGGAAAAACTGCCAAGACGATTGCTCAGTTGTTGAGGCTGAAAGCGATTAAGCAGCTGAAAGTGGACAAGAGTCTGTTGGCTGATGTCGCCGACGAGTTGGTGGCTGCTGGTAAGTTGTCGCGTGTAGATGGCAGATCAGTCAAATATGGGATTTATGAACCCACCGTAGAAGAGCTGCTCGAGGCTCGTCTGCGACCAATTGAAGAGAAGTTGGATAAGATTTTGGGTTTGTTGGCTGATAAGACGCCGGGCCCGGCTGTGCCTGCTGTAGAGATTTTGCAGGCCATTTTGGAAATTGATGGGCAGCACAATTGCCATAACCTCGTTCCCTTGCCTCTATTGTTCGAACGATTTAGCTCGCGACTCTCTTTGGCTCGTTTTCATCAGTTGTTATTAAAGTTGGCCGAAGATGAGATGGTGGATTTGCAGGCTCGTAGTGATAGGTCTGCCTTGGCTGCCAATGAGATCTCTGTGGGCATTGAAGATCCTTTCAGAGGTTTGCTCTACTATGTAGGGCGAAAGGTCTGAAATGACAGACGAGGGGAAATTGCGCGAACTGCTCCGGCAGGCCAATCCTTTTCGTCGAACTGTCGTTGGTGATCCATGGCAGGATTTGATTGATGAGAGCTCTATCCACGGATTTGTCAGTGATGAATTGCTGAGCAATTATCGTGACGTGGCTGACAGTGGGGAAACTCGCTGTGTCTTGCTACTCGGTGAGCCTGGTCTGGGTAAAACTCACCTCATGATGCGTCTCAATCGCCAAGTTGGTACGGGCGGTCTTTTTGTTTACGTGGAACCTTTTGGTGATGCAGGCAGACCTTTTCGGCACATTTTGCGGCGCATAATGGTTTCTCTTTGTCGCTCTTTGGACAGAAGTGGCCCTTCCAATCTCAAACGTTTCATTGGCCACGTCATCTCCAAAGCCATGGCTTTTGTTTTTGAAAAGGAAGCTCCTTGGCAGGGACGCCCTCTTTACCAGAAGCTGGCCAATAATTTTCGCTCAGATCCCCTTTATGTTTTTCATTATCTGACTCAGCCAAAGACGCAGGCTATGGTGGCCAATCGAGTCATCGAACATTTGCAGGACAAATATCCGCAGATTGATGTGGAGTTTTTGGAGGTTCTGCTGAGAGTGCTCACGCCCGAGCTGGAGCCCATTGCGCGCAAGTGGTTGCAGGGAGTGGAGCTGCCTGACGAAGATTTGGAAAAGCTGCAAGTTTCATCATCCATCACTGATGAAGACCGTGCTTTTGACGTCGTTCGTTCTGTTGGTTGCCTTGCTGCTGGTTACCATCCCCTCGTTTTGGTTTTTGACCAAATAGAGAGTCTGCGCACGGCAAATGAAAGTGTTGGTCCTTTTGTGACCTTGGGTAATGCCATCGCTCGCTTACGTAACTATGTGCCTTCCACCATGGTCGTAGCTTGTTGCCTGAAAGAGGCTTGGGTTGAAAGGCTGCGCACTCATTTAGAGCGGTCAGTCTGTGATCGTATGGAGGAATACACCTTTACCTTGCAGACTTTACGTAAACGTGAAGTGACTGCCCTTGTCGCTGCTCGCCTCGATGTTCTGGCTCCGCGGAAAAAAAGGCCCTCACCATGTTGGCCCTTTGATGACAAAACTCTGGCTGAGCTGGCCAAAACTCCCACACCGCGATTAGTTCTTCGCCGCAGTGGTCAGTTTTTGTTGGTCTGGCGCAAAGATCCAAATGTCTTTACCACTACGGACAAAGGCCATTTGGCACAGCCAGTAGTATCAGCCGAACAGACCATCGTAGATGTCTTTGAAAAACTTTGTCAGGTTTTTCGCAAGCGAATGGAGAAAGAGCCTCCTGATGAAGCTTCTGTGAAAGGTGCCCTGCGCGACTTGTTCGTTCTTTCGGCACGGACGGCGCGACCCTTGGCTGGCAGAGTAATCAAAATAGCCGATGAACGGGGCAGGGGGCCGCAATGTCTTTCTTTGACCATCGAAGGCGAAGAGGAAAAGACAGAGAGCGTCGGTTTGGCTGTTCACTTTACAGAGAATGGACGACGTTTCACCTCTGGTATGCGTTCCATTATGCGTATTGTGGATGGTGGTGATTATGACCGTCTTGTCGTCCTTCGTGATTTCCGTCTTGCCATTCCCCGTACTTGGAAAAAGGGGAGAGAATACGTTGCTTCTCTTGTCACTCTAGGTGGTTTGTTTTTTGCCTTGGACGAAGAAGAGCAAGTGAAGTTGCTGGCCACGCGGGCTTTGCTCAATGAGGCCGCCTCAGGTGATTTGTTTGCAGGGTCTCGTCAGCTCGATTGGCTGGAAGCGGGCACTCTGTTGTTGGCGTCTGGCCTTCTTGAAAAAATGGCAGTTCTCACGACCATCGTCCTTGGTGCCCAAGTTCTCTCTGAAGCTTATGATCCTTTTGCCACCGGTGCTTTATTACCCTCGTCGGTCCGTAGCCGTCCTCTCGATGAAGATCACAAAAGGGCTGTTGATCAGCTCATTTCACTGCTGCGCCATCACAAAATCTTGTCTGTCCAAAATGCTTGTACGCAGCTAGGTACTGATGAAAATCCTCTATCGGTAAATGAGCTGAATACCTTATTGGCAACTTGTGCCCACAAAGTTCTGCTCGTGCAGGGAAAAGCACCGGTTCTGCGTTACAGGCCTGATGACGAAGGCAAAGAATGAGAGAGAGACCAAAGTTTACAGTCAATCTATGTCGGGCGGCAGCCATGTGCCCTCGTCTTTTCTGGTTCGGTTGGTTGGGCGGCGGTACCCTTATGTTCGAACCCGAAGAGACACCAACTATGGGCCGTGTTTTTCACGAAGCCATGGATGGAATGTTTGTTTTGTTGAGCCAATATGAACGAACTTCTGGTACTTTGCCCAAGGATGATGATTGCTGTTCTTTGGCTTATGACAAGGTTCTAGCCCCAATCCTCGAAAGGCGAGTGGCTGGTGGTCATGATACAGGTGAAGCTCTGACTGGTTTGTGGACTTCCTTTCAGCAAGGTGTAGCCATGTTTGGCAAATATCTCAAAGGGGCCCAAGACAAGGTTGCCACCGGTCAGTTAGTGGACACTACCCTGCTGCAAGGAGAACATGAGGTGGAAGCTGCCTCACGAAGGACAGGTGGTCCATCACTCACAGGGCGCATAGACGCAATCGTTTTTGATCATAATCGTGGTGTTCCGCTCATTCTGGAATACAAAACAGGAGCAAGAGATTGGCGTTACGCTGACATCGTTCAGGTCTCTTTGTATCGGTGGATGTTAAAAGAAGCACGAGGAGTAGAGGCTGAACCTGTTCTCTGTTATTTCACACCCCATTTGGAAGAGATGTTTTTTGACGAAGAGGCATTGGCCGCGCCACCATTTTCTGAACCCACGGCCATCTTGATGAAGATGGAGAAGTGGAGCAAGTGGCAAGAAGGAGAAGAACCGCTACCTTCGCCCAGTGCTCCAGGTTTATGTCGAAAATGCCCACATCAGAAGACTTGTCCCGAAATCTTTGGTCCCCTCGAGGAGGTTATAGGTGAGTGAATTGACTGGCCAGTTACACCATGTTGAGCTATATGTGTCCGACTTGAAAAAATCAAAAGAGTTTTGGGGCTGGTTCCTCGGTCTATTGGGGTATAAACAGTATTCTGAGTGGGACGAAGGCGTCAGTTATCGCCTGGGTGCCACCTACCTCTGTTTTGTTCAGACAGTGGACAAACATTTGGCTCGCGGTTATCACCGATGTGCCACCGGTTTGAACCATTTGGCTTTTCACGCGGCTTCGCGAGAACAGGTAGACTGGTTCGCCGACTTGGTGAAAAAAAGAGGAATGACCATTTTGTACGAAGATAGATACCCCTTCGCCAGTGGTGAAGATTATTACGCATTGTTTTTTGAAGATCCCGATAGAATTAAGGTGGAGGTCGTTGCTCCTCCTGTAGATGGAAAGGGCTCCTAATGAAGGGCCATATCTTATTCAATGGCAATATTCGTTTTGAAGGAGATTTCATTCGTCGATATGCCGATTTGCTTTTGGAAAGTCACCATGTAGACCCAGATGTGCGTAAGTGGCGTAAAGTCCTCTTGGTAACAGCAGCATGGCAGCAGCGAGAGTTTCAAGAGGGACACATCAAAGATGAGATCTCCCAGATAGGAATTCCTTCTCGGATAGAAGGCGGTTTTGAGCAGAATATTCAAAACTTGGGTGTTTACCACGAGTTCAATCGTTTTCGTGAAGAATCACCTCGTATCTACGATCATTATCATCAAAAACAAGAAGTGATCATGCAGACCAAAATGTTCTATCGACGGAAAAATGTGGAGTTCGTCGCCATTTTGCGTGATCAGACCAAGATGATGAGAGCAGCTTTCCCAGGCGTCTCTCTGGCAAAAATTCTCGATTATGATGTACTTCATCACGAGACAGATCTGACCCATTTCAATGAGCGCGAACTGCTCTTTCATTATGCCTGCCAGGATGTGCAAGACACTCTCCACAAAATCCGTGAGAACGACGAGTTGATGTTACGCATCTGTCGGCAGATCGATAGGTACTTTCGTGACCGTTCGCGAGTGGACGAAAACCCAGCCTATATTGCCATCCGAGATGAGCTGCGTACGCGCATACTCTCTGCCAACTCCATCATCATTTTTGGTGGGCACATGCCCGTTTTGTTGAACAGATTACGATTTTTTCGGCTAGACGACGTCTTTCACGAAGCACTCAATAGAGGAACTAACTTCTACACTATTTCAGCAGGTTCGATGAGTTTGGCTGAAAAAGTGATAGTTTATGATGATTTCCACACTGACGAACATGGACGCAGGCAAAAAGAGTTCGAGTTTTTTGACAAAGGGCTGGGCTTGGTCACCAAAGTGCAGCTTTTCCCCCACTGTATGGATAGAATCCAAACAGACGATGATGACAATCTCAGTTATCTTGCCCATAGATTTGCTTCCGGTCCCTGTGTGGGGTTGAACGAAGAATCCTTCTTGCTCGTTGAAACCATTAGCGATCCAAACACAGGCGGAGTGAGAGACCGCTTTTTGTCAGTCGGTGACCACGATGGTGTATATGTCTTTGATAGAACGGGCAACAAAAACTGCAAAACCAAGGGGGAAGAGGTCGAAGTTTGACAGACAGAAGGCCCATAGAGATAGAAGCACAGTTGACCTACGCCACTGCTTTGTTGGCAGGTTGTCTCTACATCTTTTACGAAATTTTCGTGTTCACGAAAGAGACGGGGTGGGATGGCCTCCTTCAACTCTTCATAGCCATACAGGTTTTGGTGGGATTACAACTCGTCATCATCGGTATGGGGTTGCATATCTATTTCCGCGGTCACTGGATGGCTCAGGCAATGGTCGAAAGGTGGAAAGAAGGTAGAACTCCTATTGCTGATGAACCTGCAGAAGTTGAAAAAGAGGAGGAAACCACTGCTGAGGAAGAGAAAAGTAAGATAACTTGGTTGAATTGGCTCAATGAGCTCTTTTCACGTGAGGTAATCGTCAGTAGAGAAGATGAAAGACGGGTTACCTCTGAGGTAGAAGCTTTAGAGGTCCTGTGTATTTCCTCTTTTTATAAGACCTTCCAATATCTTCACGCATTTCTTGCCATGACCATTCTTTTTGTCTCAGGTTATGGAGCTGTTTATTTCGATGGTTGGCCAGGAATTCTATGTCTCATAATCGTCCTTTATCTCAGTTCTGTTCGTGTGCTCAATATGGTGGGAAACACGCTATTTTTCCTTCCTATCATCAAAAAAGCAGCAAAAAGTTGGGAAGAGTTAAACATACGGTTTCAAAGGTGTTTCGGATTGTGGACTTTACCCCCTGAGTTCCACCGTCGCCGCCTCGATAAAATCCATCGAATGATGATCATCTTTGTCATGAATGCTCTTTTGTTCCTGAATCTCTTGCTCGTATGGCAACCTACGATGACACCTGACAAAGAAGTATATGTACGTGGACAAGATAGTCGTGTGCTCTTACGTTTTCGCCATGGGGGTGTGCAATCGAGTTATTACGTGGACACGAAGTTTGCTTGTCATTTTTCCACTTTGAAGCCAGGAGCCAAACATCCCCAATGGTTTGCTGTAGGAGACAACAGCTATGTAGCGGTGGTCAATGTGACTGATTTACGACCAGGACCTTGTGACGTGAATATGAAATTTTTCGGTTACACGACAAATGACGCCAAGAGCAAATCGGCAACAATTATGAATGTGAAGGCTAAGTTCCTCGTTACTGATTGAGCAAATGGACCAAGGCTGGTAACACTTCACTGATACCTTCGGCAAAGGTCAAATCAGCCAATCCGTCGAGCGGAGTCTCACCTCTGTTGAGGATGACCAGTTTGGCCCCCTTTTCTTTGGCGATGCGTGGAAACTCATTGGCAGGAGAAACGACGAGGGATGAGCCAATGGCGAAAAAGAGATCACATCTTTCGCTGTGGTATTGAGAATCTCGCATTTCTTTATCGGGCATAGGATCATTGAAGTTCACCACTGATGAAATCAGTCGTCCATTGCAAGAAGGGCAGGCTGGCTGGCCATTGATGGGTTTTTGCGTACGGTAAGCCGTTCCCCACTTACGATTGTCCCAGCCAAGCTCTACTTTGCTGAAACGTTCATCGCAGGCTAGACATTTCATCCGTTGACCGTTACCATGTAACTCAGCTAACAATTCTAATTGTAAGCCAGATGCGATATGCAGGTTGTCAACGTTTTGCGAGATGAGGAATTTTAGGATTCCCCGTTTCTGTAACTCGACAAGGGCTAGGTGACCGGCGTTCGGTTTTATTTCCGACCTAGGTACTGTAGATTTAGGTGGTGGTAATCCTTTGTCTCTTCGTGTCCAAACACCATCGGGACCACGAAAATCAGGAAGACCCGAATCTGTGCTTATACCTGCACCTGTAAAGGCTACGAAATATGAGCACTCCTTTAACCATCTAGCTGCGAGCTGTAGACGTTTTTCAAAAGTTTTAGTTCCCATATTGGAAGATTAGCATGATTATCAAAAAGCGTTCCCTGGGGGGTTGAATGTGACAATAAATCATGTCAGAATTCGGTGAACCTTGAGGGGATGGCAAGGAATAGGTAATGCAATTCTCACAAAAAAGTCAGTATGCACTGAGAGCTCTATTTGAACTGGCCAAGCGAAAAGGAAATGGTCCCGTACGTATTGCGGACGTGGCTGAAGCTCAAGACATTCCCCGTCGTTTCTTAGAGAGTATTCTCTCTGAATTGCGTCGTGGTGGATTTGTTGCTTCTCATCGTGGACGTGAGGGTGGATATACGATAGTCGCAGAACCAAATGAAACGACTGTTGGTGACATCCTTCGTTTTGTAGAAGGACCAATGGGGCCCATCGATTGTATTTGCGGTAAAAACACAACTCGCTGCAATCTGCGTGGCAAATGTGTCTTTGAACCAATGTGGGTCAAAGTTCGCGATGCAATGTTGGGTGTTTTGCAAGAGACTACCTTGGCTAGTTTAATGGAAGAGGAAAAGCAGCTCTTCAAATAAAAGTCATTTGCGGGGGCGTGAAACAGAACTATTTACGCCTGTTTTGCTTTGAGAAGAAAACAATGTGATCAGCCGCTCAAAAGTAACCGGTTTTTCCAATATGGGGAATTCGTGTACATGGCTGTGGTGCTCTACAAAACTTACGTTTCCCGTCAATATTGCAAATCGACCTTCTCGAACAAAATCTGGATCTCGTAAACGAAGGCAGTCAAAGAGATCTAGTCCTGTTCTTTCGGGCATTGAATAGTCTGAGACTACAAAATCAGGTTGCCACTGTTCAAAACAGGCCAATGCCTCCTCGACAGAGTTTGCTGTTTTGATGTGGTAACCATACTCGGCCAAACCTTGTTCGAGAACGAACAAAATGTCGTCTTCATCGTCAACGAGTAGGACTTTTGTCTTTATACCTGTAGACAAGCGGCTGTTCCCCCAGTTCCCCCTTGCAGCATCACTTGTAAACAATCGTAAAGCAGCTAAAGAAGAGTGTCAACCGGGCAAAAAGGACCGGGTCTTGTGTCAACTTTGAGATAAAGAGCTCAATCTATGGTTACTTTATCGAGCAAGTCATCAAGGGCTCTAATGGAATATGGCTTGCCTACAGCACCTATGAAACCAAACTCCCAATAACGCTGCATAATGGGATCTTGCGCAGCTGGCAAATAGATGTGCACGACTGTTCCTTTGCCGATGGTAGAGCGTAAGGCGATGTGACCTTCATGCCGTTTAACGATGGCAAAAGCTGCAGTCAGGCCCAATCCATGGGCATTTTCTTTTGTGGAAAAATATGGTTCGAAAATGCGGTCCAGTTTGTCAGTGCTAATACCGGGACCACTATCGCCAATATGTAGATGGACATACTTACCAGGTGCAAGAGGAACTGCAGAATTGGCATCGAGGGTAATGTTCTTACCTTTGATGGAAAGTTGGCCTCCGCCAGCCATGGCTTGTGCACCATTAACGATGATGGCGCTAAAGGCTTGCCGCAGTTGGGCTGGATCACCTTCGACGGGCCACAAATCCTCTGTTTCCATTGTGTAGTCCGTTTCATAGGTTAATAGGGCACCGTATGCGGAGTGAGCAATGGTGTTGGCCAGAGACAAGTTCATTTTCCGAGGTGGAGTTTCACAGGAAATGGAGAGCAGTTCGTTGCTCAAATCTGCTGCTGAGAAAGCACAATCTTCGATTTGAGTTAGATACAAATCAACGTCGTTACCTGCTTTGGCTTCAGAACGTGCGAGACTCGTGTAACCAATGATGATAGAGAGAAGGTTGTTGAAATCATGGGCCAAACCACTGGATAGAGTGGCTAGAGCAGACAGTTTACGTGCTCTTTGAACTTCAGTCTGAAGTCTTTTCCAATCTGTCATATCTTGCAGGGTGACGAGGACAAAAGTCTCTTCAGCCAAATCAAAGGGCACTGTGGAAATGAGATAAGTTCGTCTGACGAGATGTCCATTTCTTTCGCAATCGATGGTAGCTTCAACATTTTCAGAACGTTTACCATCTTTGAAGGCCACTTCGATGGCGTCATCAATTGGGCATTGAGGGCAGGTAGCACAACTTGGCGCATAACCTGGGAAAGCAAGGAGATTACGGCAACTCAGAGTCTCACCTAGCGTTAGTTTGGAGTCTTTGGGAAAGGGGCCGAAACGATCGATGGCAGCTTGATTGGCACGTCGCAAATGTCTGTATTTATCAACGATTACAAACATGATTGGAGCGTGAGTGAAAGATACTTCCGCTTCAACACGTCGCCATATTGCATCTTCTATGCGTTGCTGTCGCTCTTCAATGTCACGAGTAACTTCGTTCAACATTGAATCGAGGCGGGCTATCGTCGACTCGACTAGCTCATTCGTCTTCTGTGCATGGCTATGTTTCACTTTCATCTCGCCCCCCTTAGCTTCACTCTATCTGCTAGAAAAATAGGGCAGCTGCAGCCTAGATGAAAGAAGTGTTATCGTTACATGTAATGAGGACTAAAAAGACATTCGAGGAGCTATTATTAGCTTTGGGGGACTCCGAAGGTCACGGTAGAGCCAAAGCTGTAACTACTTTGGCTGCCAAAAAAGATGAACGTTCTCTATGGGCCTTCATTCCCCTTCTGCAAGACAGCTTTTTTCTAGTTCGTCGTGAAGTTGCCAAGGCTTTGACGGATTTTCAATGGCAGCCCTCTTCTGAGAGAGGAAAGATAGCTTTTCTCGTGGCGAAAGAAGAGTGGAAAGATGTTGTCGAATTAGGTGCCAAAGCAGTACCTTATCTCGTCAAATTGTTAGGTGAAAAACACGAGCCCACTGCCAAAAACATCGTCAGAGCACTGCAGTCCATAGGGGAACCTGCCATTCATCCTCTTTGCCGAATAGCAACTAGTAGCGATGAAAGAGCTAGCAAACGTGCTCTAAAACTTCTCGTTGAGCTAAAGGACGAACGGGCCATTCCTGCCTTTCTCGTCAATCTAGAATCTGCCCGTGTATCACTTCGCCTCGTTGCCTTGAGGGGATTGGACAAGGTCGTAAACCATAAATGTCATGAACCACTGCTAGGATTGTTGCGCCAAGAGCGTGAAACTGCTGTTTTGCGAAGTTTGTACGGCGTACTGGCTCATCACAGTCATATCTTCGAGGAATCATTGCGGGGAATGCTCACAAATCCCAAATCACAAGCAGAAAGATATCTCAACGAGCGCTGTTTCAAAGTCTTTGAAGCCATGGGCGAAGAGGGACGAAGACACCTCCAAGAGCTCTCTTCGACAATGTTCAAAGAACGAGCAGAAGCTGGTTTGGCATTCATAGATAGAGACATGAGTGATGAAAGTCTCATCGACTGACTATTTTCTAAGAAGATTGCTCTCACAAACGTCCTGCAAGTGCTAAGCTAAAGAAAGATAAGCTGGAGGCACTCATGAAATTAAAGAAGGTCAAGCAGGCGGAAACAAAGGAATATCCTTCCTATGATGGTTATAAGACAGACCGCCGCCGCTTTTTGGAAAATATGGTAGCAGGCGCAAGTGCGTTCGTCGCAGGCGCCGTGTTAGCTGGCTGCCAAGAAACTCAACCTGCTGGTGTCGTTGCCGTAACCAAAGGAAAAATCCGTCCGCCAAAGGGTGGAGGTAGCGTCCGTACTGGTGGAGTTCCCAAACCTGCAACACCTCCAGGTGAACCACCCGCTCCTGTACCACCAAGCAAAGAGACGACTACTTGGATGGGGGTCAATGAAAAGAAAAAACCTGGTGAAATGCCTGCACCAACTAAACCACCTGTTCTTCGTGGTCGAATAAAATCGCCCAGACCCAAGAAGCCAAAGTTGACGGAAGAACCTATTTCGCTTCCTGGCGTAGTGCCTGCAGTACAGCTGAAGGGCGACATACCTTGCCCAAAAACAGGTAAATAAGGCATGGATGTCACTCTTTCCTTGACCCACGATTGTAATCTCGCCTGCTCATATTGTTATGCTGGTGAAAAGAAGCACCAAGTAATGAGTTGGGAAACAGCTCAGAGAGCTTTGGAGTTTGCCTTTTCTTTTAAGAGCAAATCACTTCAGCTAGGTTTTTTTGGTGGAGAACCTCTACTCGAGTGGGAGCTTCTGCAACGCTGTAATGAAGAGGCAGATAGGCTTTCTAAAGAGACAGGAATAGGGCTCGTCAAGACAGTGACTACCAATGCCACTCTCGTCACTCCTGAAAAAGCAGCTTGGCTCATAAAGAATGACTTTGTCCCAGCTCTTTCCATTGATGGCAATCAGGCAATGCACGATATTACCCGTCCGCTCAAAGGAGGGAAATCCTCTTTTGAACAGTGTATGGA
>CAZXTJ010000120.1:0-15308 GCA_964643655.1 uncultured bacterium
CCTATGACAACTGCCCGTTCGCTAGCATTTCTCAACTCCCGCACGCTGCCAGGCCACTGGTGCTGTTCTAGCAGGGTAGCGCTTTCTTTGGTAAATCCTTCCATGGAGCGACCAAACTTGAGAGCAAATTGACGGAGAAAGTGGTTTGCCAGAGGCAAGATGTCTTCCCGTCGTTCCCGCAAAGGTTTGAGCTCGAGGCGGAATACGTTGATGCGATAAAAGAGATCTTTACGGAAGGAACCTTCGCGGACCATCTTCTCGAGGTTTTTATTGGTGGCACAGACGAGGCGAAAATCAACGGGAATAGTCTTTTGCCCACCAACTCGTCGAAGCTGTTTGTCCTGCAAAACACGTAGCAATACGGTTTGCAAGTCCAAGCGCAGATCTCCAATCTCATCGAGGAAGAGGGTGCCTTCACTGGCAAGTTCGACTAAACCAATCCTTCTGGAGGTAGCGCCTGTGTAAGAACCAGCCTCTGCTCCGAAGAGGATGGCTTCTGCTAATTCTGGTGGAAGGGCAGCACAGTTGATGGGAATGAAAGCTTCGTTTTGGCGTGGTGAACGTTTGTGAATGGTACGGGCAACGACTTCTTTTCCCACACCTGTTTCACCATTGACCAAAACAGTTACGTCGATGGGAGCTGCTGAGTTGATTAGTTTGTCCAAATCCTGAGCAGCTTGACCTTGGCCTGTGACCATTTCCGTCTCTTCGCCTGTGAATTCAGCCAGGGAGAGGAATTTCTCTCGTGAGACCAAAAGCTCTTCCCGTGTTTCTCTCTCTGCAAGAAGGCGAGAAGCCAAGCCAGTCATGCTTTGGAAGAAGGTCATAGCATCTTCATTGATGGCACCACCTTTGAGGGGCGCATCGAGATAAAGGACACCAAATGTTTTGTCACTACAAGAAAGAGGACCACAGAGAATGGAGCGTGCTTTGGTATCTATGAGGCTGGCAGCTTTGGCACAAATGGGACTGTCGAGAGTGTTTTTGATATAAACGGTATCTTTATCTTTGAGTGCTTTTTTATAAATAGTCGAACTCAAAGAGACCAAATCATCGTTGTCATCAATGGCTACTGTGGCCACAGAGACTAGTTCGTCTCTGCCAGATTCTTGTAAGAGAACAAATCCACGTTCGGCATTCAAGACTGAGATGAGACCCGTGAGTAAACATTGCAAGAGGGAGCGTTGGTCTGATGAAGAACGAAGTTCGTTGAGCAATGTGGAACAGGAGGCCCAGTTCGTGCCTCCGGCTGCCACCTTGGCTTTGCTCAAGCTTTGGCGGAATTTCTCTGGCAGGGTAGTAGAAAGGCGGATTTTTGTCTTGTCTATGGTGATTACATCGTTAGGTATTAGGGCTCCATCATCTTTTTCTTCACCATTTAACAAGGTGCCAGCCTGACTGTCGAGATCACGAAAATCGACAGAGTCTTTCCTTCTCGTAATTGCCACGTGTTTACGCGACACACGACCGCCACGAATGACGAGTTTGCAATCAACACCTGAACCGATGATAGTTTCACCCTCAGCGAGGGCTAATGCTGTAATGGGTTCCTTTTGATCGTCTTCAATGATGAGCCACATTGTTTTGCCTCTATTACAATTTGCCAAAGCCAGTATCTGAATATTTAAGTATAACAAGTTACAGTAAGGTGTCCCAGTGGAGTTTGTCTGCGATATGATGGATTTATGCAGCCAACGGTGAGTGAAATTACGGAAAGTGTGCTTTGTCGGTTGACTGACGGCAATCCAGATGGACCTGTTGCCAGTCGTTGGCTTCCTATGGCCAATTCTCAGCTAGAGACCATAATTGGTCGCCTATATGACTGCCAATCTGTTGAAGTAGCCTCAGTCAATTCTTTGATTGAATTCATCAAACAATGTGAGGGTGTCGATGATGGCCGTTGGCAGTCTCTTGCTTTTTCACTTCTGGCTCAAAGGCCCAAAGCCAAAGAGCGTCTATTGACCTTTATTCGGTCTGTAATTACTGGAATGCTCGATGATGTGGCTGCCATCACCATCTCAGGTGGAGCTCCTAGTTCAGTTGATAAAGCTCTAGATGTCGTTGCTCGTACAGATTGGTTGACCATAAGGGATTACTGCGAAATGATTGCCCATTTACGAGGCAAGAGCGGTCAGTTTCGTGAAGGCGGAAAAGACTTTTTGCAGGCTGCTCGCATTTGGCGTAGAAGGCAGTTGTTAGATAAAGACCTGGCTCAGTTATTGGGACATTATGTTTCCATGATTGCTGGTGAAGATGGCTTGCGCGATGGTGTCTATTCGCTCCTCGTTGCCGATGAGCTTTCATTGGACGTTGCCCTCACTTTGGCCAATGACGTGGCTCACGTGACTGTAACTGCTATTGGTGCCATTCACGATGAAGGTGAACGCCGCTCCGTAGAAAACAATGTAGAAGTCTCTCGTGCTTTTGTCGTTGCCCTCCTCCAAGAATTGTTCTCCACAGAGATTGCCGAAGAGGCATTGGCTGTTTTTGAACGGGTGATTTTCGAAAGGCTCAGTCATCTACTTGCTGGCACACTTACTTCGGCAGAGTTTTCTGTTGCCGAGGCTGAACAGACTGCTCGCTTGATGGTTCATCTTGGAGACGATGAAGCCAAAGACGCTTTGGTGCGCCGCTGTCAGCACTGGGCAGCCACAGCCCGTAATAAAAAAGATCATTTGGAGAGAGTGAAGATTTTGACTTCCATCTATGGAAATGATCAAGGATTGAAAGCTCTGCAGGCTTTGCAAAGATATTCTCTTTGTAATAGGAAACATGGCCATCTCTATGTGAGATTGGCCTATGAATTGGCTTTGGCTTCCACTTTCGAAGTCAAAGACGAAAAGATAGATATGAAAAATCGAATAGAGAGATTTTTCGAAGATGACACTCTGGGCACAGCTCACAATGACCAAAAAAAAGACAGAGCAAGACATCGTTCCAATCTCGATGCCATCGAAGATTTATTGGCTCAGCTTCGTCAATGAGCTGACTTTTGGGTCAGCACTACCCGAAATCCTGTATCTGCTTTTTGCGCTGTCGCTGCTAGTCTTCCTCTGCTAGCTGTTCTACAGCGACTGGCTTCACTGTGCCAGGAACCTCCGCGGCGAACTCTGATGGTACCATCGGCTGAAGTCCAGCTCGAGCCATCTCTTGGTGCTCCATCGTAAGTTTCATGCCAGCAGTCCAAACACCATTCCTGAACATTTCCCAGCATGTCGTGGAGGCCAAATCCATTGGCCACTTTTTTTCCTACGGGGCGAGTGGAAAAACGTACTCGTCGTTCTTTTCTATTGCCTCTTTTGTCGATTGGTCGGGCTGTAATGTGCTTGTCGAGGCGAGTGTTCTTGGTGAACCAGGCAAGTTTGTCGAGTATCTCAGAAAGGGACTCTTTTGTGTTTTGGCTGCCATAAGTAGGCCCTGTAGAAAAGGCTCGGCAGGCGTATTCCCACTGTGCCTCAGAAGGTATGGTGTATATCCAACCTTTGGGCAATAGATTACGTTTCTCTTCTCTTTTAGTGAGCTTACGACAGAAACTGACGGCATCGAGCCACGAAACTTGTTCTACCGGATTGTTGGCACCGGGAAAACAAGAGGGATTTCGACCCATTAGTTGCTCATATTGGCTTTGTGTTACTTCAGTTGCCCCACACCAAAAGCCCTTTTTGAACGTAACTTTATGGCTGGGGCTTTCGTTTGTCTTTGCATGCTCTTCTTGCACATCTGAACCCATGTGGAATTCTCCATCTTCGAGCCAATGGAATTGTTGACCCAATGAATTGATGAAAGCTTTGCCAAACTCAGGTGGTTTACCTTCGGCAGCTGGTTTTTGATAGCTGACGGTCTTTGGTTTTTCAGTCACATATTCTGCCAACATGACCAGCGATGTTGAGACAAAAGCAAAGGTCGTTGCCAAGATGAAGAGAGTGGAAAAAAAGGAGCGTCTTTCTCGTTGGGGCTGCTGCGGTTCCTCTTCAGGCATAGATGGTCTACGAACTTGTCTTCTTCGCCGCGAGCGAGTGGGCGCTCCTTGTGGACCTCTATCAAAGCGTCTGTAGGCTTCAGTGTAGTTGTCGAGGCCCAAAGCATATTCGTCTGTTTTTTCAATTGTGGCCAGATGTTTCAGTGATACTTTGAAGATTGGTTCTATCTTTTCTGTGGCAGGTGTTTCACTACAGAGGCAAGCTGTTGCTGCCCGTCTGAACTGAGGTAGGGTAAAAGGCCAATCAGCCGGTAAAGGTAGCTCTGTGAGACTGTCGTAACGTTGACTCTCTATTGTGTCATCGCTGAGGAGGGTGCGCAGCAAACTACACAATGCCGAAGATGACTCTGCCGAGAGTTTATTTGTGTCCAAGGATGAGCGAAAAACTTCTTTGATAGGCACTGCGGCCTCTGCTCTGTATTGGCTCAAGTCCAGTAACTGCCGACACCACCGGCCCAAGTCGGGCACTGTTCCATCACATTCATTCACCTTTTCCACAACGGCCAGAGCAAAACTTTGGGCCAAAGATTGTGTCGTTGGACCATCTATCTCTAAGTTGAGAGCTAATTTGGTGAGACGTTGATATGTGGCTAGGGCAGTCAAGAAGTGCTCCTTGCCACTTTACGAATGAGTGTGGAGGTGGCTGTGCGCAAACGTGCTCGGGCTGTCTCCTCTTGGACTGGTGGCAAGTCAGGACATTGGCGTTGTAACCACTGATCGATGAGGACCAAAGTCTCTTCCAAGTTTTCGTTGTTTTTCTTTAGATTGTCATTTATCCATCTGTCCAAATCAGCAATGGAGGAAAAGCGCAAAGAACGTCCATAACTGAGTTTCATCGATGGATGTTTTTGGAAGAATGTGAAGAGCGAATGGCTGAAAGTTGCAAGTTTGTCATCGAGTAGTTTGTTGTCGAATAGTTTGTTTGTGAGCTGTTCATAATCCGGCAGGGGCGGATATGCAAAACTCAAATTGGCCAGGAAAGTCGTCGCCCCAACCTTGAATGGCATTCGCGCCACAACTCCTGTGGCTGTCAGAATCATCTCACCCTCTTTGGGGTTTCTTTGTCTCTCCACTGTCACTGCCACGGAAATGGGGGGTGTCATCAATTGGGAGTTGTTGTCCCTTTGGGTCTGTAATTCCTGGGCAAGGGAAACACATCTTTCTTCCAAGGCACAAATGAGGTGACCGCCAAAATCCAATGGTGTCGACGAACGTGAACCTCTAAGGGCAGCTGCATAAGAACTCTTGAGATGTTGTAAGAGTTCTTTGTCATCTTCTTTGCCTTTTAGGCGCAATGTCTTTTTGGCAAACTCATCTCGCCCAGTCTCTGTCCCTCGCCAATGTTTCTCATCATCGACTAGCCATTTCAATATCTCTTCAGCTTCATATGCAAGATGACCATCGATGACCATATTTTGTTGCACACAATCAGGCGGAGGAGGTACTTGCTCTCGTTCACGCCAGAAAGCAAGATTGGAAAGGACACTGTCTTTTTCATATATTCCTTTGAGCCAGTTGCAAGCTTTGTCAGAGTTCTCCTGCAGATGGGCTTTGAATGTGGGTCCTTGTGTGTTTTCTGCTAAGACCAATTTCCAGTCGAGGACTTGGGCCAATGTTTTGACTGTGCTGTGCACAGAGCGTCGTAAAGTGAGAACGACACCATAGTTTTGGGAAAAACGTATGGACTCTACATGCCAAGGGGGCTCATCGTCACGCTGTGGACGTATGTCGCAGATGAGCACAAATGGCGAGAGTACTTTAAACATGGGTTTTTATCCTCTTCCTTCGAGTCCAAATCTCTGCACGAGTTTATCTACATCACCTATGGCACCAGCAGAGAAAGCACCGTAACGAAGACCAAATTGCGAGAGAGTACGTTTTAGTGAACTGCGCAGTGAAGTGAGGGCTTCATTGAGATTTTGTGTTGCTTTGGCACCCACTCGCCTCGTGAAACCAGGCCACCTTTCCACATCACAAAAGGGTGTATCTGAAAGGGTTTCCTCAGCAAGTTCTAGAACTTGTAACTCTTGAATGTCATTGACGTGGAAAACCATGGCTCTGGCTCTACGAGCAATTTCACCAAAGAGTGGACTTACTTCTGCCAGTGAAACTTTGGGCCTCTGCTGACCAAAACGACGAGGACCCAAAAGAGTGACACAGTCGAGAAAATCAGAAATGCAGAGAACGACACAGCGATGTCTATGTTGTAAAACTTCCCGCAAAGATTGAACGAGGCGTGGTTCTTCTGGAATGTCGTTTTTTGCCATTTTGACGAAATGGTTGTCCAAATATTCGAGGATGGTTTCGTCCAAGTGCGGTTCCTCAGCAGAGGTCACTGTTTTTACACGATTAGCGCCAAATATCTTTACGGCAGAGCGGAAACCATTTTGTCTGGCTGCATGCAAAAATGCTGTGGCCACATATTTGAGCAAATATAGTTTTGTCTCTGTGAGCGAACGTAAGTCGAGAACTCCTTTTTCTGCATGGGGCGAACCATAGACAGACCACCAGCCCAACATCATGGAACGACTGGCATCGAGGACGAGGACAAAATCATATTCACTGAATTCTTGAAAACGCCGAGCTGTTACCTCTTCGTTGGCAATGGCCAAAGAGAGGTTGGAAAGTTGAAAAGCATCAAGGCGAGACCAATCTATTCGAGACGCTTCGTCGTCCATGGTAAAGACTTCGGGCTCTGCATATTCATATGATTGTTCTACGAGGAATACTGCGCGAAAGAGACCGGCCAAGAGGCTGTTGGATAGTCGTCTTGCGCGCAGAGCAACGTCAGCATTGATGGCCCGCAATATATTGCGGTTCACCTCTCTGACAGTTGTTTTTGCCTCGCCGGCCATATTCATCCTCGTAGTACACAGTCAGTGACTGTGTCGATGACTTCTGTTGGTGTTACACCTTCTAGTCTGGCGTGTACATCCATGTGGATACGATGACGTAAGACTGCATGGACTACCGACCTAATGTCTTCATCTTCGATTTGATCCCTACCAGCCAAGAATGCTTGGCAGAGAGAAGCTGGAAGCAGTTTCAAGAAACCACGGGGGCTTGCGCCGGCTTGCACATATTTACAGTGGCGAGAGGCCATGAGTTCTCGATATTCCTTGCCTTCGGGACGATTGAGGAAACGGCGGATGTCTACTTGTTCACGTTGAGAGTAGATCCCATCGTGTCCGAGCAATCCTTCTTCTGCTGGTGTTTTTACGTTGGTCAAAAGGGCAATGCGATAAACCCGTTCTACTCCTGCACCCAATTCTGGCAGAGGTTTGCGCGGATCGAACATGGGCATGTTATGGACGTAATCATCGCCTTTGATGATTTGCGGTAGAAGGAAACTGCGACAGAGCAGAAGGAAATACATGGGTGCTAACACAGCCTCCAAGGCTGCGAAATCTTTGCCAAAGAGTAGACTGTAATCCTCTTCTTCTAGTTCAGGCTCCATGGCTTCCGGTGGTTTTCCTCCACCAAAAACAACAGCGGCAATATCGTGATAAGAAGCTTCTGGTGGATAAGGAACATCCACTTTAAAAGCAAACCGGTCGACTTGAGCCTCTGAAAGGGGATAGGTGCCTTCTTGCTCAATGGGGTTCATGGTGGCGAATGCTGTGAATTGAACGAGATCTTTTCGTCCCGGCGGAATTGTAGGCAAACCAAGAAGCCCACCGTCTTTTTGGTGTTTCTGCCACCACAGTTTCAGAGCAGCTCGGTGGATGGGGCTGGCCACAACTCTCGATACTTGCCCCAGAGGAGTGATTTGGTTTTCTCCCATGGCTTCCAGGAGAGCTGCTTGCACCTTTGAAGGAGCTCTGTTGATTTCATCTGCCAACAAAACACTAGTGAAAAGAGGACCGCTCACCCATTTGACGGCATCAGGTGCCATCTGCTGCAATTTGGCTGGATCAATACGATTTTTTCCCACCAAATCGGAAGGCAACATATCTGGAATGAACTGAACACGTTTGAAGGGTAGTCCCGTCACGTGGGCCAACCATTTGACGATTTCAGTTTTGCCTACTCCAGGGAGACCCTCGAGCAACACATGTTCACCGAGAACGAGAGACATGAGTGGTATGTGGATCATCTCTGGTTGGCCACGAATTCTCTCGCCAAGTTTCTCTTCCAACTTGGTCAGAACTGTGCGGCAAGCGTCACGTGCTTCTTGTGGCGAATTGGCCAAATCTACTTTGTCCAATTTTTCGCCAAAGTGCTCTTTCAAGGTTTTGTATAAAAAGGAAGAGCTGGCCAATTCAACGTCGGCTCTGGCTTTTTCCACTCTTTCATTTGTCGTGGCGGCCAATGAAGTCCCCTTTCGTCCAGCCACAGAATACACTCTTTCTATTCATCAATGCTCTTGCTGTAATCGATAAAGTGCCATCAACAGAAGGCAACAACCAACTACTCCCCAAATCCAACTCATCGTAGGCATTCCGCCAATTGTCAGAAGAGGATCAGCCAGAGAACCATCTGCTTTGATTGGGTAATAAAGCTGTATGGCCAATGAAAGGGCCAGCAGCCATTTGATGAAACTAGACCACCAAGGAGTTGCATACCAAGGAAGCTGTGTTCCTCTGATGAAATCCATCAAATCCATGTTTTGTTCTCGAGCAGAGCCACGAGGGGCAGTGGAAGCCAAATGACGCCAAGGTAACAAAAGGACTAGCGTTGGCCCAGCAATGGCAAGGAGGGAGAGGAAAAATCGCATAGCTGAGCTCCACTCTTGCTCGTTGATGAATAGCACCAAAAGTGCCAAGGAGAAAACAAGGAGCGACGAGAGGATGATGGCTTTTTTACGTGAAAGGAGTCGCGAAGATAACCAGAGACGGAAAACAAAGAAAGGTTGGGCAAAGAGGGCCAACCACAAGGTGATGGCAGCGACGAGGCAGTTTTTTGCACTTCCAGGAAAAGCAAAAACGAGTGAGTCTGCACGACGCCAGAAAAGTATGAAAAGGGCAAATATGAGGAGGAGAGCCGAAAACAACAGGTAAGCTCCTTGCCACAACCACAATGCCCAGTTTTGGCGGAAGGCGTCACGGAAAGCCAGGTTGTACTCTTCACCCACATTGACGTAAACCAAAGCCAAAGAGAGTGAGAGCAGTAGAAAGAGTGAGGCAGCCCAACGGTTTGATGAGAGTACGTGCACACTTTCGTCTTTGCGCTGCGATTTGCTCGAGTCTGGGTTGGCAAATTCGAGAAAACGGGCTGCAATCTGTCGACCCTGCTGCCGTGTTTCTTTTTCACTGCCCACGAGAGAAAGACGTTTTTCTCTCAGTTCCAAAAGGTTCTGGGGTTTGTCCCATAAGGGCCTATTGTTTGAGCTCAAATTTGGCAAAGAGAAAACAGGATGTTCCACTATCTTCGCCAAGTTGGCAGAGGGAGGCATTGATTTGCCAAAGGACTTTTTCAACTGCTGATAACATTTTTTCAAGTCATAGGATTTGTCGTTCGTTTGCACCACTACATTGGCAGACAAAGCGGCAAAGAGCAGTTTTCCATCTTCATAATGACGAAGGCCATATTCGCCTGTCCTGGGAATGGTCGGTAAAAAGACTGTGAATACACGTGCTGCTCTATGACTTGGAAGGGCATGCAAATTCTCCAAGAAGTGGCGCAGGTTTTTGTCATAAGGAGAACATTGGCTAGTAAAGAGCAGGGCAACGGGCTGCCCCCCTTTGTTCGAGGATTTGCCCAGTATCTTTTCCACCTCCTGGGCTGCCAAGATGAGACGGCTCTCACGATTGAATTGGCCCTTTTTTGATGTAGAGCGATATAGACCTTTGGTCATATAGGTGGCTGAACCTGATGGAGGAACGATGAGGGGATTGTTATCAGAGGCTTCCCGTCCAGATAGGAAGTGGAGGAGGCAGCGGAAACGTTGGTTCAACTCGTAGTTTTTTCCCTCGTAGATGGCCTCTAGCCATTGAGCTGACCAGAACCACGACCAGAAAGGTACCTCTATTGTTCCTCGCTCTCCTGACAGTCTCGAGCCAATTTCATCACAAACTATCCTCGTCAAAAAACGTGGACCACAACTAGCCTCTTCTTTGAAAGACGACGGGTAATAACATTCACTATTTCTATCAACGAAGATGAAGACATTTGTCGGTTGGTGTATACGGGCACCTGTGCGATTGAACCAGTAGACATTGTTGACGAAAAAGGCGGCAAGGGCAGCACCAGCAAGACAGGCCAGGGCCATCCAGAATTCGGCGAAGAGGTTGTCTTGACCGCGGAAGTATTTTTGATAACAGCCAAAGGTCAACAATGAGGCTGCCAAAAAGAGGGCTAGAGGCAACCAAAGAGCCCAACTCTTGGCAGGCGGTCGGATGAACCAGCGCAGCTGTTCAGTAGAACCAAGGACATCTTGGGAGTGAATGACCTTCCCAGAAAAGCGAAGTTCAAGTTTTGCTTTCACGCAATCATCTTCTATGCTGCATTTGCTTATGATTATGCGGCAAGGAGCTGTTGTCTCAATGTAAGACTGAAGGCCCTGCTTGGCCAAAGACTGGCCACGATGGTCCAACCAGCGGCCACGACTTTCGTTGGCCACACCACGGCGGACGACAGGTCCCTGCCAATAAATGACGGGCAAGGATGATTTGTTCCACTGTTTGCTCAGTGTGTTAATCAATCCTTCATTGCAAGGACTGGATATTAAATAGTCAGTCTCATTTTTCTCAGGCAGCAGTCGCAAACGAAGGTTTTTGTCTCTTTGCAACTCTCCAAGTAGTTTGCCTGCTCCACTTTGGTAAAAGTCCTGACAGAGAGTGAACCACCCCTTGCGGGCCGTCAGTGCTTTTACCTGTCTCTCTTCTAATGGCAGCAAGGTGAAAATCATGAGACAGAGCAATAAACAGACAAGAGGGACGGCAGGTTCAAATCGCGGCAGGTTCATCCCTTAATCACCTGCCCTGTCTTTGAGTCGTAAACGCTGATAAAAGTGGTAAAAACCTACGAAACCAACTCTTCTGTCTGCTGCCAGCAAGTCCTGTGGCGACGAATTGTCATAACTCATAGGCAACAAAAATAGTGGGCCAATGGAGCGTTGGGCTTGTTTGGGTAAACCAGCCGAGGCTTTGAAGATAGCCCAGGCCATACCCATTGGTGTTTTCTTGTCGAAGGTGTTCAGTCCTGGATGATCACCAGGGTAACCAGAAGCAAAGTTCCAAGTCTCTTTGTTTTTTAATGTGTGGTTGAAGGGGCTCACAAAGGGGAAAGATGAAGCAACAAATGAATAGACAGCGAAATGTAAGTCATTTCGTTTTTTACTTTTCAGGCAGCGATGAAGCTCTGCAGCAGCGTTTTTGAACAATCTCAACTTACGTTTGTAAAAGTCGGGCAGGTCAGCGACTGTTGCAGCTTTTGGTGGGCATGAGCGAGATATTATCAATTCTACTAGGGGCAGAGAGTCGACTACAGGTGGTTCTATTACTCCTTCATAAACGTAATAATCACTCTTTTTATAACGAGAAAAATGAAACTCTTCTCGCTCGGCTTCCCAAACTGTAGGGGATAAATGAGCTCCCACTTGTACTTGCAAAAAGGCCCTTTGTCTCGATTCTTTTTTGAGAGTAGAAAGTTGTCGCAAGAAGGCAAAAAAGGCATATTGTTTCACTTCATCATCACCATCGAGCCAATTGGATGGAGTGAGCTCCAGACCTTGGAAAGCAATAGGGTGTTCCAGCATTCCTTTGTCCAAAGCATGGGGTGCCCAGTGGACGGAAACATAGGCCCAAGGATCTCCAAAACTTTCTCTACGTGCTCGGCGAACGTTTTCTGGACTCATTTCCAAAAGTGAATAATAAAGTTCTGGTTTGCGAGTGTTGGATTGTTTCTGCCACTTTGCCACGCGGTCATTGTGTTTCTTCTGCAAAGAAATGACGGCTTCCACTGCTTTGACGAGGCCTTTTTCGCGCTTAGCGCCTTTGTCTATCCGTTTGCTTAGGCTCTCTTGGGTGGTTGCTGCCACAAAGCTGTTGGTGTCATCCAAAGAAGATAGGTGGCCCTTTATTTTTCCTCTAATGTAACGCACATTACTGAGCCTTAGCTGCTCGGCAAAGGAGAGTTGACTTTCGCTTCTTGCATGTAGTGTTTGGCAACAGCAGAGGCAGACCAAGAGGAAGAGAGTTCTCATTGGTCACCTCCTGCCAAGAAGAGATCTCGCAGAGGTGGCACGTCTCCATATTTTTCGCCCTGCAAAAATACCCATTCTACGAGGAGGCGGCATTCATCGGGATTACTGTCAAAGGGAAGGGGACCAATGGCTCTTTCGTCCTTTTTGTTGGGCAGTGGTCGCCAGAGGAGATCGCCAATGAAATGGGAGCCTATCTTTACTCCTTCGCCCCTAAAGAGAGCTCGTAATAGTTCAATTCCTCCCTGGCCCATGGCTTTGTCAAAACCACTGTTCTGAGGCTTTTCGATGAAATGTCTCACCCCAAGGGTCTGGAAAGTTTTCCTCTCTGTATAGGTCTCAACAGTGAAACTCGTTCCACTGATTGTCCTGTCAAAATCGCTTCGTTTTCTCTTGAGATAAGCTCTTCGTTTTTCCTTTTTGCCTGGCCCATCGTAAAAAACACGAGCCCAATTTTTCCTAATCTTTGGCGACAACAAATCACCCTGACAACAAGCCGTTTCATAAAATCCACGGTAGTGTTCTCTGGCTTTGAAAGGTAATTTCGCCGAATTTTGAGTGCTCAGCTGCCAACAGTGTTCTAAGACGTACTGAATGGCAAAGTACGATTGCAGTTTTTCCGCAACGATGGGTCCTATATAAGGATATCCGTCAGCCAAAGCACTCCGTACACGTTCAGGGAAAGTTTTGGCACTAGCAAGGCTTTGTTTCAGTCTCAACTTAGCCTTGTCATTTCTCTGTGGTGAAGAGGCTTCATCGCTCAACTTGCGCAGCAGTCTCTTGTACCTATCATCTACGACCAACTTGGACAGAGAATAAACAATTCTGTCGAAGTTTTGTGGAACAGGTGATTTACTCTCCATTCCAAAGAGGGACCTCATATCACCAAAGAGGAATTCGAGGTAATCACCGTCATCCCAGGAAGAAGTGAAGGGCAATATCTCTCTGTTCATCGAGATGCCTTCGAGGGCTTCATCACAGAGACTGTCCAAACCTACGTCGATGGTGTCGCGGCACAACCAGGGCAGATGGAAATTCCAAGTTCGCAAAGTGACCTGTCGTCCTTTTGCCAAAGCGATGAAAACTTCTGGGTGGTCGAGACTTGCTTCGAGTAGACCAATGGGAAGGAAATTGTGACAGACGAGGAAGGTCAGTAGTGACCCACTCGTTTTGCCACTACGTTTGTGTTCTCTATCAACGAGAGTGACTAGTGGCCGTTTAATGCGCCTATCAATCATGGCGAAAAGAGGCAGAGCCCAGCGGTGTTTCATCAAGGTGGAAACTTCGAACTCACCGTGTACATAAGGCAGGAAATAGGCGTAAAGAGTGAAGAGCTCTTTCCCCAGTGCCAAAGCTGCACGCTCTTCTTTACACTCTTTTGTTCCTTTTTGGGCAGGTGGTCTTATCATCAACTCGATGAGAGCATCGCGGCAAACAGAGGTGAGATAAAAGAGATGGCTCACATGCTCTGGCCGCAGTTCTTCCAAAATTTTGGAGGGAGATGTTCTCTTGAAATAATCCACGGCCGCCAAGGACATTTCGTCATACTCTTTGCCAATGAGGGCATATTCTCTCGTGAGAGCTTTTAGAAGCTCTCTCACTGTTTGCAAGAGAATTTCCAAGGGAGCTTTGTTTTTACTCGCTTGTTTCTGGTTCACCTCTTTGAGGCGGAATTCTTCGAAGAGCAGTGTTTTGACATCAGCAGCGGCAAGGCGATGGGAAGCCCTTTTTCCCACATATTTTTTGCGAATGCTTTCATAACCAAAACCACGAGCATTGTCCAAACCACCAACACTGGCCTCGAGGTAACAGAGCCATTTGAGCCACTCCAAGCGTTGTATGGAAGTGCCTGCTTTATTCAAGAGCAGTTTCGTCAGATAAAGGGCTCTCGATTTGAGATTTCTATATTTTGTCAGCCCCTGTCTGCCTTTGAGAGCGTTTTTCGCGCTATTTGGTAACAATAGAACTGTCGTCAAGAGCCTTTGCCAAAGGGTCACATCTGTAGGAATGTTCCCAGAAACAGTCATGGCATCGAAGATTTGGCTTCTCAATGTGCCGTCGAATTTGCGGCCTTTGCGCATATCTGTGAGAGCCAAATATCTCAGTTTGTATCCTTTATCAAGAGTACCTTCGAATAACTCAGTAGAAGCAAATCCAGGAAGAGGCCAACCATTGGTTTCGTGCAAGACGAGTAAGGAGGTGAGGAGGGGAAAGAAGTCCTCGAGCGTATAGGGCTTCTTCTTGGGGCCATAAATCAATCTCTTTTTTGGTGCAACATTGTCCAAAAAAACATGGGCTAGCGTTTTGTAGCGCCTTGAGCGAAGAGCGTTTGATGGAAACTTTTTTAGCAGGTGTGCAGAGTCAGTAAAAGCTTCCTTTTTTAATATCTTGTGCACTACACCCAGATTGAAATTTACGTTCAGAAGTTTAGCCTCGAGATTGGACCAGCAAGAGGAGCCCCTTTTTTTGTAATAGTGAAAGAACAAAGTTGCGATGGCATCTTCTGCATCTAGATAAACACTGCGATGTTTGTTGTCCTTGATTTGCAGGCTGGCCACCTCATAAGAAAAGAGTTTATTGAGGTTGGATTTTTTGTCGTAATGGCCCCAACGATTTGCCAGTTCATCAACGAATTCTATGTAGGGAGTGGCACCTACTTTGGCATAAAAACCTTCTATGGAACGCAGTGGAATGTAGAGTTTGCGATAAAAGAGGTCGCCATAACGGTGTTTGCCAATGGAGCGTAAAGCATTAAAGAGAGCTTTGCCATGGAGAGACCGAAAGGCTTTGACCCTAGCCGTCAATTGAACTTGACTCATCTTGTGCAAAAATTTCTCGTCATTACCAATACCAAAAACATCGCGACGGAGAAGTGTTATCAGTCGTTCTATGTGAGTCTCATCATCGAGCAATGCGGCAATTTTTAAGGTCAAGGTAATGAGGCGCATTGCAGCTTCTTTGTCACCTTTGCTCAGTGCTTTTTCCAGTTCTTTGGCTACAGCTTTGCTGACGGCTTTCAACTGAGGCAGAGGAGACAAACTCAATTTGTATTGAGTTCGTAATCTCGCTTTCAGAGCAGCGATGTGACCCAACAGCTCCTCTAACTGGTCTACACGAGCTTTGTCCTTGAGAGAAAAAACAACACCCTTAGTCGCATTTTTGTCGCCAATGAAAGCCGAACAGATG
>CAZXTJ010000121.1:0-526 GCA_964643655.1 uncultured bacterium
CTATATAGTTACCAACTACACTCCCCGCCAATTTGGCGGGGAGTGTTTTATGATCTGGAGTTTGCCAAATGACCTCTCCTTTGCGTATTAATCCCAACGTTGCCCAGATAGTTCCCCCCACCATCGATGTCTTTAATAAGAAGGTGGCAAAGCTGAAAGCTCAGGGAAAAGACGTCATCAGCCTGGCCCAAGGAGTGGCAAGCTTCGAACCTCCTCGTTGTGCAATCAATGCTGTGCGTAAGGAGCTTCAAGAGCATTATGTGCACGTCTATAGCCCAGATGCTGGACTCCTGCCCGTCCGTGAAGCTGTGGCCAACTCCTTTGCCGACAAAGGACTAGAGATAGACCCTGAGCGGGAATTGCTGTTGACGGCAGGTGCTAGTCAGGCCTTTTTTACTGCCCTGTTGACCCTCGTTTCGCCGGGGGAGAAGGTCATACTGCCCACTCCATTCTATTTAGACCATCAATATGCCGTCTTGGGATGCGGTAGCAGGGTAATCGAAGTACCAATGGTCGCTCGTGAGGG
>CAZXTJ010000121.1:536-15286 GCA_964643655.1 uncultured bacterium
CGTGAGGGCACTTGGCGTTTTGATATAGACGCCATTGTGGAGGCTGCCAAAGATGGAGCAAGAGCCCTCGTTCTCGTTTCACCGAACAATCCAACTGGGGCTGTAGCTACAAGAGATGACTATGAAAAGCTAGCGGCGGGACTGAATGGCACTGACGTAGTTCTCATCACTGACGAAACCTACGACAGGTTTACTCTTGATGAGGAATGGAGTTATGAAAGTGCTGCAGCCGTTCCTGGTCTAAAAGAGCGAACTGTTGTCGTAGGTTCTTACTCAAAGAGTTTTGCCATGGCCGGTTGGAGGATGGGTTACCTAGCTGCACCTGCTTCGGTCATTGATGAGGCATTGAAGCTTCAGGATTCAATGGTCATTTGTGCTCCAGTCGTATCTCAGATTGCCCTTGGCGCCGCCCTCTCAGCTGAAGGTTTGGCTAGTGTCGAGGAAGGTCGGTTAGAGCTTCGACGAAGACGAGAGACATTGCGCAGTATTCTGTCCGATTCACCAGGGTTGGCTTGGCGGGAACCAAAAGGTTCATTTTTTGTCTTTTTAGAGCTTCTCGAGGATAAAGATGATGAAAAAATTGCTCATACTCTCTTGGACGAGTTTTTAGTAGCCACCTTGCCTGGAAATGCTTTTGGTGAAGCTGGTAATGGCCATTTGCGTCTCTCTTTTGGCAACGTGTCTTGCCAAAGACTAGAAGAGGCTGGAAAAAGAATAGCTGCCTACTTCCACCGGTGAGCCCTTGAAGGTACGGCGCGCGCAACGGTAGAGTGAATATATACATGAACATGTTGCGTCGCGGGCAAACTGTCCGTTTATGGCTTTCAGAGCGGAGGAATGGTACATGGCAGCGAAGAAAGGCTCAAAAGGGGGAAAAAAGAAGGGAAAAGCTCCTTTCATTCCAACAAGTGTCCAAGAGTTGTCCCCAGGTCAGCTGCGTTGGACCTGTCCCCTCAAGAGTATTCGTCTTACTGCAGGGCGTAAAACGACTTCTGACGTAGGGACTGTTGGCCAGGATAGAGCGCTTTCTGCATTGAAGATGTGTGTAACCATGGATAGCCCAGGTTATAACGCTTACGTCTGTGGCTTACCAGGTACTGGACGAACAGCTGCTGTCAAAGCTGTGCTGAAGGACATCAAGCCTTCTTGGTCACGTCTTTATGACCGCGTTTACGTTTATAACTTCCGAGATCCCGACAGACCAAAATTGATAACTCTCGAACCAGGGCAAGGAAGAGCCTTCCAAAAGGCTATGGGCAAACTCGTCGCAGGTTTGCAAAAGTCTCTGCCTAGAGCATTCGAGAACAGCGCTTTTAGAAACAAACGCCAAGAGTTGGTTACTCGTTTCAAAACAAAAGACAAAGAGTTGTGGACCAAATTCGAAGAGTCTGTTCGTAAGAAGAACTTTGTTGTCGTTCAACTGCAAGATGGTCCTGTGACGCGCCAAGATGTATTGCCCATCGTCGATGGCAAACCTTGTACATCTGCTCAATTGTCCCAATTGGTAGAACAGGGACGTCTGCAAATGAGCGATGTGGAAAAGCTGACAAAGACTTATCTCAGCTTCCAACCACGCTTGCGTAAGTTGGTCAAGAAATCGAGAGCTCTCGAAAGAGAATTGATTGGCAAGATAGAGCAACTGGAGGTCGAAGTAGCCGAAGAGGTTGTCGAAGAGTTGGAAGAATCCATTCGTGAGTCATTCCCGCAAAAGGACATACAGAGCTATCTCGATGAAGTGGCAGACTCGGTAATAGAAAACCTAGAGGTTTTCCGAGAAGAGGAACAACCGCAAGAAGATGGCACTGATCCGCGGGGGCGCCATCGTTCGCCCTTGATGCCTTACGAAGTCAATGTTGTTTTGGACAACTCTGACACCAAAGGTGCACCTTTCGTTTTCGAAACTTCTCCCACCTACTCAAACCTCTTTGGAACCATCGAACGAGTTGAGCGGAACAATGTTTGGCGTTCTGACTTCACTGGTATTCGTGCAGGTTCTTTGTTACGAGCCGATGGTGGTTTCCTAGTCCTCAACGTTTTGGATATCATTGCTGAACCTCGCTTGTGGGGTACATTGAAGCGGATGCTGAAGAATCGTAAGTTAGAGATACATGAGCCTGAGTTTATGTCTCCTACGGCACCGACAGCATTGAAACCAGAGCCAATCGATCTCAAGCTCAAGGTTATTATGATTGGGCATTCTCTCTATTACCATCTCATGATGGCTCTAGATGAAGACTTTGCCAAAATCTTCAAAATCAAATCAGAATTCGATTCAGAGATGAAGGTTACCCAAAACAATCTTGACCACTTTGTTGCAGTCGTTGAAAAGATTACCAAAGAAGAAGAACTTTGCCGTCTTGATAAATGTGCTATGGCTCGTCTGGCTGAGTTTGCCGTCCGTATGGCTGGTCAGCGTGGAAAACTCTCTACTAGATTCAGTGAAATAGCCAATCTCATGCGTGAGGCTGACTATTGGGCCGGCAAGGGTGGGCGCAGTAAGAAAAAACGTATCGATGTAAAGATCCTCGATAGAGCCATCGAAGAGATGGACAATCGCCATAATATGGCTGAAGAGAAGATCCAAGAGATGATAGACGAAGGTCATCTCATGGTCGACGTATCTGGCACACGTGTTGGTCAAGTAAACGGTTTGGCAGTTTATACATTAGGCCGCCATATGTTTGGTCGTCCCTCTCGGATTACGGCCTCAGTATCTGTGGGGCAAGGTGGCATCATCAATATTGAGCGAGAAGCCCACATGAGTGGTTCGAGCCACACTAAAGGAGTTCTCATCCTTGAAGGTTTCTTGCGCGAACGATTCGGTCAGGAGTTCCCACTCAGTTTGGAAGCTAGCCTCTGTTTCGAGCAATCCTACTCTGGTGTCGATGGAGATTCCGCTTCATCTACAGAGATTTATGCCTTGATGTCTGCTTTGTCGGGTTTGCCACTACGGCAGGATCTTGCAGTTACAGGCTCAGTGAACCAAAAAGGAGATATTCAGCCCATTGGTGGCGTCAACGAGAAGATCGAAGGTTTTTACAAAACCTGTAAACAGAAACGACTCACTGGAAACCAGGGTGTTTTGATTCCTCATCAGAACGTTGACAATCTCATGCTGCACAAAGACGTTGTTGCAGCAGTGGAAGCTGGCAAGTTCCACATTTATCCCATCCATACCATCGATGAAGGAGTAGCTCTCCTGACTGGTGTTGAGGCTGGTAAACGTGTCCGCGGAGAATTCCCCGAAAAAACGGTGAACCATCTCGTTGAATTGAGATTGCGCCAAATGGCGGACAAAATGCGCGCCTATTTCGCACCAACAGTCGTCGTTGGCAAGGGTGGAAAATAACGAGCGGTCCTGAATATGGTGGGCCGCCCTGAGGTACCTCGCAAATTAGGTAATTACACGCTTGGGGAGATAATCGGGCGTGGAGGAATGGGTACGGTTTATCGAGCCAAAGCCGATGGCTCTGATGAAGCCGTGGCTTTGAAGGTCCTCTTGCCTGAGCTTGCCCAAGATTTGGAGTATCTCAAGCGCTTTCGGCGTGAAATCAAAGCTGGCTCTCGCCTCACATGCCCTTATGTTGTGCATATTTTGGGCTGGGGAGAAGACCAAGGTTATTTCTATTTCGCCATGGAGCTTCTCGAAAACGGTCAAGATCTAGCGCGAGTGTTGGAAGACAAGGAAAAGATCTCAACTGATTTGGCCATAGATGTTGGCATACAGTTGTGCCAAGCTCTCGATGAGTTGCACCGTACTGGCGTAGTTCACAGAGACATCAAACCTGGCAACATCATGCTTTTGCCCAACAACACTATCAAACTGATGGATTTTGGTTTGGCTAAAATGTTGGACAGGACTGCACTGACAGCAACGGGAGAAGCCCTCGGCTCTCCGCGTTACATGTCACCTGAGATTCTCAAAGGAATGCCAGCTGACTATCGTAGCGATGTTTACCAAGTTGGTGTCCTGCTATACGAATTGGTCAGTGGTGAACCTGCCTTTGATGGTGATAGTTTTGATAGGCTCTTACATCTCATTTTGGAAACGAGTGCACTCGAGCTCAAGATGCTCTGCCCAAAAATCTCTCCTGATTTGTCGGCAGTCATTCGCACATGTATGCGTAAGTCGCCTACTGACAGATATAAAACTGCCAACGAGCTACAAGCCAATCTCGAAGCTGTCAAAGAGGGGCGTCCGCCTCTACCTCCTTTCTCTGGCAAAAAGTCAGGTAAGACAGAGACTCGTTCCTCCTCGCGGGCTTCCTCCTCTGCAGCTGCTGTGGACCATACTGATGTAGTGAAGACTCGTTCAGTGAGTCCTATGGGAGCAACTCCACCCAAGGTGCTGGCTTTGTTGTTTCTAATGGTCATGGGGTTGGTGGCAATAGTCTTGATGAGGCAGCCACCAGTGCCAATAGATCCTCAAGCAGAGGTCATCAAAGGTTTCCAATCTGCCGAAGTTCGTTGGCAAACAGCCCATGAATGTGCAACACGCGCCAAGATAAGAATAGGCAAAGGACCAATCAGAGACTTTGCCAATGCCGACGAAACAGCAGTAAAAAAACATACCATATTGCTGAAGAATCTCGAGGTAGGTCGTCCATATAAAGTCAAACTAGGTGGTACTCGTGGTCCCTATCGAGCACCAATCATAGTTGAGCTCGAGCGACCAGCACCTCCTTCGGCCGTAAGAGTCAACCGTCGTGGTGACACCATTGCTGTCGAGGCTGCCTTTTCACTTCGAGTCAGAGCTAACATTGTTGCGTATACCTTGGGTAAAGCCATTCGCTCTGACACTTCTGACAAGACCGATTTGTCCAAGTTGATCAGAGTTTCCTTGTCTGGTGTGCCTGCTTACGCAGATGTATCACGATTGGAATTGCTTCTTTCAGATAGGTTTGGAACGACTAAAGCTTATCCTTTAGAAGCACAGCCAGGTACTGTGGCACTGCTGTTGATGTCTCGAGACGCAGCTGGTCATCCCTTGGAAGCCGCAGTTCGTGCATTCGAACCTTCTGCTTTTGCATTTTTTGGTGATAAATCGGTTCAAATCGAGCAAAAAGCCAAAGTCTATCGTGCTTTGCTCAGTGCTTCAGCCAATGAAAAGTTGTTCTCTCCCTTTGTAAGCTGGCATAGAGCAACGGAGGTATTGGCAAATGGGGCCCCTACGGCCAGACCACGCATGACTACTTTTCCCCTCCAGCTTGTTGCCATTAAGGCAAACAACAAACTGATTGGGGCAGGGAAACTCTTTGTCATTCATTTGGAAGAGACGCCAGTGGCTGGCCGCCAAGCATTTTTGTGTTTCAGCAGAGGCGAGTTACCACCAAATTCCAGATTGCATGTCCTGATAGGTGATGGTTTTGAGATTAGGGACAGTATTCAGCGCCCTGCTGGCGAATGGTTCGTCAAGTTCCCATCGGACTTATTGGGGCAACGACGGATGGCCATGGTGAGATTTGTACTCGTTGGACCTGAAGGTGGCAAGGTTCGTGTTGATAGCGTAGGTTTGCAGACGCCCTAGGCTTCTATCCTTTCATCGCTGGTCAACGTCGTATATATTTAGAAGTGGAAAAGAAAACTTCTTATTATGCGAACAAAAGGATTTTCCTTCGTAGAGGTGTTGATTGCTACCGCCATTATGGCAGTGGCTTTTGTCCCCATTGCGGGCATGATCCAGCAATCCTTCTCTCAAGTCAGTGACCAACGTATGGAAGCAGCTGTTGCTTCTTATGCTGCCAAGGTGGTCAATGAATGGATGTTCGAGAAGAAATATGACACCATTGAATGTACGAACACCACCTTGCCAGAAACCGATATAGGTGACGGTGTCATCGTTCGTGTCGACGTTTCAGTATGGGAGGTCGATCCGCCAGGCTCACCGCCATCACCGGTGACGGGTAACGACATGACTTTCGAGTATTATCGAATACGTTATCATTCCCCCTGTTCAGGTGGGCGCGAGACAAACAACTACGATAGCTCCATCGATCCTGAGGATTTGCGAAACATCGACAAAGGAGCTGCTGCACCTTATACGGGAACGATTGATAGTAAATACCAAGGAGATGACGCTACTCCTCCTTTGAAAACACTATATTTCACCTTTCAATGGCGTGGTAGCTGGGAGAGTTGGCCAGCTATTGGAACTAGGGAAGAACGATTGAGGACGAGGTACATCATATGTCGGCGAGCAAATCTAGAATGACCAGAGGCCGTCGTGCTACCTGGATGTCTAGTCGCGGTATGGCTATCCCCTTGATCATTTGTTTTGTCATTTTTGTGGGTATTTTCATCGGTTCCATGGTTTATAACCGCATCAATATCAAAAGGCAGACCAAAACGACCTTCGAATATCTTGCCGCTCACTATATGGCACAATCAGCTCTGCAACATATGTATCTAAAACTCCGTCTGTTGCCCAATGAAGCTTATGATACTTCTGCCGTTTCACTCGGTTTGTGTCCCTTTGATCGCTCGGAAACCGTTCCTTCAACTGTTGGTACGAAATCAGCGGAGCCCATGAAAGTCCTGACTGGTGACGTATGCACCGATGCCAATCCTGGTGCTCTTCCAGGTTGTGAAAACAGTAAACGTGGTTATCCTCTCGACAATGGTACTGATGGCGCTTTGGAAGAGTATGACAATGCTGGCTGGGGCTATCGCATTGTATCTGCCAATGCAATAACAGCACATACACAAGGTCAACAACGTATATTGGTCATCGAGGTCATAGCTGAAGGTCGATCAGCTGCATTTGTTGGTTCATCCGCTGGTGGCATGTCAGCTGAACCACGTTTTGAGCGCATTAAAAAGACCATTGAGATTAGGCGTCAACACGACGATTTTTAATAAATCGAAGTCTCTTTGGAAAAAGCCACTCGTCCACCAATTATTGGTTTCAATCCACCTTGTGTTAGTGCGCCAGCACCACGTCTACTGAGAAGAAATTCAGCAAAAAGCCTTGCTGCCTGACGATGAGGTGAAGAGCGCAAGATAGTGAAGGCACAAGTTATGGGAGCACCTTTCCTCTCTATACTGCTCGATGGCTTGCCTGCTTTTTCCACAGTTAGGGAAACACTCTCATACTCTTTTAGTTTCTCTGGCAAGCTCAGCGACAACTCTTTTGGCAACTCTGTCATCAACATTTGATGGTAAGTGGCTACAGATTTGTACATAACTGCATAGTCCACTTTGTCATGAAGGATGGCACCAACGAGTTTTGTTACCGATGGATAAAGGCGTTCCTTTTTGATTATTCTTTTTTGTAGTCCTAGGAATTCTTTCTGTTTTTCCACCAATTTGAGAGTCAGTCGAGTTCGCACTCCACAGTCGTCAGTTTTATGGTCTGTCAAACCAAAACGTAGAGTGTCTGACAGAAGTATCTGTTGCCAAGTGGCGTCGCGTAATTCTGCATAGTTACTACCTTCACCACCATAGGCGAGTACCATTTCATCTCTGGCGAAGTTGACGTAATAGTCTGCTTCATTGGGCATCAATACTTCTCTGATAGGCCAAGAATCCGTTAGCGCAATGATGTCAGCAGGTAAGGTCGTCGTAGTCGTTTTACCTGTTGGAGAGCAGGATTCCAAAAAGACTCGATATCCTTTGTGTTCTCGTGTGAACATTTTTACAGCCAGAGTTAGGCTGCCTGCCAAACCCTCAGAATGAAGCACAAGAAGGTCCTTCTCGTTCAATTTCTTGGGCCGAGCTGCTCGTGCTTTTTCCTGCTCGCGGAGTATGCGTAAATAGGTGGCTGCATCACAGGCAAGGCAGTTTGTCGCAAGGCAAGATAGTAGCAAGAGAGCTATTTTTATCATTTATCCCTATTCTAGGTCGATTTACTAACTGTCCTCAAGAGGTGCTATTCTTGAAAGAGCGGTCTTTTAGCGTCTATCATTGGAGTTCGCTTTTGCGTCTATTATACATGGTGGAGGATTGATGAGCTCACGTCAGAAAAAGGGCTTTACCCTCGTTGAAGTTCTGGTGGCATCCTGTGTTTGTGTTGTCTTGTTCGCTGGAGCTTGGCAACTATTCATTACATTGCGGAAAATGAATGACATTTCCAATTGGCAATCAGCTCGCCAGACAGAGCTCAGAGTGGGATTGCAGCGTCTGCGAGAAGATTTGCAGCAGGCTTGTTATCCTTCAGTGATCACGAGAAGAAGTTCAAAAAGAGTTGGCGAAGATACTCACAAACTTTTTTATCGTGAAGGTGGTCCCTTTGATTTGGCTGAGGGGTCAGATCTTGAATTGTTGAGGTTTTACGTTTGTAAACCCTGTAAAAAAGTTGGCCTCGGCAGTGACTCTGACGGTTTTGCTGCATTGTGTGTTTTGAAAGCCGAGGGGCGTGCCCTTCGATATACACGTACCTATGAAAAGGTTCCCGACAGTGCAGCAACGGCTATTAGCGATGAACATCCGCCGCCCTTCGATAAGCTCATTATCACTGATGTGGCTTCAGTGACCATAGAGTGCAACCAAGCTGAATCGGCAGAGTATGACAACTACTTCTGTAATGTAACAGTCAATTGTACGCACCCCAAAAAAGACTTGAAAACCAAAGTCACAGAGCAGACTGGAACTAAAGTCGAAGTGATGGCTTCAACTCTTTGATATGCCCAAAGAAGCAGTCGTAGAAATAGAAAATCTCACTCTACGATTAGGTGCATTTTCCATGCGCCAACTGAACTTGCAAGTCTTTGAGGGCGAATACTTGGTCATCCTTGGTCCAACAGGAGCAGGTAAAACAGTATTGTTAGATTGCATCTTGGGTATACACAGACCCGCTGGTGGCTTTATTCGGTTACGTGGCGTCGATGTTACCAATTGGTTGCCCGAAGAGCGCAACGTAGGTTACGTACCCCAAGACTATGCACTCTTTCCAACGATGACCGTCGAGGAGAACGTGGGATTTGGACCATCTGTTCGAAAGTGGTCAAGAGAGAAGAAGAGAGAAAGAGTCAAAGAACTCTTGCAGCTTTTGGGCATAGAACATTTGCGACATCGATTGCCAACAGCATTGAGCGGTGGAGAAAAGCAGAGAGTAGCAGTTGGGCGTGCATTGGCAGTTGATCCCGCTATTTTGTTACTAGATGAACCCCTTTCGGCTTTGGACGAGAGTCGCCGTTCAGAGCTGGCGCGTGAGTTTCGTTCTATACAAGAGAAGGTAGGAGCTACTTTCCTTCACATATGCCACAATCTAGATGAGGCAACTGAAGTAGCCGATAGGGTGGCAATAGTTGATGATGGCCATGTCATTCAGCTTGGTTCTGTCGAAGAGATTTTGCGTAGACCAGTCTCTCCCTTTGTGGCCAATTTCACAGGTTGCAGCAATGTTTTTTCCGTGGAACCTCATGAAGAGGGTTGTCAGTTGGAAGACGGGAATGTTCTCGCAATAGAGCAAAAGCTGACTGAGGCGGCAATTGTGGCCATTAGGCCAGAACTGCTTCTGCTCGAGCCAACGGACAAACAAAAGAAAGAGTGTGTCCTTACACTATCTGGAAGAATTATCCATCGTATTGATAGAGTAAGTTCTCATTTTTTCGATGTAAAAATGAAAGACAGCAATCTGAGCTGGCGAATATCTATCGCTCGCAGAGTGGAAGAAGCTCCACCATCAGTCGGTGATCAGATAACTATTGGTATTCCCCAAAAAGCTGTCCATTTGATGGTGTAGCTATTCGAGAATTACCAGGCTTTCCAACCTTTACGTTTTTCTTCCAATGAGCGGAAACGCATTTTGTTGTTCTGCACGTAGAATTTCACGATGACAGTGCGTGCATTGTCACTATAATCGAGGGCAGTAACTTTTACATGACATTCTTTGTCTGGATTGAGTTCGAAAGTGTCGCTTACATTGGGGTTGCGGAAGATATACTCTTGTTGGTAAGAGGCCGAAGCTGCAGTGCCCAGATCACGACCATCATCACGAATCTCCCACTCGAGGCTTTTGATACCGTTTCTTTCGTAGTCTGTTGTTTCTTTTCTCTTGAGGACGCCTGCTGGCTGCTCTTCGGCAAAAGAACCTGGCCTATCATTGTAATAGGTGAAGCAGTTGTCATAAGCCACAACGTGAAACAGTAGGCGAGAATCTTCGTCTACCCAACAGCCTGGCAGGGTTTCTGGATATGTTGATGAGGGATCAAAGCTTTCCTTTTTGGAGAAATAATCGTTGTAGTCAGTGAAATACTTTTCACCAAAGACGACCTCTTCTGTTGGCTCGTATGTGTGATTTCGTCTAACAGTAGCTGTCAAATTGGATGAAGGACTAGAAAGACGATCGCAACGTTTGGTCAAATCGTAACTTCTCAATGTACCCAACATGTCAGAGCTGAGATCGCTAAAGAATGAAGATGCTGGTGATGGCGAGGCAACATTGATGTCACCTGATTTTTCGTTGATACACCATCCTTCGTTCATTAATCCTGGGCGAACGGCGTCTCCATGTTTTTGAATACCAAACCTGTAGGTGAGCGGCTTGTTCGTATCTGGATGTACGTATTTCGTGTCTGTCACATAGATGAAAACCTGAGGTGGTTCATCGTCATGTACTTCAATTACTCCCATGTTTCCAAAGGTCCCTCCACCCGTCAGGGTGGCGTCAGAGACATTGAGAGTCGAGATTTTCGCCATCTCAGGATCGTCTATTTGGTTGCCGATTTCAAAACTCTCCAAAGTACCTGTTGCAGTTTCTGCCAGACCATCTTCCGCCTGAACGAAATCATTGGGTGAAGAAGCTTTAATGAGCTCTTCAATAGCACCACTTTCGTCAGGTGGTTGAACTGCATTTTCATCTTCCAGGTCAAACTTCACATCAGTATTGTCTTTGTCATAGGGAGCACTGTTTTGTGCCGAATCTGTGACAACGGGATACCAGAAGAGTGTTCCTGGTCTTTGTGAGTTTGGATTTCTAGATAGATGCAAGGGCAGGGGTTCTTTGAAGGCAGCAATGGGAACCTTAAAAGTCGTCACTGAGTAAGCGGGTTCTTTGGGAGCACCCGATGGTGCAGCGAGTCGCTGAATGTCTCCACTTACATTAATGCGAGGTAGAAACTCAGCTGTTATGTTAGCGCCATTTTCATCGTAAATGGCTGTTTCTATGCCGTCAGCTGGCATGGTGTCTGGAGAGAACTTGGTTACTGGAGTGTCTGGAAACCCTTCCATTTCCTCCGCAATGTCAGCACCATTGAGACTGTCCAAAGAGAAGTTGCCACTGCCGAGAGAAGGTGTTGCTCCTTGAGCCCAGACAAGTTTTGGCTTATAGAAATTCTTGGCCAAAGTGAAGTCGCCAGAAGAGTCTGAGGCTTTGCAGTAGTCATATAACTCGGTTAGGTAGAAAAGCTTGCAGCCCAAGTTGTTGAGAGCGAAATAATAGGTCTCATCAGTCTCAGAGGCACGTAAGTCAGTGAGTTGCGCCAAAGGACCACCTGCAGCTTGTGTCAGGTAAGAAAAACCGGCAAAGGGATTATTGTCGACAACACTGACATTTATGTACCCATCGGGATAATCAGTATGAGAGCAGAAATCATCCCGCGCTTCCACGAGCAAGTCGCCTGTGCGCCCATGGAGCACAGGTGGTGTGGCAACATAAGAATCGGGGCCTGTTTTATATACGACTTTTGCCGGTGGTGTTTTGTCACGCACACAAATGAGCGTAGTTGATTGTGAAGCGCCTGTCTCACTGCCCCGGAGGAAATAACCGTAGGCTTTGTAACGACACTCTTTGGCTTCAGGAATGACATTGCCATCTGTATCTAAATGTGAGTCTGGTGACCAAGTATCAGTGGTCGCGTCGTAAGTCTGGGGAACTTCGTACCAAACGTATTCTGCATTCCGCAGGTTAAAGAGCATGAGGCATGTTACGCGACATTCGATAAAGAAAGGCTCACAAGGTACTGGGAAAGCACAGGTCAATTCACCAGTCAAATCGGACATGGTGCCTGGATTTTCAGTTTTGACGACCTCTGTTGCATCCCAATCCCACTGGACACCCATAGTGCTGAATGTCCATTTGGGATCTTTCATCAAATCCCAAGTAGCCGAGGTTACTTTCGTTCTTGTTGCTGGGTTGGTACCATCGTCCACTTCATTGAAAGTGTCACCCACGCAAGGTAACCAAGCAAGAACTTCGGTGTCGATGTCGCCACCATCAAAGGTACTCGAACGGCAGGTCATCTGATTGCGAAAACAGGTGGGTAATGGTTGGTTGGCCTGACCTTCTTCGAAGACATCGGCCAATTTGGTTCCAGGGACAACGGGATAGCCAGATGGTGCTGAGCTGACCATGCCTTTATCACCGTCTATTGTGGCCCAATCTGTATTGTCACTTTCGTATCCAGACATAGGCTGTATACAAATACACATCTGTTTTATTGGATCATTTGGTTTGTCGCCGGGATTACTATAAACCAGACCCTGCGGTTCTTGTTCCATACCTAGTAGAGGCATAAAAGCAGGAATGGCACTCTGTGACCCAGCCAGCAGACTCATTTTGTCCATGGGCAGAAGGGCTGGTCCTTCCCACCACTCGGCATTGAGATTTATCTGGTCAGTTAGGTTAGTGATTTGGGAGTCGCTGACTTGAATTTGAAACTGTCCCAGCGTGTTCCAGAGAGCTCGAAAGGTGTAACTGGTGTCTTCATCGACAAAATACAATCTCGTCGTCGGTACTGGGTTTGTAACACCAGGAATACAAGAAGCGTTTGTTGCGCCCGTGTAGTTTTGTATAGCAGGGACTGGATAATCGCCGTCTTCCGTTTCGAGGAATATCTCGAGAATTGGATAAGGTACGCCGCTACAAGCTGGTAATTTCGTTGGTGTTGTGATGAAAAATATGACAAGGACTAGAAAAGAAGAAAGTCTATTGAACCGCACCATCGTTTCCTCCCCGTTAAGGAAAACAGCTGATTTTGATACACTGAGAGCTTGTTCATTTTTGTTCTTGGCCCTCAGCAGATACCTATAATTATTGTGACCTATAGAGACTACAAGTTCCAGTTCGCTTATATATAAAGACTAGTTTTTTTCCCTTTTGGATAGAAAGAGTTACTCATTTGCCTTGAAAGCGTAAATTTTTCCGTCATGGGCAGGATGTATCAGGAGTGGGCCTATCTCGCTCTGGCAAAGAAGAGGGCTGCCAAATACAGCATCTCCGCGCTTGAAGTAGGGCCAGGGCAGCTTTCCAGTCTTGTGAGACCAGAGCTTTTCTCCAGTAGAAACATCGAGACAATAGATGTAGTCGTCTAGAGAGCTGAAGAAAGCCACTGGACGTTTGTTGATAAAGGCGACGGCAGGTGAAGAGACAACGACGCCTTGAGTGGTGAACTTCCAGATGCCTTTTCCATTTCGTAAACTGACGGCGTGAAGACATCTGTCGTAGGTACCAAACAAAACTATCTGATCTGAGACGGCAGCTGAGCCATCTGCCATATGCCCGGCGCGATAACTCCATAGCTTTTGGCCGCTTTCTCCGTCAATGGCCCACAACATTCCCCATCTCGTCGTTACGAGCACAACAGCCTTGTCACCAATAGTGGCTAGTGTTGGACAGCCTCTAATTCTGTCATCAAGAACCGTTTGCCAAGCCAAGAGTCCTTGTCGAGCGTCCAAAGCACACACCAGTCCATCACCTGTTGCGTAGAAGAGAATTGGTCTACCAAGTACCTGCCCAGCTGCTGGCCCGAAGATCAAATCATGTCTGAGGGTGTGGGACCACCGTTTCTGCCCCGTTTCAACATTAATGAGAGCGACTATTCCGTCTTGTCGGCGAGCCGAGCGGCCAAAGTCGTTGAGATAGTAGCCCAAAGCAGCATATCTGCCTTCTTCCAAAGATACTATCAGTGGTGAAGACATGACAGATGGAGCTGTTGTTTGGCTCCAGCTCATAGTTTCGATGACCCATTTTCGCTCGCCTGAAAGATCCAAACCGTAAATGGAGCGATCTGAGGAGGCAACGACAATGACATTCTTGGCATAGGCTGGAGCTGCCACTACTTCGTCGCCAGTCGTGAAGCGCCACACCCTTTGGCCTGTTGAGGCAAGAAGGCAATGGACTTTCCTATCGTAGGCTCCAAAAGCTAGGTATGTTTTTCCTCTATTGCTGAATGAGACAGCAGATTCTGACCATAAGTTCGTACCTGAGCGGTATTCATAGGTGTGTGAACCCAGTGAATAAGACCAGATTTGTTTGAACTTGAGGGAAGGGAAAGAGATATTGTGACCTTGGTTTCTTCTGGGATTACCACCAAAGTTGGGCCACTGGCCATCTTCTGCGATTTGAGGCCAATTGACAGGTATGGTCGTTGTTACAGGGGGGAGGGCAGCGACAGAACCGAGCGGTTTTGGTAGGGAGGTCAGTTTTTGCCGCTCAGGAAAACAGGCCGCGATGAAGGGCAGAAGCACCAAGGAGAAAAGGATTACTCTCTTCACTCCTCATCTCCAGCCAGGTCTATGTGGATGGAGGCGTGGCAGTGTTCAATGCAGCGACCGCAACGTATGCAAGCTCTGTGATCCATTTTGCCTGCATTCAAAGCGCCAACGGGACAAGTTTCTCGACAGGCACCACAGTTTTTGGTGCAAGGAGTGGAGTGAGGTTTTACTTTGATGAGGGCAACTTTCGAGAGTAGCCCGAAAGTCGCACCAAAAGGGCAAATGAAACGGCAATAAGCACGGCTGAGCACGATTGTCGCAATGATGACACCCAAAAACGAGATGGCTGCAGAATAGTCGATTTCTGTTTCGTAGAT
>CAZXTJ010000122.1:0-12985 GCA_964643655.1 uncultured bacterium
GTTTACGACTACCTTCGTCTCGATAGTGAAAGTGTTGAGACATTCAAAACGGACTACAACTGTTATGTCCGCAAAGTATGGGTCCATCCAAATGAAGGCACTGAAGCATCAGATGAAATCCACCGCGCCTCTTGGATAGAGATCACTTGGTTTGAGTAACCGAAAGGCCTCAGGCCTTTCGGTCCCTCTTCTGCTTTGCTCCTAAACCCTCTTCATAGATCGACATGCTACGACGTCCACACCATCTATGCCCAAAAGTCCCTTCTTGAGGACCTCTCCTACTTTCACAGGAGCTTTTGCTCGCAGTTTATGAATCTCATCTGCCGCTTCCATTATCTTTTCCTTGGGCACAGGAGCTGTTAACTTCACTGGCAAGCGGCAATAGAGCCCTCCCTCAATGACGATAGTCGTCGAGAAGGTGCGGCGAGGATCTGTGAATTCCTGTTTGGCATATTTAGCCCCACGATTACACTTCTGACCTTCTACCTCTTTAATCTCATCACCTTCGTGAACGAGGCGTAAGGGGCAACCAATGGGACAGGCAATACAAACATATTCTTTCGTATTATCGTTGCTCATTATTTGCTCCCTTCCTTTTCGAGTAGGTCAATGGTCAGGTGGTCACCGCGGAATTTCTCAAGAAGGCTCGGTTTGAGTTTGAGGCTCACCATCTCTGCTGGCACGACAAACCGCAGTTTTTTCTCCAAGATGTCGCCCACCTTCATCACGGCAGGTTCCATTCGTTTCGTACAACGCATATAGATAGTGTGCTCCCGCTCAGGACTCAATGAGTGAGGCAAACAATATCTCACATTTTTACCAGGAACGAGCTGAATGACATCTTTGGGCCGTCGGACCTGTCTCGCCCATTCGCCAGCATATTGACCTGCTCTTTTGCTCTCTTCTGTGACGAAGTCAACGAGGTCGTGAACGTGCAACACATTTCCACAGGCAAACACTCCTGGAAGACTCGTTTCCAATGTGGAGGAGACAATTGGTCCACCTGTGACCACATCTAGGCTGATGCCAAGACTTTGGGAAAGTTCGTTTTCAGGAATGAGTCCAATGGATAGTAGGAGGGTGTCACAATCTATGTCCCAAGCTTTGTCGGCAACTGGTTGGAAATGTTCATCAACAGGCGCGACAGTGATTTTTTCCAGACGGTCACGACCATGGATTTCTGCCACAGTCGTCGACAGGTGGAGGGGGATGTCAAAGTCCTCGAGACATTGGACTACGTTACGTGTCAGTCCATTGGAGTATGGCATCAATTCGAAGACACCAACTACTTTACAACCCTCTAAGGTAAGGCGCCGGGCCATTATCAGACCAATGTCACCAGAACCCAAGATGGCAACTGTTTTACCTGGTAGGTAACCCATCATATTGGTGAACTTCTGAGCCAGACCTGCAGTCAACACACCAGCAGGTCGTGTGCCGGGAATGCGGATGGCGCCACGTGTTCGTTCACGACAACCCATGGCCAATACGACTGAACTACTCTCAATGGTTGCCAGCCCAGCTTTTTCATTGAGGACACGGATGTGTTTCGTGCCATCACTATCGAGGGCCAAACCAGTTACATAAGCATTGGGCATGACATCTATATCGTGATCGATTACCTTTTCGATGAAACGTTCGGCATATTCGGGACCAGTGAGCTCTTCTTTGAAATAGTGCAAACCAAAACCTGCATGTATACATTGGCGCAATATTCCACCAGGTTCTGGATCTCTTTCCAAAACGAGAACTTTTTCTGCACCTGCTTCGAGGGAACCCATGGCAGCTCCCAAACCTGCAGGACCTCCGCCGACGACGACAACGTCATATTCTCTGCGCATTCTGCCGAGCATCTTAGGCCTCCTCTCCTTGGCAACATGGACAGGAGTCCAACATGGGTGTGACTATCCAAGAATCAGAACCACGTTTGGTCACCTCTTCAATGGGTATTTGCAAACGTTCGCTGAGAATTTCCATAATGCGGGCAGAACAGAAACCTCCCTGACAACGACCCATTCCAGCTCTTGTACGGAACTTCACTCCATCTAGAGTTCTTGCTCCGTGATCAACGGCCAGATGAATTTCAGCTTCCGTCACCAATTCACAGCGGCAGACTATTTGACCAAAACGTGGATCTTTTTCTGCGAGTTCTCGCTGTTTTGCTGGTTTCTGTAGAGCAAAACGAGGTGGTGGTTCTACGTGAGCGTGGAAGTTTTCCTTTTCCACTAAAGGCAGTCCTTCATTACCCAAAATCTCAATGACAAATTGGGCTATGGCCGGTGATGCTGTCAGTCCTGGTGATTGTACTCCAGCCGCATTGATGAACCCACGGACATCAGTAGTGCCAATGATGAAGTCACCAGTATTGGAAGCAGCTCTCAAACCAGCAAACTCTGCTATCGTATGTTTGGGATGAATGGACGGACAGATGTTTCTCACGAAGGAGAATACATTGTCCGAACCATCGTTTGTCGTAGTGAAATCATACCTGTTTTCAACCTCTTCAGCAGTGGGGCCTACCATTATCGTGCCATCATAAGTTGGGATAATGAGCGTGCCTTTTGTTTTGCCATGAGGTACAGGGAAAACCAGTCGTTTCACTATGCCCTGTAAACGTTTGTCGAGCATATACTCTTCGCCTTTGCGCGGATGGATGGTGAAATCCTCCAAACCAACCATCTTGGCAACTACATCTGAGTGTACACCTGCAGCATTGAGAACATAGGAGGAGGTGATGTGACGGCCATCTGCGGCAACTGTTGTCAGTTTACCCTCTTCTTGGACTATCTCTTCCACCTCATAATCAACGAGCAGTTCCACTCCATTTTGCTGAGCACATTCGATGAGAGCAAAAGCAAACTCATAAGGATTGATCACTCCAGCCGTCGGAGCATAAAGAGCAGCAACGAGATGTGTTGAGAGATTGGGTTCTTCGCGACGCAGTCGCTCCTGGTCCCACATCTCAAGGCCTTCAACACCCTTCTCCTCACCCAAAGCCATCAAATCATCGAGATGAGCCTTTTCCTCGTCATTTTGGGCAACGACGATTTCTCCGCAGCGGCGGAAACCAAAACCTAGCTCATCTTGTAGCTGGTCGAACATCTCATTGCCACGAACGACGAGACGTCCTTTCAGCGTGTCCAGTGAACTATGGTGTCCAGCGTGGATAATGCCAGAGTTTGTTTTGGTCGTACCAAAACCCACTTCTGCGTATTTTTCCAGCAATACTGTCTTGAGTCGATAACGTGATAATTCGCGAGCGATGGCGCAACCGACGACACCACCACCAATGATTGCTACGTCGTAGTTCATTGTCATTGTTTGACCCATCCTTTGGCACGTTCTACAGCACGCTGCCAGCCACCTATCATCTCATCTACATTGCTAACTTCAGGATTGGGACCAAAGGCCCTCTCTTCTTTCCACATCTTCTTGATCTCTTCGTCGTTTTTCCACACACCTGTGGCAAGACCGGCCAAGAAAGCTGCTCCCATGGCTGTCGTTTCAACACATTGGGGGCGAGACACTGAGCAGCCCAAAATGTTTGCTTGGAATTGGCAGAGGAAATCATTGGCTGAAGCTCCGCCATCGACGCGAACAGTATTTAGGGGGGCGCCAAGGTCTTTTTCCATGGCTCTCAGTACATCGTGGGATTGGTAAGCGATGGCTTCCAAACCAGCACGAGTGAGGTGGTTCTTATTCGTGTCTCGAGTCAGACCAACAATGGTCCCTCTGGCATATGGATCCCAATGAGGTGCGCCGAGACCAACAAAAGCTGGGACGATGTAGACACCACCTGTGTCTTTGACTTTCTGTGCCATGGCTTGTGTCTCTTTGGCGTCTTCGAACAACTCCATGCCGTCACGTAACCACTGCATCAAAGCGCCAGCTATGAAGACTGCACCTTCGAGGGCGTAAGTGACTTCATCTCCTCTTTGCCAAGCAATGGTAGTGAGCAAACCAGACTGAGAGCTGATGGGTTTGTTACCTGTGTTCATTAGAAGGAAACAGCCAGTGCCGTAAGTGTTTTTTGCCATGCCCGGTTCGATACAAGCTTGGCCAAAGAGAGCTGCTTGTTGGTCACCTGCAATGCCGGCAATTGGCACAGAAGCACCAAAAAGGGCAGGGAAGGTGTTTCCAACGACACCACTAGAGGGAACTACTTTGGGTAGAGTGTCTACGGGAATTTCGAGACGAGCCAAAATTTCTTCGTCCCATTTTCCGTCAATGATGTTGTAAACCATTGTGCGTGAAGCATTGGAAGCGTCGATTGCGTGGACCTTGCCGCCTGTGAGATTCCAAATCAACCATGAGTCAACTGTTCCGAAAGCTAGGCGGCCTTTGTCAGCCAGCTTTTTGGCTTCAGGGACATTGCGCAAGATCCAGCGCATTTTAGTTCCAGAAAAGTATGCGTCCGTAACGAGACCAGTTTTTTCTTTGATGGTCTTGTCGAAACCCTCTGCTTTGAGTTCATCGCAGAAATCAGCAGTACGTCTACATTGCCAAACGATGGCGTTACAGACGGGATCGCCACTATCTTTGTCCCAAGCAATTGTCGTTTCACGTTGGTTCGTAATGCCAATTCCAGCAATATCAGCCATAGCCACTTTAGCTTTTTTCAAAGCCCCCTCAATGGTCTTTTTCTGGCTTTCCCAAATGTCGGCGGGCTTTTGTTCTACCCAACCAGATTGAGGATAAATACAATCAAAAGGTGCTTGTGAGGAGGCGACGATTTTTGCCTTTTCATTAAAAATGATTGTTCGTGAACTCGTCGTTCCCTGATCGAGTGCCATTACCAAGCGAGCCATGGGATACCTCCAACTCAAGGGTCCTTATGAATTAATCACTACATGAACATGTTCTTGTACATAGGCGCACTCTACCTAGATTTGAACCAATGAAACAAGATTGGATCTTGCGTAGGAGATGGTGTCGTAGTAACAATGAGGTTCACTGAATGAACATAACAGGAGGTCCAATGAGCATCTTTACTGCTGAATTGATAGGTACTGCACTACTCATCATTTTTGGAAATGGTGTTGTGGCCAATGTTGTCCTGAACAAAACGAAGGGTAACAATGGTGGATGGATTGTCATCGCAACTGGATGGGGCCTCGCTGTTGCCATGTCCGTTTATTGCGTGGGCCACGTTTCCGGCGCCCACATCAATCCTGCAGTTACAGTTGCCCTTGCATTCATTGGTTCGCTCAGTTGGGCAAAGGTGCCCGTCTATGTTGGTGCACAACTACTTGGCGCTGCCATTGGTGCAACAATCGTCTGGTTGTCATATCTAGGGCACTGGCACGAAACCAAAGACGAAGCTACCAAATTGGCTTGTTTCTCAACAGGACCGGAGATAGACAATGCACCGACCAACTTCCTCACAGAAGCTATTGGTACGGCCGTATTGCTTTTTGGTGTTCTGGCCATTGGCAAAAACGCTGGTGTCATCAAAGCTGCCAACAACATTGATATGTCAGCAGTCTTCTCTCACGGAATTAATCCACTGTTGGTTGGTTTTCTCGTTTGGGCCATCGGCCTGAGTCTTGGTGGACCAACAGGTTATGCCATCAATCCTGCACGTGACCTTGGACCTCGTATTGCGCACGCCATTTTGCCCATCGCTGGCAAAGGTAGTTCCAACTGGAAATATGCGTGGATACCTGTTGTCGCTCCTATCGTTGGCGGCATTGCCGGAGCCATGCTCTTTAAGGCGGTAGGGCTCTAGCAGCTCGTAGAGAGTAGTGCATTCTCCATAAAGAGAGCCAATTCACTCTTGGTGGCGAGAACCTGCGGTTCATCTAGGGCAGGGCAGGCCAACAAACTTCGGACGATTTCCTTGAGCCTAAAGGGCTTTCCGTGAACGACAATAGGAAATTTTCTCTCGACGCTCTCAACATAATCTGGTTCGCCAGTGACGAATTGGAAACGTTTTGCCGCTACCAAGTCTGGGTAGTTTAAGGCTACGGTTTTGAGGACCTCTTCGCCATTGTGCTGACCAAGGTGATAGTCAGAGAGAATGTAATCTGGTTTCCATCTGGCAAGGAGTGCTTTGGCTTCAGGAACTGAAGCGACAAATCTTGGCAAAAAACCGTAATACTGGAGACCTGTCTCCAGCATCTCGCCTATGGCTAAATCGTCTTCAACAATGAGCACAGATGTTTCTGCACCAGAAAAGACGGAAGTCCTTTTATCCAAAATCATGCCTTTGCAAAATGAAATAGCTAGTTGATCAATCTACAATATATACAAAATCTTAAAAAATTGCCAAAGATTTGTACTATTGAGATGGAAACATTACTCAGTTTCTAGTGTTTTTCGCACTTTGTTGAGGAAATCGCGACGCGTGAAAGGTTTTTGAATGAAAGCAGTGTCTTCGGCGAAGTCATCGTGATGTATCACTGCTTCATCTGTGTATCCTGAGGTGTAAATCACCTTCACATTGGGACGTACTTCCAAGAGCCGCTCTGCAAGTTGATGGCCACCCATTTGAGGCATGACCACATCAGTGAGCAAGAGGTCTATATTGCCTTCGAATTGTTCACAAAGGAGTAAGGCCTCACCACCGTGACCTGCTTCGAGCACTTCGTAACCAGCTTTGCTCAGGAGACGGGACATCAACTTTCTCATCATTGGCTCATCTTCCACGACAAGAACGGTCTGAGTCGCCAGAGGCTGATTCTCTTCTGGTGGACCGAGCACAGATGGTGAGTCATAAGTATCGGGCACACTTGGCAGGTATATGGAAAAAGTCGTTCCCCTGTCGGTTTCACTCTCCACTGTAATGTAACCATCATTTTGCTGAACAATGCCGTAAACGGTGGAAAGGCCGAGCCCAGTGCCTTTTCCCTGTTCTTTCGTAGTGAAAAATGGTTCAAAAATGTGGTCGCGTGTCTCTTCGTCCATTCCCATGCCTGTATCACTAACGGACAAGAGTACATGGGGGCCTTCTTTGGAACCCACATTTTGAGCAACGAAAAGGCTGTCGAGCAGTACGTTTTTGGTCTCTATGACCAATTTGCCTCCTTTGGGCATGGCGTCTCTCGCATTAACGGCCAAGTTCATCACTATCTGGTGGACTTGTCCAGGATCCATTTTGATGGCTTCCAAAGCAGGAGCAAGCAGAGGCACCAACTCTATGTCGGCACTGATGAGGCGTCGAAGCATCTTGTGCATGTCTATGACAGTGGCATTGAGGTCGATGACTCTTGGCTCCATGACCTGTTTCCGGCTGAAGGCAAGGAGTTGTCTAGTGAGAGAAGAGGCTCTATCGCAAGAGCGCAACATCTGTTCGATGTCTTCTCTCATTGGATCTACCTCTTCGAGATCTTCGAGTAGGATTTCGCAATATCCTGTCATTGCACCGAGTATGTTGTTGAAGTCATGGGCCACACCGCCAGCAAGGCGGCCAACAGCTTCCATCTTCTGTGACTGACGAAGTTGCGTTTCTGTTCGATGTAAAGCTTCTTCCAGGTTTTTGACGAGAGAGGAAATGTCTGTCACGATGAGTCCCAGACCCTTGCCTACTGGAAAAGCACGGACGCATAAACGATATTCATTACCTGCTATGGTTGCTACCAAGTCGCTGATGAAACTGGGCGTGCCTGTTTCGATGACCTTTTGGTACATCTCCAAACGGCCAGAAGAGGCAGCTTCTGGAGACAACTCAGCAAGATGTGTCCCCACAACGTCAGTGAATTTCAGACCAAAGAGTTTTTCGGCGGCAGGATTAGAGCCCCGCAGCTTGAGCTCTTCATCGAAGAGAACGAATCCATCAACGGAATGAGCCCAGAATTCTTGGCAAATATCTGACTTTAGCTGCTCTGTCATAACTTTCCTCTGTTATACACTAGCACGTCGCACTCTTAGAGGTGTTAGCATGTGGCTATGAGCGAGCTGTCTACTGAATTGAAAAAACGCTATGTTGACTGCCAAGCTCTCGCCGAGGGTGGGATGGGTTTTGCCTATCGTGCTTGGGATAAAAAACGTAGCTGTGAGGTAGTGCTCAAGTTCATCCGCCAAGAGCTCTTTGGTAAAAGGAGTTCAACAAAGAGATTCTCTCGCGAAGTCATCGCTTTAAAAAAGCTCGACCACAAAAACATTGTGGATGTTTATGACTTTGAGGAAAATCACAATCCCCCTTTTTTCACTATGGAATTTGTTGATGGCGAGTCTTTGGCTGAGATTGTCGAGCGGGGACCAATGCCAGTGCGACGACTAGTCGAGGTCATCATTCCCATTGTTTCGGCAATTGCTCACTGCCATCAAAATGGCATAATCCACAGGGATATCAAACCTGACAACATTGTCTTATCGCGTGATGGATTGCCAAAGTTGATAGACTTTGGTCTTGCTTCGGCTTATGGCGAAGATGTGCAAACTCAACTGACGAAAACTGGTGAGGTTCTAGGTACCTTGGATTATCTTCCGCCAGAGGTCATCTGTGGTACCAAGTCTGATGAACGAAGTGATGTTTTTCAAATTGGTGTGGTCATTTACAGTGCAATTGCAGGCAAGACGCCCTTCTCATCTGACAAGGTCATTTCATTTGGTCGTGGTCTCGTTCCTTTTGAAATTCCATCTCTGCAGAAGGAGAACAAAAGTGTTGATGAAGCTTTGGATGGCATAGTCAGTCGCTCTTTGGCCATAGATCCAGATTTGAGATATCAAAGTGCTGCCAAGCTGGGCAAAGCACTAAAAAATTGGTACGAAAACTCGCGTCCAAACAAATCACCAAGAGCCAGACCTCTCTCTGATTTGGGTAAGGCTGTGAGGACAGCAAAAGTAGACGCTGTCACAGAAAGCAAAGTCGTCGCCAAAGGCAGATCCAAATTCATCTATTTTGCCCTTCTCGTCCTCTTTTTGTGCCTACTTCCCCAGCTTCGCAGATTGGCCATTGAGTCTTCTGAAAAACCAAAGCTCCTGGCCAGCGACACTTTGCGTGAGCTCAAGTTAAAAACAATCAGCACTCTTGAACTTCGATATGTTGGACCTTTGACGAACAAGTGCCAGTTGACTGGTCTACCTGGTGGGAACAAAGTCATAGACCTATCCCAAGGAAAGGCTCTGTCACGTTCCAATTTTGCTCTGGATGTACCATTGGGTAGGCCACTATTCAAAAAGGCTGTCATCACAGCCGTGCCCTTGGTTGAAGGAAAGCCTGTTCTTGTCGCTCAAAGACGTTGGGTTCTATCAGCAAATGACTACCTCGATGACATATTGGCTCCCTTGGAGAATATGAAAAGTGAAATGCTCACCAAGCTCTTGCAGGAGCTTGCAAGCTTGAGTGAGCAATTTCCTTCCAATAAAACGGTAGAAGATGGACGAGCCCAAGTTCGCTCAATCTTGCGTCGCCATAGTCTTGGTGACAGTGATATGGAAAAAATCAAAGAGAATCTACCTTCCTTGTGCAAAGCACCCATATATTTGGGATCTGAGCTCGTTGAGCGTCTTTATCCACTCTTTCTCATCGATGTTGCTTTGGCCAACGAACATAGGCTAGTTCCACCTTGGGGAAAAACAGCTCACCATTTTGGTGTTACTTTTTTGGCAGGAAACAAACATTACCAACGAAAACGCCCCTGGCAGCAGATTTGTTACCGTTCTGTTCTACACAAGAACGAAACTGTCATTGGTAGACATCGAAAGGCTGATTGGGGGAGTCCTAAGTTTCCAGCCATCTTTTTGACATCTGCTGACACTATGAATAGATTCACAATTCGTTCCACTCTCTTCCAAGAGGTACATAGAGAGCTACCCATCTTTCTCTTTCAAAGAGGTGAAGAGAAACCATCAGTGCCTTCGGGTTTGACTCAACGAGCCAAGTTACAGTTTTTCATCCCACCACACTCTGCTGCTCTGCAAGAAGCTGTCTTTACAATGCGTGTTGCTGGATTCGTGCGGGGAACTCAGCTTCAGCTCAAGTTTAATGAAAACAGCCCAATCATGCTTCTCAACTCTGCATCTCTTGCCAAACATAGGTGGGACATCAATGTGGCTTTGCCAATAAATCCACGTTATCTCAAATCAGGCAACAACATCTGCACGATAACGCGAGACATTATTGGCGCATTCGATCGTTCCAGTGACCTGCTGGCCATCAAATATTACAGCCTCTGGGGCCTTAATTGAGTCCTATTTGTGCAGCTCTTTGAAGCGGTCATAAACAGCCATGTCTTCGTCGTTGCGAATGGAGTGGCTTTCTTTGAATATGTCCACGATTTGCTCTGGAGGCAAACAAGTCAGCGTTGCCAAAATGGAGAGCAAACGTTCAGGTGCCAAAGCATAGAGATTGAGTGGATTGTCTTCCACTTCGTGAATATCGAGCTTCTTGTCAGACAAGTGCTCCATCATCTGATCTATGTTCTGTTCAGCAATCTTTTTCATCAGTTTTTGGAATGTGGAAATACCCAACTCATCTTTGCCAAACTGATAGATTGCAGCCACTTTTTCTTGAGTCATCGTCAAGACCACGAATGGCGTGGCTTCGGCTAGAGCCATCTTCTGCCAGGCATTGAGCTCAGCGTGTTTTGTTTTTAAGGTATAGTCAACTTTTGCGCGTAGTCGACCAATGCGGAAGATGAGATCATACATCTCATCACGGATGGCAGAGTTCTCAACCTTTTTGATGGAGAGCAACATTTTCTGATAAAAGGCAGATGGGAGAAAGTAGAAATAATAAAAGAAGGATGGGTTTTTGAACATTGAGAGTCTGTCACTCATTGCGTTGCGATAAGCAAAACTCACTGGACCTGGTTCTCGAGCTTTTAAGCTCACGTCCATTGGGTGACACTTGTCTTTGCCACCCCAGCGACCCTTCCAAGTAAAGACCAAATCATCATCAGCGAGAGGGCGAAGTTCATAGTCAACTTCTCTGTCTTCTCGGCAATAGTCCCACACTGTGCGTAGAGACAACATGAGGTTGCCACCAAAGCCTAAGTTTCCTTCCATGGCTTGATGGCCAGGCCATTTAGAGGGGGTGAAATATGTGGCATGGGAATGCTGAGCTACATACATCTTCACTCGTCCATCTTCACCAAAGAGTAGTTCGTCCCATCTCTTGGAGATACCGTAATAATGGATGGATGATGAAGCTCCTATGGGTTCTAGAGTTTTCAAGTCGAGAATGATTTGAGCGTATTCAGTATCTCCCTCGTGCCAAGGCAATTGTGCTCCGACAATGAGTTTGCCTGTGTATGAACCAGCGTAGAAGAAGAAATATTGGAGAGCCAAAATCCTGTCTTCAGGTACTTCAACGGCGCGTGCATAAACGACTGATGGAGTTTTTTCGTAGTTCTCTTTTTTGGAGGAACCAAGGAGCTCCGTATAATCACTCCACAATTTTACGGCATATTTCTCTTCGTTATATTTAGCCAAAGACTCGAGAGTGGGCTTGAGGGGGCGGCCATCTTCACCTTTGATGACAGTCGATGTTTCCCTATCGACGAGGTAAGACTGCTCGAGCATGGTCTCTACAGCGATAGGTGGTGAAAATTCTTTTTTCGTCGTGTAGAGGTGAGGGCGGTATTTGTGGAGCAACTCGTTGTAATCGGCTCCAAAAGCTATGGAACAGGAACAGAGAAGAAAAAGAATGCAAAAATGTTGGACTCTCATAGCGCAACTCCAATTGACTGGTTGCTTATTATTTTTTTAATTATTCACTGGTTTTTCCAGTATGAGCAGCCCCCGAGGAGGGGTATTTACCCTATTATGTAGATGAAGGGTTTAAACGACAACCCCCTAATTGGGAAGGGACAAAGAATTGTTTTACGACGCTTCCTGGTGGTCTGTCTTGGCTGATGAGTTTGTCGGTGCCAAGTTGGAAGAGCTCCCAAATGGGCAACGGGCACTTTTATTCGAATATGGTGCAGCTGATGTTGCCGTCGTAGGCTCAATGGGAGCGGAATGTACTGTATGTGTGTCTTTTGCTGCTGTACAAGATCCTTTGGCCATCAAAGAGGCTTTGTTGAAGGATGACGACTTTGTCAGAGCAGTTTCTCCTTATACAAAGAAACTGACGAAAAGACTACGCCTTGCAGCTGGGCAGGCTTGGCTCTTCCTTCCAAGTCGTTGTGATGGCGAAAAGAACAAAGCTAGTGATGTCATATCCGTCGTAAAGTCCTTTGCCCAAGTACTCACTCGTCGTGCACCTGTTGCCCAACGTCGCTGCGGCCACTGCTGTGATGGTGAAGCCAAACTAGTCCTCATTGAGAGTTTTCCACTAAGGATTTGCCAAAGTTGTGAGGAGAACAAAAAGAAAGTAGATGCTCCTCAGCTCGACGGAGCTGAGATAGGTCACCTACATCCAGGCGCACCTCCCAAGAGCACAGAAAAGGAGGCCCTCCAAAGGGATGAGCTTTCTTATGATAACTTGGGCAAATTATTAGACCAGTCAGAGGCTGCATACGAAGATTGGCTCTATAAGGGGCTGTTTCTCTCGATAACAGTAGCTGCCCTAACCATTGCTGCTCTTGTCTTCATGCTGATGAGTCACCTCCAAGTTTGGGCAATTGCTCTTGTGGCATTTGCCTTGTTACTCTCGGTAACACCAGTTGTCATTTATGCCATTATCTTCGCCAGAGCCCATAGTTTTCTCGAGTTTCGACATACCCATCCTGCACAGCCAGCAGATGATTTGACGGAAGAACAAAGAGAGAGTGTGGAACCTTGGCTGAAAGAGATCATTGGTGAATTGGATCTTCATGTAGACCAAATCATCGTCAACGACAGTTTCGATCTGTCGGCAACTGTCTGTCGAAACAAGACTAGCGACGAGAGAGCAATCGTCCTCGAGCTGGGGGCTCCCCTCATTTTGGCTCTGCCACGGCAACGAGTGGACATTCTTCTTCTTCAGCAACTTTTTCGCGCCAAAGTGGGGAAAGAACATAAAGAGGAACAACGACAAGGGCACATTTTTGCCTTGGCCATCACTTTTGGTTATGTTGAGATGTGGCTCCTATCATCACCGATGGGACCATTACTAGAG
>CAZXTJ010000122.1:12995-15271 GCA_964643655.1 uncultured bacterium
TTACTAGAGCCATTGTTTCGCCACTTTGGTGAATATCTTTTTGAATACCAAGCTCTTCTGCGCTCACTCCAACGAAAACTCGAGTTCCGTGCTGACGCCCTGATTGTAGAAAAAGTTGGTGCAGACACTTTTACCAATGCTCTCGCCGGAGTTTTGCTCGATGGTCATTTGGTTGATGTAGCCCTTGATGAGTGGCGGAGAAGGAGTTCTGCAAAAGAAGAGCTCGATGTTGAGACTTTGTCAGAGATACTCAAAGAAGGATTGACCAAAGTCAATGAAGAGACACGAAGAGATCTCTATGACATACTCTTCTCTGATGAAGCTTTGTGGACAGATTCTTTGCCCTCATTAAAGAACCGTATCGAAGTTCACAAAGTAAAGCTGAAAGAGCCTCCCAAAGCACTACCTGGAGGTGACACAAAACTTCCTAGCTCCCTATTTACCAAAGACTTGGAAAAGATGGTCAATGCTTTTGGTCCTTCATTCTCCTTTTCCCGGAAAGTGCGCAACAATGGAATGGATTGGCGCGAAAGCATACAGGAGTTATTGGAAGATAGTCCCCAAAGTCCAGCTCTGTACGCTCTATTGGCTGAAGCTAGTGGTGCAGCCTGTGATGATGAGGGGGCAGCCAAAGCAGTGCGTAGAGTTGTAGAGATGGATGGCGAAAATACATTGGCAAGGACTCGTTTGCTCAGTTGGTCTTTGCGTTTGGGGCAAATGGGCGAGGCTGCCTGGAATGTCTCTACACTTCTGGAGCAAGCTCCTGATGACAAACCATTTTATTGGCTAGAAAATGTGACACCCTAGCCTTGGACTACTGTCACTTATGCCCATAGCCGTTTGGTTCTAGCTAGGCTAGTCACCATAGTTCAGGCAGTACTGAAAGAGCAGAACAGAACAGGGCTTCTCCGTTCTTTTTATGACAAGCTGAGAAGAACAATGTGGAATATGTCTCCACGAACGGATGCTTATATACTGGCGAAAGCGCGGCTCATCGGCTCAGCTGCATCACCAGATCGACGTTTCTGATTGAGGCGATGTTCCAAGTCACTTGTGAAAACGAGAGAGTCACAGCTTCGAAGTGAAGCGTGTTTTCGCCTTCTTTGAGAAACTCTATGGGCAGCGATTGGTAATAGACAGCAGTTTCCCACAATTTACCCATGAGTTTATCCACTCCTGCATAGGGTGTTTTGCTCTTTGCTTCGAGGAGATCCCTGTCGTAGATGACGATGACCATTGGTGACTCGTTGATATGGAGCAAAAGGTGATTAGAGCCAAGAGCTATGGACTCTATGCGTAACTCTGCTTTTTCAAGGTCACGTAGTGAACCCAAAGTAAAACTAACTCTACGTTTTTTAGAGAGTCGTTCTGTGGAAACGACGTTACTATGGGGCATTACAGTCAAATCAAAGGTGGGACTCGTTGTTTTGATGATTGACAACTGTTTGTCCATCCTTACCTTGGAACTTCGGTGTAGACCCAAAGAACCCAATTGAGGCAAGGGGCGCAAATTGAAGGATCTGACGGCAAAGATTTCAGGGCTGTAAATCGATAGCCGAGCCAAACCAGTAATCAATTCATATAACTTCCGTTGACGAGTAGAAGATAGGGCCTTTGTTTCAAAGATGAGGGGCCAAAACTTGGCAACTTCTTTGTAAGCTGGCAACCACTCTTCTGTTTCTATCCACTTCTTGATTTCTTTCTTATATTGGCGATAACGACTGTCAGTATTGTCATTTTTTCTAGTGGGTTGGCTCTCTACCCAAGCTCGCACTGCTTCCCAGCGAGAGCGTGCTGCGTTAGCGGGATGAAAACCTTTTAAGCTATCTGCAAATTTACTCGTAACAGCTTCGATTGTAGCCATGAAATCAACTTCAACAGAAGACTGTTCGTCCAAATGAATTCGTGCCACCAGTGATGATTGTTCGCCCAGTTTTGAGACCACTTCACGAGATAACACTGCCGTCCATTCGTCTTTGCTGCCCAAAGCCGGAATGACATGGCCTCCCTTTTCATCGTGCTCTCTTAAAATGAGCTCAGCAGCTTTTCCCGCAGGCGTTTGCCACTTGACTTCTAGACCCCCTTTCTGCCACAGAGCGCTAATGGGCACCACTTGAAAAGGGGCAAGACGTCCTTCGTCCATATTAGAAAATTTCCCATTGGGAAAGACGACTTGGAATCGACATCGTTCCGCACCGGAAAGGCCAGTACAGCGCACGATATGTTGTTTGCTATTTTTTAGCGTTTCGCTCCTGAACATTCCTGCAGCAGGTTCA
>CAZXTJ010000123.1:0-15168 GCA_964643655.1 uncultured bacterium
CATGTATAAGATGAAGCAGGAGGCCTTGATGGAAGGAAAGATCCAAAAAGCTATTTTGCAGTGGGTAGGCGTGGACTCCTTTGTCCTACGTCTTTTGGCTATGGCCTGTGAATTACACAATAGCCTCGACGAAGCCCACGAAGTTTTTTGCTGTCTGCAGAATGAAGGTTATTTCGAGCTCAAGACTGCAGCAGACATGCCTCGAGGTCAAGCTGCCAAGTGTTACCGCTGCGTTTCTGCAGAAGAGCTCATCTTGGCCAGAGTTCGCCTCGTTCCCAAAATCATGGTCAAAGACAAACGCCTTGCCGAATACATAGTCCGTGATTGCATCTCCTCTTTGCGCCAAGCGCAGCCCTCAGCGGAAGTTTTCTTCGAAGAAGACAATCCAGAAATATTCGAAGGTTTACGAGCTACTCTTTGTGAGCTCTATCGTGCTTTAGCGCGGGCTTTGCAAGACTTGCCAACGCTCGGAGCCGAGCTCTGGGCCCATCTCGAGCAGGCCAGTGAAGAGCTGCGCGAAGAAGCCAACCGCCAGGCTTGTAAAGCCATCATCGCTGAGTACCGACCTTAATCTCATGTTGACAGACTAATGGAGAGGGAATATATTGCCTTCACTTGTTCACTTAGTCGAACTTTGTTTTATACAGGAGACCCCGTGGTACCAAAGAAGCGCAATAACCTCTCTTCGAGCCTCGAAGACTATCTCGAAACCATATATAAACTAGAGCAAGAAAATCCTGTGGCACGTTCCAAAGACGTGGCCAAAGCCCTAGGGGTGGGCAAGTCATCAGTCACTGCTGCATTGAAGACGCTGACTGAAAAGGGGTACATCGACTATAGCCCCTATCAGACCATTGTTCTGACTGATGCTGGAAAACAGGCTGCCAAAGACGTTTTACGGCGTCACGAAATCTTGCAAGATTTTCTTGAAAACATTTTGGCTGTGCCAACGGAATTGGCTACTGATAGCGCTTGCAAGTTGGAACATGCCATTGGTGGTGATGTCCTCGAACGACTACTACTTTTTGTGGATTTTTTCTCAGCCTGCCCACGTGGACAGAGCCTTTTGGCTGAATTCAAAAGAGTCTGCAAAGAAGGTTTGGATCCTTCTCGTTGTAAAGGTTGTGTCATCGAGGGATTCCAACAGCTCAAAAAGTCAGATGAAGGTGAACAGACCAACCTTGCTGCTCTCGAACCGGGAGAGCGGGGTATAGTTTTGCGGATAAAAGGTGACAAACGTTTCCATAAACGTATTGCAGACATGGGAGTAACGAGGGGTGCTGTCGTTGCCGTAGAACGAGTGGCTCCTATGGGAGATCCCATGCAGGTGAAAGTCCGTGGTTATCACCTATCCATCCGTCGAGTAGACGCCGCCTCCATCATTGTCGAACAGTTCAATGATCGAAATCGGTGAACCAAGAAGTGGCGAAAGAAATCTCTAGGCTTACCGTTGCCCTTACTGGCAATCCCAATGCTGGCAAAACTACTATCTTCAATAATCTGACTGGTGCTCGCCAACGTGTTGGCAATTACCCTGGTGTAACCGTCGAAAAAAAAGAAGGTACTTTTGATCACGAAGGCAAAGAAATTTCCGTCGTTGATTTGCCTGGTACTTACAGCCTCACTGCCAATTCTCTCGAGGAACGTGTGGCGCGAGATTATCTCATTCAGGAATGTCCCGATGTTGTCGTGCAGGTTCTTGATGCTTCTTGTCTCGAGCGTAATCTCTTTTTGGCCGTGCAGTTGCTCGAGCTCGAACTGAACTTGGTCCTCTGCCTAAATATGGTTGACGTTGCTCGAGAAAAGGGCCTCGACATTGACGTTCATTACCTTTCTCAGCTTCTCGGTGTTCCCATTGTGGAAACAGTGGGTTCTGCTTCGGAAGGTATGGATACTTTACTTTCTGCCATGGTTGAAGCTGCTGCCAACAAAAACAGCGCCAGAACACAAATAAAATATGGTCGTGAGATTGGTGAAGACGTAGACAAACTCGTTGCTGTCATGGAGGAAGAGACTGGGGAAGAGAAAAGAACTCCACCTCTTGGTTGGTTGGCCATAAAACTGCTTGAACAAGATCCTCTCGTTCGACAATCTGTTGAAGAAGACTTCAAAACTTGCGATAAGATTTTGAAAACAGCTGATGATGCTTGTGCTTCTTTGGAAGAGCTTTACGGCGATCCATCGGAAATCATCATTGCCGACAGACGTTATGGTTTTATATCTGGTGCCTGCCAAGAAGCAGTGGAATTGTCCATCGAATCTCGCCACCGTTTTTCTGACCGTCTCGATGACATTTTGGCTCATCGTGTTTTGGGTATTCCCATTTTCCTCGCCGTCATTTACGCCATCTTCTGGCTCACCTTTACCCTCGGTGGTCCACCAATGGAACTCATTGAAAGTTCTGTGCAGTGGTTTGGCTCGAATGTGGCTCAGCTTTGGCCCAAAGCTTCTGACAGTATGTTCCGCTCTCTTCTCGTAGACGGCATTATTGGTGGTGTTGGCGGAGTACTCGTTTTCTTACCGAACATTGTTCTTTTGTTCATGGGTATCTCATTCCTCGAGGACACGGGCTACATCGCTCGCGCAGCTTTTCTCACTGATTGGATGATGCATAAGATTGGTCTCCACGGTCGCAGTTTCATTCCTATGGTCGTAGGTTTTGGTTGTTCTGTGCCAGGCATTATGGCCACTCGTACATTGGAAAGTCGCAGAGACCGACTGACGACAATGTTGGTTCTGCCCCTAATGAGTTGTTCTGCCCGGTTTCCCATCTACACTCTCATTATTCCAGCCTTTTTCCCGCCGACTTACCACGCACCTGTTCTTTGGTGTCTTTATCTTCTTGGCATTAGTTTGGCGGTTGGTTTGGCCAAATTACTGCGCTCTACTATCTTGGCTGGAGAATCCATACCTTTTGTCATGGAGTTACCACTCTATCGTTTGCCAACACTGCGTGGTGTCTTGATACATATGTGGGAGAGGGCCAAACTTTACGTGGCCAAAGCGGGAACCATCATTCTCGTTGCTTCCATTCTCCTTTGGATGGTCCAAACTTACCCAATCCCCAAAGGAGCTGCAGAGCGTGAGTCAAAAGCAATCGCCGCTGCCGAAAGAGTCTTCCAAGAAGAGCTCAACAAACTTGGTCGACGTGTTTTGACAGAGTCTCAACGTCAGCCCATCATCTCTTTACTGCAAAGTGAACATGAGCTCGAGGAGTGCCGTCGAGACCACTATGAACACGAAAAAGAGTTCATAAAAAAGAAAGATACATTGGCTGCCTTGCGAAAAGGTTTGAAAGAGAACAAAGTCCTTCAAGAGTTCTTCACTCTCCGTAAAGAGCTGCTCAAGACACACAGAGATTACGAAGCCATCATCTCTTCCAATGAAGAGGTGGCTGATGCAAAAGAGATAAGGCGGGCTACCCTGTTGGCTCGCGCAGCTCGTGACTCTGCCCTCGAGCGTTTGGCAAAAAAACATCAACGCCTTTTTCCACTAGTAGTTCAGCTTCTCAATGGTGTGGAAGAACCTTTCCAAGAAGCCATAGCCATAGCTCAGAAAATACGCAGGCGGGAAGAGCTCGACTACTCATTAGCTGGTCGTACTGGCAACTTGCTCGAACCAGTTCTCAAACCAATTGGTTTTGACAACCGTGTAGCCACTGCTCTCATTGGAGCTTTTGCAGCGAAAGAGATCTTCGTGGCTCAGATGGGAATTGTTGCAGCTGTTGATACTGAAGAAGAGGGTTTGGGCACCTTACGTACTTGGTTGCGTAAACGTTATCGACCTCTCGTTGGTATTAGCCTGCTCATTTTCTGCCTCATCGCCACTCCTTGTGTGGCCACCATTTCGGCAACGAAAAAAGAGAGTGGTTCTTGGAAATGGGCCTTGCTGCAGTTGGGTGGTTTGACAGTAATCGCTTACGTTCTCTGTCTCATTGTCTATCAAGTCGGCTCGTTATTGGGCTTCTAAAGCACCCTAGAGGTCGTCGTCGTCATCTTCAGGTTCAACATCGTCGTCCTCATCGTCGTCACCTGAACTGCGGGCTATGAGTGCATAATAAAGACCACCAACGACACCAGCGATGAACAACAATTTGAAGAGGTTCGTCCAGACGAGCCAAAGAGCGAGCAAAGTGCCAACACCATAAACGGCTGCCATCCGTGGATTTACGTTTATGAGTGACTTTTCTGCCACTTTTTCCAGAGCCTTCTGAGCGGCTTTTTGTTTCAAGCCATCGAGAATACCTTCGTCCTCTTCCTCTTTTTCAGCCGCAGCCTCAGCCTTTTCCGCAGCTTTCCGTTTTTTCTCGGCAGCGGCTTTTTGAGCGGCTCGTTCTTTCTCTTCTGCCTTCTTTTGGGCAGCAGCACTTTCGAACTCGGCATCGACCTCAGCTTCTAGAGCTGCAAATTTCTTTTCCCACTCTTCCATAACCCTCGTCCCTGTCATGCAACGCACTATGATAGGATAGCCCGAAGTAATAGCTTATGAAAAGGAGGAGCCTGTGGCCAAGCTAGCGTGGGCTTTTGTCTTCATTCTTTTGGCAGCGGCAGCTGTGCAAGCTGCGCCATATACCTATCAAGTGGTCCTCAATGGAAAAACCGTTGGTAACGAGCGTTTTTCCCTCAAAAGGACTGGCGGACACCTCGTCATGACGGGTGAACGTGTCATCGAGGGCTCCAAGGGGCTCATCAAGACACGCTATCGCATTACAGCTCTGGCCCCTTTTATGGAACCCGTTGCCGTTGCTCTGAGCCACGAAAAAGTGGGTGAAGAGGCGCTCGTATTGCGCCTGCGCGTGAAAGAAGGTCAAGCAGAGCTTTCAGGCCACTCGAACAAAACCTTCCCTCTCCCAAAAAACTCCACAGTTCTCGAAAGTCGCTGTGTGGGTACCTATTTCGGCCTTGTGCAAAGTTACGATAGGCAGCGTCGGGGTCGGCAAGAATTTAAGGCTGTGATGCTTCGTGATGGTTCTTTGGCTGATGTGGAGATGGATTATCGTGGAGAAGAGGTCGTCAACGGTCCCAAAGCAGGAGAAGTCCTGCGTCGTTATTCCCTGACGGGAGCAGGCCGTCCCTCCATGATTTGGGCCGACAAGTGGGGAAACGTCGTTCGTGTGCAAAGAGAGCGCGATGGTTTTGATGTTTACCTCGAAGGTTATAGACATGCCTTTGCTGATACCTCTGAAACTCCTGAAGCTAGCGACAAAATCAAATCACTCATCGTGGCCATTCCTGCCAAGGGAGCTGTTCTCGAGGGCACGCTCACTCTTCCTCCAAAAGGGAAAAGGGATTTGACGGCTGTACTTTTGATTGGAGACGGTGGATTTGTTGGCCGCGATGGCTCTTCTCCTTATCGCAATTCTGCTCCCATTCTCAAAGAATTGGCTCAGTATTTTGCCAACAAGGGGATGGCAACTTTGCGTTATGACAAACGTTCTCTCCATGAGACGAAAGCAGAGCAGGGGGCTCCGGGCTTTGATACTGAAGTCAGTGATGTCATCTCAGCTTTGGCTTATCTGGGTAAAAGAAGAGAGACGGAGAAAGAGCGTCTTTTGCTCCTGGGACACGGTCTCGGTGCAACTGTGGCTGCTGCTGCCACTGCCAAAGTGGAAGAGCGACTCAGTGGCCTATTGCTCCTGGCTCCTTTTGCTCCTTCTCCAACTGTAGCTTTGAAAAGAGCTGTTGATTTGGCTTTGCACGAGGCAAAAGTGGACACCCTCTATCGCAAAAATACACTCTCTGCCATTGATAAATTCAGCGATACTTTGGAAAAAGGTGGCAGTCTCGAGGGGCAGCCTCTCGATTTGGCCAATGATCTGCCTCTTTATCGTTTTCTCGTACAGGAAGCTCCTTTTCTCAAGGGTCATATGCAAAAGGACATCAGCACCTACCTGCCGCCACTATCGCTACCCATCCTCATTTTGGCAGGTTTTGGTGATGAATACATTCCTCGTTGGTCTACCTTTAATGCTGAGAAAGCTCTCCGTGATGGGGCGAACACTGACTATGTAGTGAAAAAACTGCCAGGCTTTGACCACTATTTTCAGTCCACACGCAAAGAGTCCAAAGAGGATAGTCCCTTTTTCAAAGCCTTGGATAAATGGCTCTCTGCCCAGCCTTTTAGCCAAAATCAGTGAGAAAACTATGATTTTGTCTTCCTTTCGTCGATCTATTTAATAGACGAAAGGATGGTTACATATGAGGAATACACTCCTCCTTTTCTTGGTTTTTGCTTTTGCTCTTTCACTTTTTCCCAATCTTTGCTCTGCCAAAAGAGCAAGTAAGACTCTCTCTGTTCGGGAGCTACAGCGGGAACAGCGCAGATTACAGCGTTTTATGCAGAGAGCGAGCAAAAGAGCTGGAGAGGTGCAATTTCTCGCTTCGCGGCTGCAGTTTTTACAAAGAGCCATGAATATGGCCTCCCTGGGGAAAATTCAGCAGAGTGCCCAGGGGCTGACACAAAGGCTGAGGGATAGGCGCCTCAAGTCTCTCGTTGTTGCTTACCTTTCGTCCGTTGATGGCACACCAAATGTGACTGAGCGCGAAAAAGAGACCTTTCTTCGTCTCACTTTCGAATTGGAATCGAGCCTTGGTGAGATGAAAAAGGCTGGTAAAAGAATGCGCGAGATACAGATGGAGATGGCCAATATTGTGCCACCGCCAATGAAGAGGCGAATGATGCGCCAAATCACACAGTTGATGCAGGTGAGCAAATCCAAGAAAAAAATGGTAGAGCGAGCTGAAACTCTAGAACTCGAGGCCGAGTTAGAGTTGGAAGCTTGTCGCTTAGAGCCATCCCGTTCTCGCAAAAAACTGCGCGAACTGCGCGGAGAAGTAGTCGTAGCGCGAAAGAAAATCGAGTTTTTTGACGCTCAATTGGCTTTGGGCGAGGCTTTGAAAGAAGCTCTGGCAGACAACTGTCTCTCTTCAGAAGAGCGAAAAAGACTGACAAAATACCAGATGGCATTCAACCAGTTGCGCCACACCTTGGATGGGCTGAAAACCGCTCGTTATTAGGGCTTTTTCTTAGTCGTTGTCGTCGATGAAGACGATATCTGGCTCAGGTTGAGGTCTTCTGCGACGCCTTTGAGGACGACGTCTTGGAGCAGGCGGCCCACCATCATCATCAATAATCAATAAATCGGGTTGTCCCGCTGCCGGTGCATCGCTGCCGTCATCATCAATAATCAAAGGACCATCTTGCGGAGCTTGGGGCTGTGGTGCTAGCCTCGGTCGTCTTCTTGGTGGTCTGCCACCAGCAGCTCTCGGTGTAGGAGCACCCTCAGGAGGACCATCGGCGTCCACACGGGCTTGTGCCTCTTCGGCAGCTTTCTGAGCCTTTTCAATGACTTCGCCGCCCTGTTCGGCCAACTGACGTTTTAACTCTGCCAACTCATCGTCTTCAGCTACCGGAGGCGCAGCCTCCGTCTCTTCTTCACTCAGAGCCGCAGGCTCTGACGCTTCTTCTTCCCCCGGCGCAGCTTCCTGAGTCGCTTCAGGAGCTTCCTCTGGCTCACTCAGAGGCGCAGCCTCTGCTTCTTCTTCTTCTTCCCCAGGCGCAGTCTCAGCCTCTTTTTCCGGCGCAGGCTCTGCTCGTCGCACAGGATCTGGAGCATCATCTGGCAGCAATTTGACGTCGTCTTTTTCGTCGTCGAGGCGCTGCTTGAGCTGGGCCAACTCTTCGTCTTCCGTCACAAAACGGGCTTCGAGGAGTTCTGTGTCATGTTCGTCGAGTTGTGTTTCGAAGTCATCGAGGCCAATACGGTCCACATCAATATCGAGAGCTAGACGGGTTTCCGTCTGCAAGAAGGTCACATCGTCATCGATTTCCTCAAGCAGGTTGCCGCCTTCGCCGTGTAAACCATCGGTAAGGCGTTTGGAGGTCTCATATGCTTGGCGCTGTGTGGCCAGCAGCAGCTTTTTCCGCCGCGCTTCTTCGATTTTCAGTTCGATTTTGCGCACTGTTTCCTGAATGGTGTCAGAAACGGATTTGTGTTTGTTCAGCTGTCTCTTCAGCTGCTGCAAGGTTTGTTCAAAACGTTTTCGTTTTCTGATGAGGTCACGGGCACGTTCATCCTGATTGCCGCCAGCGGCTTTGAGGATTTCGACTTGCAGTTTCGTCACGATGTTCGTGTGGCGGTTTATCTGCTGTTTTAGCTTGTCTTGGCTCTTGACGACTATGCCCACTTGGCGTTTACATTTTTTCAGCTCAGTGCCAAGCGTCTTGATTAGTTCACCAAGAGCTTGTTCGGCTGTCTTCTCTTCCTCTTCCTCGGCTCCGAGTTTGGAGGAGAGCCAATCTTTCAAGTTCTCGAAAATGATGGACCTCTCTTCTTTCCCTGTAAGTATTTTACCACAGGGAGGGCCACTTACCATGTGGTATGATCGCACGCAAATTTAAGGAGACAGCCTGATGATCAGTATGTTGCATGGCACTGTCGTCGAAAAGGGAGGCGAATCCCTCATCGTCGACGTGAGCGGCGTGGGGTACGAGGTCTTCGTTCCCGGCAGTATTTTGTTGGATTTGGGCGCTGTTGGCGAGATGGTACGCCTGCGCACTCATCTCGATGTGAAAGAGGATGCCCTCACTCTCTTCGGCTTTCAGTCAGTCGAACAGCTAGATATGTTCCGCTTGTTGCTCTCTGTGAACAAGGTAGGACCGCGCACGGCTCTTGCAGTTTTATCCGTAATGGACGTGACAGCCGTCGTTCGTGCTGTCCGCGCTGATAATGCCAAAGCATTCACTGCGGTTTCAGGCATAGGTAAAAAGACTGCTCAGCGAATAATTCTCGATTTGGCTGAGAAAGTGGAAAAACGCTGGGGCCCCTTGGCTGGTAGCAGTCCTGTTGCGCCTTTGGCCGCTGAAGGTCCTCACGGCGGCATTTGGGAGTTGGCCCGCGATGCCTTGATTTCTCAAGGTTTCAAATCGGCTGAAGTGGAAGATAGGCTGGCCTGGGCCCGCTCTGAGCTGGGCGAAGATGCCAAAATCCAGGATGTATTGACTGAAGCGCTGCGATTTAGGCGCTAATGGTCCGTTGAGGGGAGTGGCGGATTATGGGTAATGTGAGAAAAGCTTCATATGCAGGTAGTTGGTATCCGGGAGACAAGGATACGCTCAACTCGACTCTACTTGGTTTTCTGGAGAAGGCTGAGGAGTTTAATCCTCCGCGCAAGGTAAAAGCCCTCGTTAGTCCCCATGCTGGTTATGTCTATTCTGGTCCCACAGCGGCTTATGGTTACCGCTGCCTCCAAAAAGGAGCTTATTCCACTGTTGTCGTTCTTGCCCCTAGTCACCGAGTGCCCCTGGCTGGCGTGGCTCCTTGGGGGAGTGGGGCGTATCAAACTCCTTTGGGAGAGTTGGCCATTGACGAAGAGTTTTCCCAAGCTGCCCTCGGTAATTGGGAGTTATCGGCTGAGTGTAGTCAGGCTCACCAAGTGGAACACTCCTTGGAAATGCAAATCCCTTTTCTCCAACATCAATTGGGAGATTTCAAGCTCGTACCCATCATCATTGGCGCCCACTCCCTAAAGATTGCAGAGGAGTTGGCTCAACGGCTCCACAAAACTATTGGCGAGCGCGATGACGTCTTAGTGGTCGCCTCCACAGATCTTTCCCATTTCCATGGAGCTCAAGAGGCCGAGGACCTCGACAAGCTGGCGGCCAGTTTCATCGAAGCTGGCGACGCTGAGGGACTTTTTGGTGCAGATAAGCAGCGTAAATGTGAGTTGTGCGGTATCATGCCCGTCACTACAGTTTTGTCCCTGGCCAAACTGTGGTCTGAGACAGAGATTAAGGTTCTTTCGTATACCCATTCAGGGATGGTGACAGGTGACAATTCTAGTGTCGTCGGTTACCTCTCTGCTGTCATCTATTAGATCTGAAAGGAGCACTCCGTGGAGTGCAACGACTGGAACGTAAATTTCATCAATATTTTTCGTATGGTAGAGGCTGATAGCGAAGGCGATAAATCCGTCGAGCTAGTGTTGGCCAACGCAGGTTTCCCAGCTGATGATCCTGTTTTGCAGGACCATCTCGATGGTTTGCTCGTTGAGGCTTTCAAGAAAAAACCCGATACAGGAGCCACCTGTGGTTGTAAGATTTGGACCTTCCAGGGCACTCCTCCAGGCAAAGAAGACCGTGAGCTCTTCAAAGAAGCGCTAGAGACTGACCAAGCGAAGACTTTCCAAACTTTGGCTCGTCGTATCACAGGGCGTTATCTTTCTCTGCCTGGTGCCAAACCGGGGCTCATTTTCTTTTTGAACATTCGTGTCACTCCCAAGAAAGGGATGGGCGGCACTTATTTCGTCATGTTCATTTGTGATTTCGAGGACTTGCGCCGTTATGATCCCCACATTGGACACCTCGAAGCCGTTAGTGATGCCGTCCAGAAGAAGGCGCGCAAAGCCCTCATTTATCCATATTTCAATGGTTATGATTTTGACCATGAGAAGGTCAAACTAGTGCAGTCTAGTTCTCAAGAGGGTGCTCTTTCTGACCTCTTTTACCTGGAACCTCCGAGAACGACCAATGAGTTGCTCGAAGACGAACTGCGTTCGGCCGTAGTTTCTCGCCACGATGCGAAAAAATATGACGGTTATTTCGAGCAGGAATTGCCCAAAGAGCGCGAACTTTTTGGTGAAGAGCGTTACATCAACCTCGATGATTTGCTCAACACTGATGACGTCGTTCATTTGAGCAAAGCCAGTTATCAGTCGGCTTTGGACAAACATGGCAAAAAGTCTCGTGTTCGTATCGTTGTTGATGAAGGCGTCAAGTTCGAAGGTCAGCTCGACAAGCTGGGTGTGAATTATTTCTTTGCCCGCAAAGGCGGCGCGAAATTCCTCATCATCAAAGGCGAAAAATTCCTCACGAAGAGCCAGCTGAACTCCATTGAATTCTTGGATGTACAAGATCTCGAAGAAGTCATTCCTCAAGTAACGAGGGAAGATTAGGAGTTCTCTGTGGCTGACGATAGTAAGGTTCTCTTCCACGCCCTCTTTAGGCCACGCAGCCTATTCATTGGGCTTTTGGGAGGCGGATCTTCTCTCGTTTTGGCCCTGTTATTCAAGTGGTGGTTCATCGTCGTTGGTATGTTGCTCACTTCTAGTGCTTATGGCTGGTCTGTAGCCGAAAGTATGTCTGACAGAGATTTCATCGCCCATGTGGAAAGACCTGCGTTGCCGCCTGGTGTATCCGATGAGGTGAAGTTGACTGTGGCCGCAAAAAGGGGCAGCCGTTTGTTGGAGGGCCCTCGTCGCGAGGAACATCAGCAGCTCGCAGCACTTTCTGCAAAAGTGGCTGAGCTCGTTTCCGCTTGTTCTGATGATACTTCTGTGTTGGTGGAAGATTTGCCTCATCGTTTGAGTGAGCTCATTTCCGGGTATGAGACTTTGGCCTTAGAGGCGCAAGATTTGGAACAGAAGGGCGAAAACACGGAACGACAAAACCAACTGAATGGTGAACTGAACAATATCCGCCAGGTCGTAAAGAGCCTTGAAGGGCGTATGGTCACCTTGACGGGTGATCCTTTGGACAACGTTCAGATACAGGTAGAAGAGATGTGGGATGAAGTAAAAGCGCTCGAAACGACAGTGGAAGATTTAAAGTTGCTGGAATAGAGACCCTCGTTCCGGTTACGATGACTCTATAGGAAACGACACTTTCGAAAGGGAGGATAGATATGGGACTGTGGGCAAGGATTAAGAGACTCTTCTCGACTAACATCAACGCTGCTTTGGATTCAGTCGAGGACAAAGAGTTGGCACTGGAACAAATTACGAAAGACATGTCTGGCGAAGTTCGCAAGACCAAAGGGTACATCGCTGACGCAATGGTCCATCTGCGCAAACTCGAAAGAGAAGCAGAGACTCAAGAGCGAATGGCTCAAGAGTATGTAAACAAAGCCAAAATCATCCTCTCTGATGATGATGAATCCAATGATTATCTTGCTCGCGAAGCTCTGGCTCGCAAAAAAGAGTGTGAAAAAATCGCTGCCCAATATCGCACTTCAGCGAAACAGCAGCAACAGGCCGTAGAGAGACTGAAAAAGAACCTCGAAGGTATGAAACGCAAAGTCTCTGAGGCAAAACGTAAGAAGCAGCTGCTCATCGCCAAAAAACGCACTGCTGAAGCTCAGATGAAAATCTCTGGTGCTATGTCCAACAAACCAGACAACGAAGCTTTCGAAGCTTTCAACAAGCTGGAAGAGCAAATCGACGACATGGAAGTACGCGCTGAAATCGCTGGTGAACTCGAATCTGGCACAGATGACGTTGATGTACAGCTCGAACAAATCACCTTCAATGATGATGTTGAAGATGAATTCAAGCAGCTGCAGGCTGAGTGCGCTGGTCTCATCGAAGACAAGAGTGGTAAGACTGTAGGCAAACCAGAAGAGTAAAATCTTCATCGAAAGGGCGGCTCAGCAATGGGTCGCTCTTTTTTCATGGGCGGCGTTTTTCGCTGAGCTTGGTGGTCTGTGCAGAAAAGTGGCAACCCGATTAGTCCGCTAGGATCTCTTCGATTTTCGCCTGTAGTTCAGGAAACTTGAAAGGTTTGCTCAGGCAGTAGGGGGTGTAACGTTCGTAGAGTATACGTTCGTCTTCTGAAGAGGCATCGATATAACCGGAAATGAGCAATATCTTCAGTTCGGGGCAAATGGTTCTAGCTTCATTAATGAGCATGAAGCCGTTCAGGCCCGGCATGCGTAAGTCTGTGACGAGAAGGCGAGTGCCATTTTGTCGAAGGTGTTCCAAGGCGTCACGGGCAGAAGAGAAGACTGCAATGTTAAAAGAGCGAGAGAGAAAATCTTCCACTGATTCGAGTACATCCACGTCGTCATCGACGAAGATAATATCTGGCATTGCGGTCACGGAGCTCCCCTTAAGTTTGCAACAGCTTACCCTTGGAAAAAGCCAAAGTCCAGTTACAGTGGAATACTATTGCATAATGTAGTAGTTTAATGGAATGAAACCTCCAGTAGAAGCAGTTTTACCCTTTTATCTTCAAGTACTTGGTGCAGCCAATGTGTGGTTTATCAAACCAACATACATGCTCATGGCTGCATATCTTCTCAAACGACTTTGGCGTTACCGCAAACAGCCAGAGATATGGTGGCTTTGGAGCGGCCTTTTCGCCTTTGAATTTGGCGAGGCAGCCTGTGCCGTCAATTATGTGGCTTTTGGCATGACTTCAGTCTTTTGGGAGATGTTACACAATGCCGGAATGGCCGTTGCCATAGGTTTTATGAATATGGCTGTTCTCGAAATCATTGACAGACGGATGGTCTTTCAATTCGTTGAAAAGAAAGCCTGTGCCCTCATGCGTTTCTGTCGCACATGTCCTGTGAAAGAAAACTTGAGCTGCCGTTTTCGTCCCATCTTTATGTTGGTCTGTCTCGGAATGGCTTTTGTTTTTCTCATTCCGCTGACAAAGGGCTATATACAGCATCCCATCAAAACAAATGTTTTTGGCTTTGAATATACGTGGGAGCATCTATTACCTTATCAATACTTCGAAAACCGCATTTGCCCTATCGTTGGAATAGGGTTATCCTTGATTACCTTTTTTATGCTTCATTTCGAAGTGAGTCGTAACTTGTTTTGGGAAAGGTTGCTCTTTTCTTTCGCCATAGCTTTTGGCACTTTTGGTTTGATCAGATTTGCCAACTATCGCATAAATTGGGATTTTCCCATTTGGTTCGACTTTTGGGAAGAATCATTGGAGTGGATAACGATTTTTGGCCTTGGCTTGGGCCTATACATGTTCAGAGAACAACTTTTTGATGAACCTGCAGAAGAGGCAAACAATGGCTGATAAAAATGAAATTTTTACAACCTTGCAAGAGGCTTTGGCTGAAATGCTGGGCTTAGAAGCAGATGAGATTACTTTGCAGAGTTCATTGATAGAAGACTTGGGGGCAGAGTCTCTTGATTTGCTCGATCTAACTTTTCAAATCGAAGAGAACTTTGATGTGAAAATCGATCCCAATGAGTTTTCCAAGTCTGCGGCAGCTGGCATTACGGAAGAAGAGCTCTTTGAAGACGATGGTCGTACCTTTACTCCCAAAGGTATAGAAGCTCTGAAAAAACTAATGCCCGAAATCCCTGCCGATAAATTCATCGAAGGTCTAGACAGAACGAGATTACCCCGCTTGTTAACTGTCGAGACTTTTGTCAATCTCGTCGAGCGAAAAATGCAGGAGTGATTAGATCAGGCTTTTTCCTGGAGCACTTCGCCACCCTTTATATGTAGCAAGGCCAAAACCTACTGCAGGACTGTCCTATTAGTGGCATATCGATTGCATGGTTCTTCCTGTCCAGCATTTTTTGGGGAAGGAAAAACAATGCAAGAACAGACGACTAACGAACAGCCGACACAAGTTACTGAGAATTACTCAGGCAAAATGTTGGCACAGGCAGGCAAACATCTCACCTTTTTACTGGCAGGCGAATCTTATGGACTCGAAATCCTGAAAGTACAAGAGATCATAGGCATGATGTCCATTACCCGTGTGCCGCAGACTTCTCATTTTGTCCGTGGTGTCATCAACTTGCGCGGTAAGGTCATTCCTGTCATCGATCTGCGCTTGAAATTGGGCATAGAAGCAAAAGAGACTACGAGCAGAACCTGTATCATCGTTGTGCAAGTACAGGGTTCTGAAAGTGTGACCGTCATGGGTATTATCGTAGATGAAGTATCTGAAGTCGTCGACATCACTGAAAATCAGTTGGAGCCAGCACCAGAGTTTGGTGAAAGCGCCCTCGAGACAGACTTCCTCATTGGCATGGGTAAGATACAGGACCGTGTCGTCATGATTCTCGATGTGGACAAATTGGTTCTAGCCAGCGAAAAGACATTGATGTCCATGGCTTCAGCCGCTTAAGAGCTCGCCATGACCAAGGACATAGAATTAAGGGCTCTCGTCGTTGACGACTATGAATCTATGCGTCGCCGTTTGCGTACGGAGTTAGAAAAACTGGGGCTGCAAGTGGAAGAGGCCACCAATGGCCAAGAAGCTCTCGAGCTCATACGTAAACAATCATTTCACATCGTCTTCACCGACGTGGTCATGCCTGAGATGGATGGTTTCGAACTCTGCGAAGAGCTGCGTAATTCCCCAGAATTCAGTTCAGTGCACATAGTAGTCGTTTCCACACATCACGACAC
>CAZXTJ010000124.1:0-15145 GCA_964643655.1 uncultured bacterium
CTTAGGTAGTGGGGGATATTTGGAGGAATATGGACTGTCACGATAGGAAGCAGCGGCGGGACCAAGGTCTCTTGCGAGAGATCTGCGGAAGGCAAAATCCGTCAGCGTCAAGTCAGCTGCCAGTCGTTGAACTTAGATATACTGGTGTCCCAGAACCATAGTGGTTCTGTATGAGGCGCAATCACGCCCGGCACCAGTTCGGTGCCGGGTTTCTCTTTTGTGCGGAATCCGGGGAGGAGGTGAGCGTAGTGACTCACAAGGTTATGCGAATGGAAAGATGGACTGTGGTCAAAGAGGAAAATGGGGCCAAGGAAGATAAAAAGACGGAAAAAGAGACTTTCGTTGGCCGTGTTAAGAGGTTTGCGAAAGGAGCACTTCGCTTCACAAAAGCCTCACTCAAAATTCAGAGTTTGAGACCACTCCTCTAAAAGACTCGGACCCCCGGGGGCCGCAAATCGTTGGCAGGTAAAGGGCAGTTAAAGACCCATAAGGTTTGCGACCCCGGGAGCGGTCCACTTTTTCATTCTTTGCGGGCGTCATTCTCGGCAGCCAAATAATCTGTGGCTACTTGGAGGTAACGACGCCCGTTCCTCTTTATTCCTTCAATCTCTTCAGTTGCCAAACCACGAAGGACTTTGGCAGGCGAGCCTACAACGAGACTTCGAGGAGGTATTTTGGTCCTGGGCGTGACGACTGCACCGGCACCTATGAGAGTCTCTTCACCAATGACAGCGTTGTCTAAGATGACAGATCCCATACCAATGAGCACATTGTCGTCTATAGTGCAGGCATGGATAATGGCGCCATGGCCAATGGTCACATTATTGCCAATGACCGTTGGACCAGTGCCCCCAGTGACGTGAACAACAGCATTGTCTTGTATATTGGTGTTTTCACCAATCTCTATCGTATTGACGTCACCACGAATAACTGCACCGAACCACACAGAACACCTGGCACCAAGCTTTGCTTGGCCAACAATCGTTGCGTTTGGTGCAACATAAACATCCTCGCCAAGTGTTGGCTCAGTACCCTTATAGGGCAAAATCACTGCCATTCCTCAATCATGTTGTCATCCAACAACTGAACGAGTTTTTTCTTGTCACTGCCACATTCCTCAGAGATTAACTCTACGAAGTGGGCAATGGTTCTAACGCCAACACCAGTAGCACCACGTTTGGGCAAATAGGGTTTGTGGTAATAGAGGGTTGAATCTTCCTCAGTGGAAGCCGTACCTGCAATGTCCAAATGAACCCATGGTGTCTTGTTGACAAAATGCTGCAAAAACTTGGCTGCCGTTGGCGTGGAAGCAACAGGCGAGCCATGGCAGTTGGCAATAGTGGCTACAGTTGATTTCAAATGAACGTTGAACTCAGGCCACAAGGGGAATTGCCACATTTTTTCTGCATAGTGTTTTCCAGCTTTAATCATCAAATCGATGGCCCACTGATTGTTTCCCATAATGCCAGAACCGACGTGGCCAATGGCACGAATTACGCCACCTGTGAGGGTTGCTGCATCGACTAAGAGTGAAGCATTTTGGGCAACAGCATAAGATAGGGCATCTGCCAAAAGCAGACGACCTTCAGCATCTGTATCAATGATTTCCACTCTTTTTCCATCGTAAATCTGAATGAGATCACCAGGTTTGTATCCTTGGCTATCGAGCAAGTTCTCAGCCGATGGAATGAGCGCCAGAATGTTGACGGGTAGCTTTAAACCAGCAATGGCATCGAGGGCGCCAAGTACTGCTGCAGCACCACACATGTCATATTTCATTGTGTGCATACCCTTGTAAGACTTAATGGAAACGCCACCAGCGTCAAAGGTTATGCCTTTACCAACGAGAGCGATGAGTGGAGCACCTTTACGACCACCTTGATAACGAGCGGCGATGAGCACAGGAGGATTTTTACCAGCTGAACCAACAGCCAAAATACCGCCCATACCCATTTTCTCGAGCTGTTTCTTCTCGAATACTTTGACGGTCAGGCCATGTTTTTTGCCCAATCTCTTGGCTTCTGCTGCTAAGGTTTGTGGCACACAGTAATTACCAGGTTCGTTACCCAAGTTACGAGCTTGGTTGGTGGCCCAACCCATTACCTCACCCTTTTGAGAAGCCACTTTGGCTGCTTTCAGAGACTTTCTGTCGCCATGAAGGAAAATGACTTCGTTGAGGGGGCGTCGGCTCGGAGAAGCGTCGGGATCGAGGTATTTGGCAAACTTGTAGAGACCGAGGAGGGTACCTTCAGTGAGGGCTTCTACAGTGTGACTGACGTCACCAGGAAAATCGGAAGGAACGATTGCTACACGAGGGCGGCCGATTTTTCGCAGAATGCGGACAGCTCTAGCCATAATGGAGCGTAGAACGTCATTGTTGAAGCTCTTTTTGGGGCCCATACCCATTACGAGCATCGTGCGAAAAGGTGAACCCTTGCCCAAAGGAATTGTGGTGAATTCTTTGAATACGCCTCTGATCTCACCAGAAGTGATGAGTTCTTGAACAGGAGCGCCAGTCTGTTTTGCGATTGAAGCGAGAACACCCTCTGGTTTTTTCAGCCCTTTGAAAACGCCAACAACAAGGGCCGGAAGATTGGCTTTTTCAGGAGTGAGGAGCTTATGGCTAAACTTGAGAGTAGCTGGATCGGGTATCATCAATTCCTCTTTCGTCTATATGTATTCACGTGGATCGAATATTAAGAAGGCATTGTACCAGGTCTTTCTCATTTGACAAAGCCGTTCAGGGTGGACCTGCACTAAATACTGAGGTAGAGTTTTCTCAGGAGAGCTCAAATGGCAGAAGAGAGAGAAAATAAGTCACGTTCAATTGTTAACTGGTTTTTCGCCAGTTTTGCTCTTTTCTGTTTCTTAATCTTCTGTTCTTTGCACATGTATGGTGGCAGTGCTTCAACGGCCACATTGGAAAACTTCTTCCTCAAAGTGCACAAGGGATCGCTCCAAGACATCTTGCCACTCTTGTCAGCAGAACTTCGTAAACAGAATGATGAGCAATTGACTGCACTGTTCATCAAGCAGATCACTCAGCAATTTGGCCCATTCCAACGTTCAGAGGCAAAGAGTTTCATCTTCGCCAAAAAAATTGCAGCAGGCCACGAGATTGAGCAAATCAATGGCCCCATCGTCTTTGCAAAGCGAACAATTGATATGCAGCTGCAGTTTCTTGATGGCAAACTGAATGTCATCCAAATCAAGGACGCAGATGCAATTCGAAAATTGGTCGAAGCAAGTAAAGCTCCACCAGATTTGGGGCCTTACCTTCGCTTAGGGGCACATTTTTTCAAATGGTCCATCGAAAAGAAATATGACCGTGCCTACAACCTTCTGTCGCCTTTTGTGCGAGAAAAGCTGTCAAAAGAACAATTCGAAGCAAATTTCAGCAAACTTCCTCGGCCAGGCTCCTTGCAGAAAGTGAGCCATTTGCGAGCATTTCCCCTTCGAGGTCATCCTGATAGAGTCCGTTTTACCTATAAATGCTCCTTCAGCAGCGGCAAAACTATCAAAGGCGAAGTAATCTTCCAATTTGCCACATTCAAGAGTTTTCTCAATTCCTTCAAGATTCCAATCTAAGGATTGGCACAGAAAAGCTACCGATTAACTGAAGTCGTCTATGTGAACTTCGAGAGTCAGCTTGTGTTTTGCCTCTTCTTGAGCCAATCGAAAGAACAGCTCTTTGACCTTTTTGTCTGTCACTTTTTGCCCAAGCTCACTGTAAAAACGGAATGACGATTTCTCTCGGCTCATAGCCAACTTCAGAGCCTGTTTATAGTCCACTTCATCAGTGACAGCCGTTGGCGACACAATATATTCGCCTATCTTGAGATTGACCTCTTTTTTCAGATCACCGAGGTCGAACTCACCATCACGGATGGCAATGAGCCTATCTCTGTGTTTTTCCTCTTCAATAGCAAACTCGAGGAAAACCTTCTTGAGCGATTCTGTGAAGGCTTCTTCAGCAATTTTTCTGTAAAACTTTGCTGCTTCATTTTCTCTTTCTATGGCTGAGTTGATGACATCCTCAAAGGTCAGCATTTCATTCCCCCAACTTTTGCAGTTTTTCGTCTCGCAGACCTACTAACACTGCGTCTCCATCTTTGGCCAAACGCAGTTCCCCATAGCGAGCCTTATCAAAGAGGGGCCTTTTGCCCTCTTGAAAGAAGAAGGACTCAGCCCCAAATCGAACTTTGTGATTTCGGTAACGATAACGGAGCAGGTGTTCACCCTTCTGGAGATTCTCGCCATTCCAAAGGCGATTGAAGCTAGCTACATCTTTGTCGTTTATGGTGATGACAACTTTTCCGTTATCTTCAGTTCCGCGCTCATTATCTACTTTTCTAGCCATTGAATAACGCAAAATCATGTAGTCGCCTTGCATCAGTGAGCGTGGATCGACGGGAGCCAGGGGCAGGAGGATTAACTGACCAGAAGCCAATATCTGCTCTTTCTGCCAGACCAAACCATTGATGACAAAGAGGACTAGCAATAAATTGAGCAAAATGATTTTTTTGTTCATTGATTGGCCTTCTTGCTGAAATAGTGCCTCAAAGCTAACAAAACCAGGCCGCTAAAGATCAAGGTCCACGATTTGTAAGCTAAATCTATTCCCAGATAATAATAAAAATAAATGATGAAAACAGGAATGAACAAAAAGCCATAAGCAGTGACGAAGCTGTTGTGAATGCCATGTCCCAAAATGAGCAGAGCGATTGCTGCCAGCAAACCAGGAGGGGCAAAACAAGCTAGTAGAACAATGGCAACGATGGCATAAAGCAAAGGAGGTTCTTTCAAGGAAAGACGATTGTTGCTGAGCCAGTAAACCAAGGCCACGAGCCCCAGGCAAAGGAACACACTCGTTGGCAGCCAATTTGTGTATATGCGGCTGTACGTTATGGGAAGAAGCAGTGTCGTGGGGATGGAAAAAACAAAGGCATAAGATGCCGGTCGAAACATTGCAGCAGATCTGGTGAGGAGAAAATAAGCTGCGAGCATTTCCACAATTATGAGGGCATTGAGAAAATTGTGGTTCAACTCTGAAATTATCCAGATGGTCCACAAAATGAGCGTCGTAAAAGGGCCGAGGAAACGCTGTATGGGATCAGGATTTAGGAAGTATAAGAGAAGACATACAGCAGTGGACACAAAAGGCAGGGTATACAAGGATCTTACAATCCAAGATGAGCATACAAGAGTAAAGGAATAACCTGTCACTAGCAGGGCCAAAGCAAGCTGAGAATGGAAAACGTGAGAGTATGAGCGCCTGAAAAAAGTTGCAATTATGAGCAGCAATATACCTGTCATTAGCAATGAATGTTTGTCATTGGGAATTGCCCCAGAAATGGCTATGAAAGCAAAGAAAAAGATAGATGACAACCAAGCACCAAAACCAATGAGCGCTTTGATATGCCAAGGACTATCATCATCAATCTCTTTGCTAAGCGTGTTGCACGCACTCTCTTTGGCCTGAGATAAATCGAGCAGGAGACCTTTTTCCTCAAGATTTGCCAATAAATCAGCTACTGTGAGGTTACTCATTGGTTATGCCTCATCTCTTTGCCCAATCCCTTGAGCCATAAGGCAGCTGGTCCCACTACTGCCAAGATGACAAAGCCAAAGATTAGATAAAGCAAGGCATTGTCACCTCCAGAGAAGAAGAAAGGAGCGAGGTGAGTGAGTATGGCTACACAAACAGCACCAGTAGCCATTGTAAGCGCCAACAAGTCGGCTGAAAAATGTCTGTAATAAACATAGACAGCGCCAATTACGAAAAACCAAACAATGGCTGCAACTATGACCATGGTGTTGGAATGATAACGCTCTTCGCTGAGGTACAAAACAGGTGATGTAGAAGCCAAGAGTACATAAGCAAGGACTATCCAGCGATGGTAGTTATTCTTCAACCAAACAATACCTTTGCTCAGGCCCACTTCTCGTAAAACCAACAAACCACCATTCAAAACAGTCAAAAGGAGGATGAAAGTTCCAAAAGTGGATTCAAAAAACTGGTCAATCATCTGATGCCAATAAGTGATGAGAGCAACGTTGCTTATGATTAACCAAAAGAGCCACAAACCAGCGAAGCGAGTAACCAATGTCCAACCGAGAATGAGTATGGACCAACCAGCAAAGAGTTGCCATGCGTCTGCACCAGTCTGATAAATCTGGCCGAATACTGCCAGAAAGACACCTACAAAGACTGACGCGGCCAGGATCAAAACTTTACTAGGTAACTTGTCGCCATCCATTCGCCAGCCAAGGATTGCACAAAGAACGACCAGTGCCTCAATGAGACCCATTTTCGTGAATTTGCCCATAGCTGACCAATTGTAAGCAAAGAAAAACACTGTGCCAGAGAGGACGAAGGCACAGCCTAAAAAGAGCAACAAGCTATTGAGCCATTCAATCCACCGGCGGGGAGGATCTACTATGTCAACAGCCTCCAGGCGCGCAGCCGGAGACAATATGCCGGCTCCGAAGAGGCGCTCGACAATCTCTCTTGTAGCTTCTTGTTTCAAGAATGAAGTGTCTTTACTCATAATCTCTTTCTTTACATCAGTCTACGTCGCTTCAATTCCTTTTTGCAGCAATGATGTGGTCTTGCGGAGTACTATGTGTATGTGAATGTGGGAGACAAAATCAGTCGTTTTAGAGTCGTCCAGCCATTAGGCGAGGGGGGCATGTGTAGTGTTTACCTCGCTTTTGATGAAACGAACTTCGAGTATGTTGCCCTAAAACTTCTTGATGAGAGTAAAGCTGATGACCCTGTTCGTGCTCGCTCCCTCTTTACCAAAGAAGCTGAACTATCAGCCAATCTTTCTCACCCAAATCTCGTAGCTTTTGTGGCCTGTGGTGAAGAAAGAGGAAGGCATTACATCGCCTATGAATACATCACCGGTGTGAGTTTGGCTGAATTGATCAGCCAACGCGGTGCATTGGACATTGAGTTGGCCCTCTCTGTCATCCAAGATATTAGTCGCGGATTGTTGGCTGCCCATCAGAGAGGGGTCATTCATTGTGACATCAAACCTCACAACATAATGATTACTGAAGAGAACGTCATCAAATTGATAGATTTTGGCATAGCCTCTCTTGCAGCAGGAGCAACAGTCGAGGTGACCAAAGAAGATGATGAAAGTGAACCAATAGGCGGTACTTTAGCTTATGCTGCTCCAGAACAAAACCGCGGTCAAATGGTGGATAAACCATCAGACATTTATTCTTTGGGATTGGTTTTTTTCGAGATTTTGACAGGTAAACGAGCTTTGAAAGCCGATGAACCGAGCAAAATACCATTTGTCCAAATGACCTTAGAAAAGCAACTGCCCAAAGTGAATGAACTCAATCGTCGAGCTCCTGAAGCCCTCGATCAAATCATTCGCAAAATGGTGGCTTTTAATCAAACAAATCGTTATTGGTCAGCTGAAGAGCTCGTTGCCGACCTGGATGCGAAACTTCCTGCCACAGGGCTGGCTGCATCTGAGGGCCTCAGGCGAGTGAAAGAGCTTGCTCTGCGTGAGCTCTCGGAAACCTATTTCTTTGAAGCCATCAGTGCAACGAGAGAAGGGCGTTTCCTCGATGGGCTCATTCAATTCGAGAGACTATTGGCTCTCAGTTCCAATCTTGCCTCCATATTTGGTCGGAAAATGCAACGTGAGCTCATTGCGTTCTTTTGGCGTCTCCATCTGAGTTACAAGAGCTGGGACATAGATGGTGGCAACTCAGTTGGTCTCGATTTAGAAACTTATGTCCTTCTGCTGCAGAAATTAGGTGCCATTTTTCATCGTCTAGCGCTCTTCTCCCTTGTTCCTCTTGTCGAACGAAGGCTCTCTCTGCTTCTGCGTGATTGCGACAACGACGAAAGTAGACTCAAATATTATCGAGGTTTGTTCGCTTGCTCTCCTTTCCTCGAACGTTCTGCCGCACTGATGACCGACTATGTGGATACTTGTCGACGAGTTGGTTCGACGAGTGAGATGAACAGTCTCATGGGTTATCTAGCCAACAATCTCTCTGAAGAGGGTCTTCATCCAATGGCTGCTTACGTCTACGAAGAAGCTTTGGAGACCTTTCCCGATGATGAATGGTTAAAAGAAGGACAGCAAAAACTTGATGAAAGGGCTCAGTCCTTTCAGAAGGCAAGAGCTTCTTTTGAAGAGCTCTTCAACTCTTTCACCAAGGGAAAAAACATCGCTGCTGCTGTAAAACTTTGCCATCGTCATTTGGAAACTTGGGAGTTTGATGCTTTTGCCATGGAAAAGCTCGCCTCATTACTCGACGACGGCAAAGTGGAAGCCATGGATTCTGGCCTTTGTGAAGTATGGATGGGCTTGGGCCGCCTCTATTTCTTGCAAGAGAGTTTTGTGCGCGCAAGGCGATGTGTCGTTCGTGCTTTGCAATGTGAACATGATTTCGAACCTGCTTTGGCTTATCTCTTCGAACTATTGCTCTGGGATGGTAAAGAAATTCGCTCTGTTCCCTCTTTGCGTGAAATGGTCATAACCTGTTATCTCGAGGCTGGCATGGGTCAAGAAGCAATTGACCAAATGGAAGCAGGACTCCTGGGCGGCGAAGAGGACATTGCAGTGTTAAAAAGAATTTTGGCAACCATTGATAGACTCGGTCTAAAAGTTGACAGACCAGAGTATTTGTTCAAAATGGCCGCAGCTCTCCTTGCTTGTGCTCATCTCGATGAAGCTCGTCATTTTTTCTTGGAAGCCATAGAGTTGTGTGATGAGCCCCAGGCTTTGATTGCACGAATAAGAACTCTACCTGGTGGCGACACAGTCTTTAACAGCCGACAGTTGATGGCCAAATTGAGAACTCTCAAACACTAGTCAGATTTTTGGCACTATAAAAAACACTTCAGCCAAAATGGCAGAACCGGCAAATCTTTGTGGAGTGACCAATGCAATCCAGAGATGAAGTCTATTGTTTCCCCTGCGAAGATTGGACTTGGCCAAGGGAAACTTGATCAATGTACAGGGATCGAAACCTTTTGGTTTGGGCCAATAACCAACGGCATTAGAAACATAATATGGCTTGCTCTTGTTCAAGCGAAAAGCCAGCTGTATGTCTGGCGATACATATCTAGCACTGATACAAGCGAATTTCTTCCGTGGTGGCCAAGGATAACTGGGTGGCAAATGAACAATGAAATCACGGCGTAACATTGTTGCCAACTGATTGTCCTTGGGGGGTAGCTCGTTATGAGTGAAATAGGATGGTGATTGGCTCATACGGGCAATGCTGAAAATGGCTTTGGCAGCTAGCGTCGTGTTTTGCTGCACAAGGTAGGTGCGACGGTATGCTACTTTGCTCGGGCTTGTTTTGCTGCGATGTTTGGTAGTTAGCGGGATCTTCCCGATTATGTGAAAATCTTCCATCTTATTGGTCAAACCATCAGGTTTTTTCAGATGCTCAAAAGCCATTCCGTAGTAGTTATACAAGAGAGGCCAAGGTGGCCGCATTCCACCACAGTTGGCTAATACTGCTTCAGCCATTATGAGTGGTCTCAACTTTATGGCCAGGGGATTTCGGAGATAACTTCTCTCGTGAATCAACTTGGGTCAGATTGCGGGGAACAGTCATTGGAGATAATCTGCTCGGGAGCCATGTATTGAGGAGTGCCCAAAACCATACCTGTTCGCGTCAAGTTGGCCTTGTCTTTTGACGTTTTGGACAAACCCCAGTCAGCAACTTTGACTATTTCATCTTTTGATATAAGGATATTGGCCGGCTTTAGATCGCGATGAATGACACCCTTTTCATGGGCAAATTCAAGGGCTTTCGTTATCTCTTTGATGATATCCAATAACTGGGGCAGGGGCTGCTTTTTTTCGAGCAGTTTTTCGAGATTGGTGCCTTCCACAAACTCCATTGCGATAAAGGGATTATCGTTGAAAATACCGGTATCAAAGACGGAGACTATGTTTTTGTGGTGAAGGTTCGCGCAGTTTTTTGCTTCCCGCAGAAAACGTTCTCGTTCTCTATTGTCTTTGGCCAACTCTTCGTTGAGGATTTTGAGAGCAACGTAACGGTCTAGTTTTTCGTCAGTGGCACGGTAGACCTTGCACATTCCCCCAATACCAACGAGATTGTTGATTTTGTATTTATTCACCATCTATCCGCAATCGAAGCAAGAGCTCGTGAAGGAAATCCAATCCAGAGTTCTTTTCTGGTAGGCTCGTTTTGTCTCTCCAGCTTTCCAGTTCAGAGCTTAGTCGATGGTATTCTTTTTCGTGAAATTGGAAATCATCGTCAGGCAAGTGTTCTCTTTCTGCACCTGTTTTTTTCATCTCAATGAGTTCATCGAGATAACTCAACCTGTATCTCTCGTTGAGGGTGCAGAGATTGGCTTCTAGCTTTTCGTTCTCCATCAAGAAGATGCCTGTGAGCAAAGTACGATAAACATAGAGCAGAGGTTTTACTCGTCTGGGATTATCTTTTTGAAATAATTTCCACTGATTTCGGGAAAACCCCAAGTAGTGGTGGGCGTGGTGACGAGTGAAAAAGAGATCACTCTTTTCACATAACTCTTTATGAGCTTTCGTCGTATGGATGACGATTGGCGACAAAAGTTGTTCGAGAACGTATCCATTGGGACGTAGCAGCAAATGGAAGAACTTTTTGACGTCATGAGTGACTAGATCGAGCTCTAAATCATCTGTGTCACGACTTACTTCAATGGTTTCCCGAAGGTTTTTCATCCCTAGGGTTTCTTCTTTGGGCAGAATATGAACACCGCGCAAATCATAGTCAGAATCAGCAGAGGGAAAACCATATAGGTGGGCACCCGATACAGTGGCGAAAAGCAGTGGGTAAGGTTGTTCTTGCGTAATCTTTTCTAATCGAGATAATGCTTCTTTCAACTCCACTTGCTTCTCTCCTTAATCCTTTACCTGGAGGCGACGAGCTTTGATGAGAAAGTCATTGGCCCACTCATAATCTGGACGTTCTGGTAACTTTGTTTTGGCAAATGCTTCGTCGAACTCTTTGTGCAGAGACAAACGCCACTCGTCTATCTCTTCCCAGGGTAACTTGCCATATCTAATGGTCAATAGGCGGTCTCGATGTTGTCCCACATCGACAGGAACAAAACCATCTTTTAAAACGGTTATGCCACTGAGCAGAAGACGAATGAGATGCATGGCATGTTTCCAGCGGATGGCTCCCCTCGTTCGTAAGTCCTGTTCCAGTTTTTTGAACTGGGACATGACGTAACCATTGTAGGTTTGAAAAACGAGGCGAGAGAGAAAATGTTCTCGTTCATCCAATAGTTCTTGGGCAATGGGAGAAGCTTCTTGGAACAAAGGTGTATAGAGGCACTCGAGGATGTTTGGATTGGCCTTTAAAGCCAAATTGATGAACTTTTCCAACTCCCAAAAACACTCTTCTCGCTCTTCGAATTCCAATTGAGGAGGAACACCATACAAAGACCAATGTAGATGGGCAGGTGGTAAATAAATACCACGAACATCAACATCAGATTCATCGTGGTTGAGCCCATAAGCGCGAGAGCCAACAACACAGCGATAGATGACGAAATTAGTCAACTCTTCTGTTTTGACATCAAGCTGCAGCTGAGACCTATCGCGTTGGTGCAACTTACGAATGGTGATGTCTTTCCTTTTGACAGAGATTTCGCGGCCATCGACAAGGCGCAAACGGTATGAATGGCGTCCATCACCTGGAGCCTTGATGACTTCACCAACAGCGCCACGCTGACAAATGGGTTTGTTCTTCGGGCCAGGGATTTCGCGACTCAACACTACCTGAGTGCCAAGGGGAATGATGAGCGGAGGAGAATTTGTATTTTTTTCCATATGATCAGACCTCTGACCATATTGTAGCGTGCTAGGACCTACTTATGCGGCCTGACTGGATGGTTTTTGCTCGATGAGGAATTGGGCTCTCCTGATTTGGTTGGGGTGTAGATTGCGGGGAACATTACCTTTGCCCAGTTTTCGGAAAACGAGATAACGAGCACAGCGAGCTTGATTACCTGAGCAGTAGCGGGTTTTATACATTTGAGCCGTAGCTGGCATTTCCACCATCGTCTCATTGAAGAATGGACAGCGAGCGAGGCAAGGACACTCACAATTGTGGCTCATATATGTACCTTTCTTAGGGGCCCAATAAACTGAGAGCGGCTCGTCCTCCCCAAAGGACGGCCGCTCGGTACCCATCTACCCTCAGTCGCATGCACAGCAAGTGAGGTGCCAGAGGAAGTGCTGATTGAATCATGTTCTGAAACCCTTTGCAGGCAAGGGCTTTGTCCAAGTCTTTATTTTGGGTAGATTATGGTTGTTGAGGCTTTATGGTTCTTTGCCTGTGCAAAATACTCCAAAATGGGCATATTGGAATATGACATTGGGGCACTGTTTAACTTATAGATATCTTGAGACCAAGTTGGAGGTTTAGGTGCAAGATAGGGAAAACAGAGAAAAGATACCCCCCATAATCCTTGTCGTTGTTTTCGTTTTAGTGCTTCTCGTCATCTTGCCTCGAGATGGCGAAGGTGTCACTACTGTCAAACCGGCAATCAAAGATGGGGTTTTTGCTACGGCTCTGGGCTCTCATCTCTATTTTCATCTCTCTCTCTCTGCTTATGACGACCTGGAGATGTCTGTCTCTGCCAAGGGAAAGACCATAAAAGCACCTGTGCCCAGCTCTGGTGCTCCTTTTGTAATAAAGGCGCAAGAGGAGAGCTCTTCTTACTCCTGGAAACTCACTTACAGTGGGCAAGAGCTCCTTTCTGGCTCTGTGGCCAAAGGTTTGGCTCCTTATAAAACTTTCAATGCTCGCGGTTGGTTGCGTGAGTTACTCTCCACCCATTCCTGCCCGCCCATTTGGGTTGGCAATAAACTAGTGGCCATCAACGAAGCTGGATTGGTTCTTTGTTATGAGCTTCAGCGACAGAAGTCCCTCGTAGAGAGTTCAGAAGGCAACGAAAGCCTACGATTGGCTTGGTTGTTCATGCCTCCTCAGCTTGCTGGAACTTGGGCTCGAAGGCGTCATGAGCTAGGTGGTTTAGTTGCTCTGCCCAATGGTTACGTACTCTTTTTCTACAAGATTGACGGCGACACATTGGGCGTATGTGCCCTCGACGTGGAAAAAAGATCGCAGCGGTGGCCCAGTTCAGCTTTGCCCAAAGAGAGGCACCTCTTACCAAAGTGGATGCTCGACAAAAAACACGAGTGGAATCAGGCCAGCAAAGGTGAGTTCATCTCTCGCTATCAGGGATTACCCATCGTTACCCCTAAAGGTAGGGGCGTCTATGAAAAAGGACGTGTTTTTGTTCAGCTGAGCAAAGGAAGACGAGCTGGTTTTCTCTGTTACGACCCCAAGATGATGCGTATCAATTGGAACGTTTATTTTGCTGCAGAAGATCTGGAGAAGACACCACTTCACGAGGAAAGTGGAGCTTGGCTCACAACGAAACCTTGTGGTGGTGCTCGCGATTTTACCTTTGTTGGTACAGCAAGAATGGCTGGTGGTCGCCTTTATGGTGTCGTAGATACTGGTACTTATGGAGGGATAAACAAACGACAGTTGGCCGTAGTCTCTTGTCGCCCCTGTGTCATCAGTCGCAAGACTAGTGCTGCTTCAATTGGTCGAGCCGTTGATGGTAAATGTTGTTTTCGTTTGGCCGTGTCTGAGGAATATTGCCCTTTGAATACACCTATAGAGATGTCTCGCAGTGGTGGTCTCTTCCGTATTGGTAGAGGAAATGAGCTTTACGAGTGGCCTGCTGCCTCTTCTTTGCCCAGGGTTAGAAAGAGGCCAAAATTAAAAAGAGATTTCATCGATCTCTTGCTCGTTGGTTCATATGAGTTTGGACGGACTCGTGAGACGATTTATGTTTCCCATCCTCAAAGTGGTCGCAGTGGTTCTTTTGCGGTGCCCCAAATCGATGAACCCAAGTCCATAGCCATTGGACCTGAGGCATTGGTGGCACTGAGCGAAACCAAGGGGGGCCACATTTATCTCATACCGCTAGAACTACTTCTGGCTCGGGGACTTTGATTTTTTGTCCTTCTCTTTGCAGATACGAAGGCAAAGGGAACAGCGGTCATCAGAGCAGTAGAGGCAGTTGAAACAATCTTTGCAGGGATGTTTCTTTTGGGCTTTCTTTTTGGGTACGTAAACGAGACCCTTGATTTTTGGGTGTCGTACAAAGGGCATAACTCTTACCTTTCGTCCATTTGACGAAAGATAGAGCTAGCTCATTCGTCCTTCAAGAGGTGTCGGGCAATTACCAGTCGTTGCATCTCGGAAGTGCCTTCGTAAATCTCTGTTACTTTGGCATCACGGAAGAACCGTTCCACTGGATATTCTTTCGTATATCCGTAACCACCGAAGATTTGTACGGCGTCGCGTACGATGTCATTGCACTTCTCTGAGGCAAACAGTTTGGCCATGGCAGCTTCACGAGTGAAAGAAATGCCTCGGTCTTTTCGTCTGGCAGCGTCACAAACGAGATGACGGGCCGCAGTGAGATTAGTGGCCATGTTGGCAAGTTTCCACTGTATGGCTTGAAACTCGGCTATGGCTTTGCCAAATTGAATGCGCTCTTTGGCGTGGTGGCGTGCCTGGTCATAGGCTGCGCGGGCAATGCCATTGGCTTGGGCACCAATGCCTATTCGACCACCATCGAGGGTGACCATTGCAACTTTGAAACCTTGGCCTTCTTTGCCCAGCAGGAGTTTTTTGGGAATGCGGGCGTCTTCGAGGATGATTTCATTGGTCTCCGAACCGCGCATACCCATTTTGTCCTCTTTGCGGCCTATGGTCAGACCTTTTGTGTCGCTTGGGACGATAAAAGCCGAGAGACCGCGGGAACCTTTTTCTTTGTCCGTCGACAAGATGACGATGAGCAAACCTGCCTGTTTTGCATTGGTGATGAACATCTTGCGACCGTTGAGCACATATTCGTCACCATCTAGTTTGGCCGTTCCCTGGATTGAACCTGCATCGGAACCATAATTTGGCTCAGTGATGGCAAAAGCACCCAAAGTTTCACCTGAGGCCAATTTTGGTAGGAAAGTTTCTTTCTGTTCGTCTGAGCCAAAGTGACAGATTGGACTTGCACCAACAGAGTTGTGCACACAGAGCACCATGGCTGTGGAGG
>CAZXTJ010000125.1:0-15131 GCA_964643655.1 uncultured bacterium
ACATAGGAACTATTTGCATTCTCGTTCCTCTTTGTGAAGAGATTTTGTTCAGGGGTTTCATACACAGAGGACTGCAACAAGTTCTTGGAGTAGGCCGCAGGGCCATATTGACTAGTGCTTTTTTCTTTGCCATGCTTCATCCATATCCATCCATGCCTCCTGTTTATCTCATTGGTATTGCCTTGGCAGTCTTGTACGATAAGAGCAAAAGCCTCACTGCCTGTGTGGTTTTTCACATTCTTTACAATGTAATTGTTTCGCTTCCCTTCATTCATCCAGCCCTTTATTACTGATTGGGACTCCAGTTGCTTGACATCTGCGCTCACCTTTAACAAAGCTTTTATTGTCTACAGAGGGGAAAGGACAAAAGCCTGTGAGTACATATGTGGATCCGCGTACATCAATAACTGTCATAGTTGGAATACTGATTGGCATTGCAATCTTACTTCCATTTTTCTCTTCTGGTGAAATCAAGTTCAAAGACAGAATGAACAGGCAGGAAAAGGCTGAGGAAAAAAAAGCTCGTGAGCTTCTCGATAATGGACACAAAATGTTGGTAGCCAAAGAATATGACTCAGCTAAAAGTACTATTCGAGAAGCCCTCAAAAAACTAACGAAAGTACTTAAAAAAGAGACTCAGTATCACGCCAGTGGATATTTATGGCTTGGCCGTATTGCGGCTAACGAAGAGAACTACGACAAAGCTCTGGAGTTATATATCAAAGCCTTCAAACTGGCAGACACTTTCAAGAGCGTACCTCAGATACCCAAAGGGCTCTCCAAGGCTGTAGACAGCAAGACGCTCGAACGTCTCAAAGAGGGAAACAATAGACTGGTAGAAGCAAAAAAGAGAGCTTGGACCCGCTTTTATTACAATTGTTACGACGCTAAGGCTGATCTCTATCAGGAACAGGGCAAATTCAAAAAAGCATTGGAAATCCGCCAAGAAATCGTACCCTTTGTGGAAAAGAATGCTGACCAAAAATCTACATTGTTGACTGAGGCTCTTGGTGAACTTGCTGGTGCTTATGGCGACGTAGGTCTGAGCCGTGAAGAGAGAAAAACTCGACAGCGTATTCGCGACATAAAGAGGACCCGGCTCAGTAGACTCAAAAAGATGAACTGACGTATCAAAGCATGACGAAAACTGTGTTTTATTTTTGAACACAACTCTTTGACTATTCTGATTTTTCGCTCCGTTAGCGTTTTTCATATTCGGCATAGCTCTTGCGTATTTACGATTATAACGATGACAAAACGTAGGAGGTCGATGAGCATGACGGGTCGCGAGCCAAAGACTATTTTGACGACTCCTCCGTCTGGAAATGGTAGCAATACAAGCCTACCAACAATGGTTACAGCGTCTGGTAGACACAAATCTGCCAAAGATCCCGAACGAATGCGCCGCAGACTGGGAAACTATGAGATTAGAAAGTTTCTCGGTAAAGGCGGTATGGGCTGCGTTTATGAGGGTTTCGACATTGCCCTTCACCGTTCAGTAGCCATCAAGGAACTCTCTCAACAGTTCACGAGCAACAAAGAGTTGCTCGATCGTTTCCTGCGGGAAGCTCGGTTAGTGGCGAAACTGAATCACGAGAACATTTGCGATATCTATTACATGGGTATGGATCCCAAGAAACGAACTCCTTTTTTCGCCATGGAGTTCGTTGATGGAGAAAGTGTTGACCAGCTAATCGGCCGTGAAGGCAAACTCTCTCTGCAGCAGGCTTTGTCCATCATGAAACAAACGACCAAAGCACTAGCTGTCGCTTTTGAAAAGGCTGCAATCATCCATAGAGATGTGAAACCAGCCAATATCATGCTCACAATAGAAGAGACCGTAAAAGTTACAGATTTTGGTTTGGCCAAACTTCTCGAAGGCGGACAATCACTGACAAGAGCCGAAGTTATAATGGGCACCCCCCATTACATGTCTCCAGAGGCGGCCCAGGGTAAACCTTGCGATCATCGCTCAGACATCTATTCCCTTGGAGCAACTTTTTATCACATGTTAACGGGGCAACTCCCCTTTGACGGCCCTTCAGCAGTCTCTGTCCTACACAAACACGTAAATGAACAACTGCCCGACATCAGACAATGTAGAAAAGGTCTACCACCGTCAGTTGCGAAGATAATCAAAAAGATGATGGCTAAAGAAAGCAGTGGAAGACATCAAAGTTATGGAGAGTTGTTACAAGAGCTGATGACTGTCGGCGAAAGCGATGAAAAGGTCCACGAACCAAAAACGAAGTTGCCCAAATTCACTTCATCTCTTTCATCAATAAAAAGACGGTGGAAAATCAAGTTAGGCCTATCTGCTTTTTTGATCTTTGCGGCCTGGCTCTTCCTTTTTGGCCAAAGTGGAATGGTCTATGTACCAGCTGGAGTATATATGGTGGGTGATCCCAAGAATCCTGAAAGTGTGATTTTGGAAGGTTTTTACATTGACCAATATGAAGTGACTAGAGGTCAATTCACCGCTGCATTAGGACTACCTGCCCCACCGAGAAGCGAAACCAATCTTCCCCAAAGTGTCTTTGATAAAAGAGAGGTAGAAAAGTATTTGGAGGCCACTGGAAAACGACTACCTACAGAAGAACAGTGGCAAGTCGCAGCCTGTGGTGGCGGTGGAGCAGCTTTTCCCTGGGGCACTGATGAAGAGCTCGATAGTTTGAAGAGTTACGTAAACACTAGAGGTTTGGGCATTACTAACAGCGCACCTGTGGGTAGCTACTCTTATGATTGCAGCCCTTTTGGGTGTTATGACATGGCTGGCAATGTGAATGAACTTGTTCGTCAAAGAGGCAGAGACAAAGAAGTTGCATTCCCTATGGGTGGCAGTTTTGATGAAGAGCTCACCAACAGGAGCTGTACAAAACAAAACCACTTTGTAAGGATTTACAGGATGGGCAACCACACTGGTTTTAGATGTGTTTATGAACCTGGTTTCTTGGACAAGATACTTTATTGGCTCAAAGGTGCATTGACTTTGATTTGTGTTGTTGCACTTTGTGTCTTGCTCTGAGAAATCCACTGAGGCAATTTATTCAGCAGCTTTGTCATTACAAGCTTAGCTCCTTCTTCAAAAACAGAGAAGTCCTCGTAAGCTTCACCACCACTTTTACCAACCAAGTCCGAGACACCACGTAAGATGAGGCAGTTGATATTGTTACGCTTACACACCCAAGCTATGGAACCTGATTCCCAATCGCCTGCCACAGCTCCCCATCGCTTTTTCAAATTAGGAATGTCTTCACTGAGCAAGTCTCTGTCACCAGAAACGATTACATTGCTAATGACTTTTTGCGGATAAGGTTTGGTGAGGAAACTCAAGTCCAGCTCTGTGGAGTAATAATTGATGGTCGCATCTGCTGGTCCCATTTGATCGATAATGTCGTATACGATTGTGCCAGTGGCCAAAACAATGTCGCCTTTGTCGACTTCGCCAATGAAACCACCACAAGTACCCAAGTTGATAATCAACTGGGGAGAAAATCTATCAATGCAAAACTGCGTTGATGCTGCAGCCGAGATCTTGCCTATGCCACCATGTAGAAAAAGCAGATTATCTTGGCTGAACATTTCGCCATAGGGTGTTTCTTCGATTGTGCAATCGGGATAAAAACTGCGTACGACTTTCCATTCAGTTGAGGCTGAGACCAAAACGACTATTGAATAATTCATAGATATCACCAACTCTAAGGTAACAGGCTCGTGTTAAGATCTCCATCAAAGGAGCATGAAAATGCGTTCATCAATTTTGAGGGGTTTAGCCCGTCTTCTACGTTGCCACCATCTTCTCGATGAAGTTTCTACTCCTTTTACCGAACCAGAGATTAAAAAGCTGCAGCGAAACAAAATCACAAGCTTGCTCAGTTATGTGAACAAAGAGGTACCCTACTTCCAAGACCATTTTTCGTCTTTCCTGAACAGTACAGCTGAAGTTTCTGATGATGCCTTTTTCGAGGCTTACACAAAACTCCCAACTTTCAGCAAGCAGGATTACGTCCTTGCGGGGAAAAAGATTCATTCAGAGAAAATTACCTCCTCAACGAAAGAGCTTCAATTCGAAAAAGCTATCACTTCAGGATTTTGGAACTTACGCCAGGGAAACGTGCACCTCAATATGGCCACTGGTGGTTCATCAAAAATGCCTCTATCGGTGCGAATGGATAAAGAGCACTTGTTACGTCTCTTCTTTTCCTTTTTTCGCTGCTGGCGTCACATGGATTGGCAGCTTGGAGACAAAACCCTCATTTTTTATCCAGCAGGAACCTACAACATAGATGACTTGCAGGTTTTTAATAACTTTAGTTGGCTCTTTGGTTTCAAGTTACTTCTTTTCAATGTTATCGATGAAAAGACGACTCGAATACTCGTGGAGGAAATGACTAGTTTCCAACCCAAACTATTGATGACTTTTCCTTCACCACTCAATCTCGTTTCCCAGTTGATGAAGAGACATCAAATCAAACTTTCATATGTGCCTCCTTTGATAAATGTAAGTGGTGAGACCTTTCTTGATTGCCAAAGAGAGAACATCAATAGTGTTTTTACAGACACCACTGTCAGTGATTCTTATGGTTCCGTCGAGTTTGGTGAGATTGCTCACGAAACAGAAGAAGGTTTTGAGATCTTCAGTGACATCGCCTATGTAGAGACTGTTGCTCATAATTCTGGTCAAGAAGAACTCGTTGTCACGATGCTCGGTCTCAAGGAATACCCCTTTATTCGTTACCGTATTGGCGACATTGCGCAAGTCACAACCATTAAAGAAAAACAATTTCTGACTGCCATTGAAGGCAAGAGTGAAAACTGTTTGCGAAGGAAGGATAATGCTTTTCTCTATCCTTCAGCACTCAATCAGCTCGTCAATGAATTGAACCAGCAGTTCAATGGAACCATCGTCGAAGTTAAGTTGATCAAAAGAGGTGAGAATGATATTGAACTCAAGTTCATCACCTTTGACGATGAGCCCGATGACACTTTGGCAGAGGTTGCTAAAGACAAACTACAGAAACTAGTAGGTACAGTAGACTGTAGTGTCAAATTTGTGTTGTCCATGGAACACGACTATAGACGTAAATATAGAGTAATCGAAGAAGAAGGCGCTGAAGAGTACGTTGGCGGTGTACTGTCTTGACCTTCTGCCCACACTCTGGCACCCTATCGAAATGACAACTTTACTCGACAAATTCATCACCTCCTTTCAAAAAGCAGTTGCCTCTGAAATGGCGGCAATGCGCGAAAGACTTGGTCCCTTTGAAGTTCAGCTCACAAATGGTCATCTATTGGAGACCACGACAGAAGGCGTTCGTCATCATACTTTCGACATTGTCACCCCCAACGACAAACTGATTTTACACAGTGAGTGTTCCTTTGAAGGTGGTGGAGTAGAGTTCCTCGTCACAATCGCATCTCTGACAGAAAAGACGGTAACTCTCGAAGGCGAACATCTTTTGCCCTCCTCTGCAGAGGATGCACGTTTGGTCATCTATCCTTGGTTCTTGTATGAACGTTTGCAAGATACTCTCAATGGATTGAAAGAGACGACTCATTACAACATCAAATCAGCAATGCGACTCTTTGGCAAAGAGAAAGCCTCTCTTATAAAAAACCAGAAGTCGAGCAAACTTCCATCTTTGAACGACGGTCAATCAAAGGCTGTCAATTTGTGCTCTGCTGCCAATCTTGCTTTTGTCTGGGGACCTCCTGGTACGGGCAAAACAACGACTCTTGCCCATATTGTCCTCGGTTTATTAAGCGAGGGTCATCGTATCTTGGTAACTTCGACGACGAATGCTGCAGTTGATCAAGTCTTGGCAAAACTGCATTCACTTATAGAAGGAAAAGAGCTCCTTGGAGATGGTTCTGTCGTCAGGGTTGGTCACACGTCCAGTCCAACCTTTGGCGCTTCTTTGCGCGAAGTAGCCAAACGTAGTGACGCAAAAAACCAGGAGAAGATGGAGCGTCTTCTGCGCCTACGTCCTGTCTTGGAGAAAAAGGCTTCAGCCTGCCAGGTTTTGTTGAAACAGTTGAAAGAAGCTTCCGGTCCCAAACAATTGTCACTCTTTGGTCCAGCAACAGCAGACACCTTGACCTCTTCTGATTTGTTGCAGGTTTTTGGCCGTGGTTTGACCAAGAAGATGTTACAGATGACAGAGAGTGTTCAGGAAAGAATAATCCGCTCACGCAAAGGACGCTTGGAAGCGGCACTAGAATTATCACTAGATGCATTGACCACAGCTCGTTCATCTTTGCGCAATCAAGAACAAGCTGTCCTTGGGCAAGCTAGAGTCATCTTGGCAACGATGACGAATATGTACATCAACAAACTGCTTCGCCAAGAGAGGTTTGATGTCGTCGTTGTCGAAGAAGCTGGAATGGCAATACTGCCCACTCTTTTTTATTGCGCAACTCTGGCTCGCAAAAAAACAATAATGATAGGTGACCCTCGCCAGTTGCCACCTATCGTACAGTCATCTGCTGATTACGTTAGAAAAGCCATGGGACGTTCTATATTTGAGGTTACAGTACCCAAACCTCATGAAAGCGAATTTGTCGCTTTGTTGGATAGGCAATACCGAATGCACCCTCTCATTGGTGATTTGGTAAGTAATCTTTTTTACGATGGACGTTTATTGAATGATGAAGTCACCAAAGAACGAAGCACCATTTCAAATCGTCCCCCCTTCCCCAAAGAAGCACTAGTGCTTTTTGACACTCAGGATGGTGGAGTTTGCAAAACTCAGCAGGGAGCTTATTCGAGATTTAATGAACATTCAGCAAAGCTCTGTGTAAATTTGGCCAAAGAAGCCTTGGATGGTGGATTAGAGTCCATTGCCATCATTGCACCATATGCTGAACAGATTAGACTCATTGGTCGAATGATACGTCAGCAGTTTTCCAGTGGTGAAAGAGAAAGATTAGAGTGTCGTACAGTTCATCGTTTCCAAGGAAACGAAAGAGACTTGGTAATCTTCGACACAGTGGATACTTCACCACTCAAACCAGGCATTTTACTGTCTGATAAAAGACCTGGCTCATCGGCCAAAAACCTCGTCAACGTTTCCATCTCTCGGGCGCGCGGTAAATTGATAGTAGTTACTGATAAAAACTATTTTTCCACTTTTGCACCGCAAAGCATTATCGACAAATTGGCCAAAGAGATCACTCTTCACGGAGTCTGCAAGCAGACTGTTTGAGCAACCACCACTTCTGCAGGTAAACACCGCCATAAAAAACTGCTACAGCCAGTATCATCCCTGCAAAGAGATCAACTATGTAGTGATAACGAAGGTACATGGTCGAGATAAAAATACCCACAAATAGGGGAAAACCTACGAATAAAAATGGTCTCCAATAAACCCAAGAATAAAGCAACATCAAAAATGGAACAGCCACATGCATACTGGGAAAACAATCGCGAGGGTTACGTCCTTGTTCAATGATGTCGTGACCTATTTTGCTCAGCAATCCACCAGTCAATGGAACATTGAACTTAGCTTGCATATAAACTTGTGGCCCCACAGCGGGGACGAGAACATAACCACAATACCCTAGCAAACAAATGACCATCAAACCAACGGTGACTCGATGAAAACTCTCTCTGTCACATTTCCAATGAACACAAAGTAATAAAGCAGGCGGAAAAACCATCATACTGAGATAACAAAAAGACAGAACTTCTGTTAACCAGGGACTAACCCAGCTCTGCATAAGAACTGCCGGAGTTTCACCAAAGAGAGCTCTATCAGCCGCTAGTAGCAAGTCATCACAATCGACTGGATTGAGCAAACTGACCAAACCATAAAGATAAGAATATAAAGAGAGGGCAAAATAAAGAGGCAACCAATCGCGCAATACTGAAATGGAACGCCAGAGGATTTGTTTGGCCAATGTCATCGTAGGCAATTCCTCGTCTGCGTGATAAACATCATGAAGACCTACGACCAGCAAAGAACAAGAACAGATGAGTGCAAAAAAGTTACCTATTCGTCCAGCTCTCCCCAAATGAAACTCACCAGTGACACTGAAAGAAAGAAGCAAAACAACGACTATTGCCAAACAAAGCATGGCTTCTTCGATGGTAAGAAAACAGACTAATCGACGGAAGTAACGTGCCATTAGAGTTTCACCCCCTTGAAACCATTGGGAAGGTAACCCTTCTTGATTGCCTCTTTGATGGCAACAATGGCTCGCTCCTTTTCGCCCTGTAAAAGCAGCAGACGAATCTCGAGAGCAGAGAACTTACCAGGGGCTGCAGCTGACAATAAATTACGATTGTCTTCCAAAAATCGAGCTGCTTGTTTTAGCCGACGGGCAGACATTTCAGATTGGATTAAGTTGAACCAAGCTATCTCATGTGAAGGTGACTCTTTGACTATTTTGGAAAAACGACGACAGGCCTCATCGTAATTGCGCATTTGTAAAGCGACGACACCTCTCTGAAAAGTACACCAGAGAGGATTTCTTCCACTCTCTTCGAGAATATCAAGATATCTCGAGGCCGTTCTTGGCGCACGTCCCCCCTGTACTGCATCCATACAGAACTGTCTCAAGCTCTCGTAGCGGACATGGTGATATAGCAACTCTAAAGCACCAAAAGCCATGGCAAAAACAGCCAAAGCTGCAATGAGCTTGAGGATTTTGCTTCTCATACTTTTACGAACAGCACGCAGTAGCAGGGCCGTTGACACGATGATCACCGCAAAATAGAAGACCATCAGAGGCAAGATGCCAACATCGAGCAACCTAAAGAGATGCCAAATGGTGAATTTCAGTTGAATGGGCTCCACATACTGCCTTTCCTGGCCTCGATTATACCAGGTTAAGGTTTACTCTTCTGTAGAACGACAACAGGTGGGCGAAGGACTTTTTTACCAGGAACGAAGACTTTGATTTGGGCAGGCTCATAACCTGGCAATTCGACTCTGATTGTATGTGTTCCCATTGGGACTTCGTCGAGGACATCTATGTTGGCTCTTTTATTCGTATAACGACCATCTAGATATAATTTGCCTCTTGGTGGATAACTCTCTATGACGACACAACCGTCTTGCAGTTTTTCTGCTAGGGGGCGACGACGAGGGTATCCTTTCATCTGCGAGTGACCGTCATCAGGCGTGACCAACCACCAGATAGCAGCAATGGTGGCCAATAGGGCCAACATCTCCGCCACTGTAAAAGCCCGCCGATTGCCTCTGTTCACCCGACCTCCCTTGGTTTTCCAAGGTCCTTCGTATGTGTAGAGAGCAAACTCGTCTGTTTTTGTCTAATGAGATAAAATAATCTCACTTGGGAAAGAAGGTGCTTACTTGAAAAGCTTTCTATTGTTGACCCTTTTGTTAGTTTTGACGAGCTGCAGTTTCTCCTCTCCATTAGAGGTGACAAGGCCAATATTGGCTAAGAAAAACTGGTCCTATGAGGCAATAGATACTATTCGAGCCAAACTATTCACCTCCCGAAAGCTTCTTCTGGCAGCTGTTGAAAAGACAGAAGAGATAGTCGCCATCGATAAAGGCACAGGAGAACTCAGATGGTCATACAATCCACCGCTGGACTTTGTTTGGGGACAAGCCACTGTTGCAATCTCCGAAAAACACAAACGTTTTGTCCTGCTCCTCTCTGACGGAAGACTTCTCTCCCTCAATTTGAAAACAGGAAGAGCTGCATGGTCGTTTTCTACTGCAGGCGGTTTCAAATTGATCAGACAAAGAGCAGGAAGATTATTGGCTTTGTCTAGTTTGGGTGCTCTTTACGCTATTGAGTGGAAGAAGGGACGGGTTCTCTGGTCTTATCGTCCAGATCCTGGTGATTTAGTCACTTCTGTGGCTGAGGCACCTCGTGCACCAATAATCTTGCTCACCAAAGGTAAAAAGATAAGGCTACTCAACGAGCAAAATGGTCATCAACTCTGGGAGAGCGAAGCCATTGACGGTCTTGTCGAAACAGAACCCCTCAGTTACGGAAACCGACTCATCGTTAATAGCGCCACAAGGGGATTGATTGCTTTTGCTCTCAATACGGGTGAAGAGGCCTGGACATTTGTCTTGGAAGACGAGCTTCTTCGCCCTCCTTCTAAATCAGGGGCCAAGGTAATCATCTGTCAGAAAAATGGCTCTTTGACTGCACTGTCACTTGGTCTTGGTGACTTACTCTGGCAGAAAAAAGGAACAACAGAAAAAGCACCAAAGATAAGTGAAGCCTTTGTATCCTCACGAATGGCCTGCCTTTATAGACCAGGAGATGACACAATCATCACTTTTGCCACTCACGACGGCAGTTTGCTCTTCCAGGAGAAGGCCAGATTCAAAGGCACAAAAATACAAGTTTTATTCAGAGAGTGTTTAGTTCTGCATTTTGGCGGAGAAAAACAAACTTCACTTCCTTGCATTGTTGGTCGCCATGGCCAAAGTGGCAAGGTTGTTTGGTTGTCTCGTATGAAAAAGAGTCCAAATTCATGGCCAATTTGGGAAAAATCAACTCTTTGGGTGGCTGCAGACGACAAAATCTGGTCAATAAGGTGCAATCCACCCGAATGGAGCACCATTTGGAACAGAAAAAACTAAGTTTCAGCTCGCTAACTTGAATAATGCCCCACAAAAGAGGGCTACTCCCACGAATTGCAGTACCAAGGACAGTGGTTCCACCCATTGATAATTTGTACTGTGGATTGTGTGTGGGTCACTAGGATGAACGTAGACAGTCATTTTGCTACCCTTGGCGAAAGCCTTCGATGCATAGGCAGAAGCTGCAAGAAAAGAGCTAAAGGAGCTCATTGATTTGTATTCTGCCTTTCTACCTTTACCACCAAATTCGTAAGTAACATCAGCATAAATGTAATATTTACTCTTACTACTACTTGCTCCCCCAGAGCCTATGCTGACTTGATTTCGACCTCCTCTGACTGAAGTAGATTCAATGGTGGCTTGCACTTCTTTGTATTCTTTGGCTTCTCCTGCACCAGTACCAATAAGATAACCAATGAGAATGAGCAGGGGGCCAGCGATGACCAAAGCAATCGTAATCATCTGTCCAGATCTGTCTTCGCCTTCACCCATCTCTTCATCAAATCCTGGTGGTCGCTGGCTCATGTCCCTCCTCCTGTTATGAATGTCCACAGCATTTCTAAATTCTACATTAATACAAAAAATTGACCGTAGGGGATAGGCACTTCCCCCCTCCTTCATTATTATCTTCATATAATAAATGCCGAAGGAGATATGTCATGCATGTCAAATTTGCATGTGCGTTCATAGTATGTGCGGTCTTTCTAGTAGGACTTCCTGTCTGTTACGGACAGGACGATCCGTCTTATGACGAACTTTTCCTCAGTGATGACACACCTGAGCCAACTGTGCGTCCCACACCCACGCCAACACCAACAGGGACGCCAACGGTTACACGAGCTCCAACACCGACGCCAACACCCACACCAACGCTATCACCCATTGAAGTTAAGAAAAAGAAACTCGAGGGTGAAATCATCCCGAAATTGTTCGACAAATATCCAGTGCTCACACGTGAGGAGTTCATTCTTTATCTGGAAGTCGTCGAAGCAACCAACCCCTTGAAAACTTGGCAACAGATTGCCACCAAACTCCACCAGAGAGCTTATCCAGAAGATGCCAATCGTTCCGTAGCAGGCATAGATCTCTTCAAGAGTGGTCCTGAAAACGATGGTTGGGAAAAAGTGCAGCTGCCAGGCGAATATGTCCCAAAATTTGTCATTGGTGAAAATGGCAAAAGAATTGATATCGCTCACGCATATGCTGGTCTACGTGCGGGACTCAACCGTGGTTCAACCAAAACTTGGTGGATGACTCGAGTGAATACTGATTGGGGCGATTCTTATCAAGTTGCCGGCGAGAGATTGGGTGCCACAGGTACAATCATTGGAGGCATCTTTACCTTCGACGGTGACCAGATTAGTGAAGGCGCCGATAAGTGGTCCAATGCCGAGAACTACAAAACGGAACCGCAAATCAGAGGAAATAGGGCAGCCATCAAAGCTCAGACTTTCCTCACAGAAGGCAAAGGGAAAAAACTCTCTGAAGCATTCAAAGGCGTGCTTTGGCCGCAAACACTAAAGAGGAGCAAACCTTCATTTGGAGAGCTCATGCTCAGAAGTATGACCTATTCGCCTTATCCGGGAATGTATCCTTATTACATGCCCCGCAGGTAAGGATTACCAATCGTATCCCTGGGGATTTTCCACAGATTTTTCTAGTTCCTTTTTAATCTTCTCGAACTGTTTCACGTCATCGCGCATGGCTTTGAGAAAACCAGGGTGACCTGACTTCTTACGCTCTGCTCTACTGAGATGTCCTTCAATCGTAGTCAGAGCCGAGTCAAACTTCTTGATTAGCTTTTTCACTTTGTTGCGCAGTGCTTCATCATTTTCAGGCTCAACAGCCTTTTTCACAGGTTTTACTGGTTTGGGCTTGGCAGCTTTTTCAGCTTTAATCGCTTTGGCAGTGGCTTTATTGATTGTGTCAGTCACATCATCCATAGTCACATTGGCAGGTGTAACCCTTCTCTTGCGGATGGACTGGCCAGAGAATTTCAGGTCGCGAATGAAGTATGCACCACCACCAGGCACAGTAGTTTTGATGGGAATAGCTTCTAACAAAGGTGGTACTTCAAAACTGACTGTCATCTCTGCGCCTTTGATGAGCCTATAAGCAGGCTTGGCTTCTTCATCGAAGAGATAACCACCGTATCTTATCTTTTCGAGAATGACATCTTTGTGGAAGTTTTTGATGTCACCAAAGGCGAACTTAAATCGTCCACCATAAAAGTCTCTATCTTGGCGACGAGCACACACTATCTTAAAGGAAACTACTCCACCTTGATGAGCTGGCCTAAAGAGGAAAAACTCAGGTGAGCCATTGTATACACGTTCACCCTTGTCCCTAGCCATTACTCCTATATGGCAGAAGAGTGGATCCAAATCAGAACTGATATCAGCCTCTTGTAGATCACCACGCATGTTCAATATGGACATGCATTGACGCATTCTGTCTTCTCCTGCTTTGACGAACGATGAGCAGGCGAAAGTAACTATTACTATGAGTATAAGAGTGGCAAGTTTGTTCACGAAAACGTCCTCCTTAAAACCTTCTAGGTTTACCTTAATCTGAGTAACCCTAGGCAGGTCAAGGTTTCGGACAATGTGAACTACTTGAAACTACCGGCTTTTTCGCACACAGTATTGGCTAGAGTGCCGCCTTCATGCATTTGGACGAGTTCAGAACCACCATATTCGTGTTTCTTTGCCCCATCCTCATCAGCGATGACAATGTGCGGAATTGTAGATATTCCGTATTGGGAACCCTCTGCACCAGTACCCTCACGATAAACCATGTCTTCCGATTCTACTTTGCTTTTTAAGGTAGCCAAACTTGGCTTGATGGTGTTGCAAGGTCCTCAACCATCTGAGCCGAAGTAAATGACATGGATCTTCTTCGACACTGGTGGGTCGTCATTATTGTTCGTATTGCCATTGTCATTGTTATCCAATGGCGGAACATTCTCTGAATTGTTCGACGGGTTGTCATTGTCGTTCGAATTGTCGTTATTGTTCGTATTGTTCGAGCTATTGTCATTATCATTATTCGAACTATTGTTGGAGCTGTTGTTGGATGACGAATTGTTATTTGCTTCTGCGATAGCATTGTTCATCATCTGATCAGCCAACTGCGAAACAGCTGTATTGTAGTTGTTCTGCAACTGTTCAGTTGCAGACTCAACACCAGCTGGGCCAAAAGCGAGACCTATCTGTGGATGATCTTTGTAGTGTTGTAGTAAAAAGGCTTGCAGAGAAGCAGGCACAACATCTGGTCTAGAAGAGCCCTGAACTGCCACAGGAGAGGTATCTACTCCCCACTCGTTAGGACTACCACCCAAAGAAGCACGCCATGCAGCAACACCTTCACTTAGCTTTGAATAAACAATGCCAGGATCGGTCATGTCGTAAACGATTGGTGGTTTGTTGATTTGCCCTTGGGCCTGTTCTACAGCTTGCTGTGGTGTAAGGCTAGGTCCGCCAGCCTCCTCGGCCAAAAGCGGATTTGCGACCAAAAGGGTCAATGCGACTGTCAACCAGAGCATTTTCCCAAGCCAGGTCAGTTTCATCCCCACCTCCTCGAACACAAAAACAAGGGCTGTTCTCCCTCTAATATATATGACGCAAGAGTCGAGCTGATAGATAGAGAAATGCGAATATATTTTCTCGATAATCCACTATCCGTTTCTATCCGTTCCGATAAACGCTCAAACCCTCCATTCATGACCCATTTTGGTTCTACAGCGCTCCCAGAGAACTTTTCAGCTTCACTCAAGGCAACTGGCACAAAGGCTGCATTGAAGCCAGTGACTTTAACCAAGACTGAAATTGAAAAGAAGGAGGGGAACCATGGCGAACAAGAGACTCTTCCAATCGACTGCTGGAAGACTCATTCCGCAGACCGATGGACGAAACGAAGCTGGAGGCGTAGCCTACGTCCTATCAGCCCGGCAGGCTCTTGCCCAGTACGCTGCTACTGGATGTCTGAACGCAACGTTCTACGCATCAGCCGAGACTCAGCTCGCAACGGTTCTCCATCTTTGTCAGAAAGTAAACGCGGAATTCATTGGTAAGACAGCTGTCTACTGTCGAGAACACGGTTACATGAAGGACATTCCTGCCCTTCTAGTTGCTGTCCTCTCGATGAGAGATTGTGAAGTTTTCAAGGCTGTTTTCCCAAGAGTAATCAATACGGGCAAGATGCTCAGAAACTTCGTTCAGATCATGAGATCAGGCGCAGTTGGTCGTAAGTCACTTGGTTCTTTGCCCAAGAGACTTGTGACTCGTTGGCTAAATGAGCACAACGAAACGGCCCTCTTCAGAGCATCTGTTGGTCAGAGCCCATCTTTGGCTGATGTAGTCAAGATGGTTCACCCAAAGCCTCGTTCAGCGGCTAGAAAGGCATTCTACGGATACCTCATTGGCCGTGACTACGATGCGACTTTGCTGCCTGAATTGGTGAGAGAATTCGAAGCTTTCAAGGCTGATACGACCAAAGAAGTGCCCAGGGTGCCTTTCAGAATGTTGACGGCATTGGAACTAGGTCAGCGTGAGTGGAGAG
>CAZXTJ010000126.1:0-15095 GCA_964643655.1 uncultured bacterium
AAATCTCGAGGGCAACCTCTTGGAGAACGTCATCAATGTCTACATCTTCGAGAAGCTGATCTGCCGAAGAGAGCAGGCGGCTGATGTGCTTTTCTAGCGTGCCTTTTTGAGTAACGACGAACTCGATGTTATAACCCGTGAACCTAGCAAAGTTCTGGAAACCAATGATGTCCGTGGGATCGCTCGTCACGACGGTCATTGTGTTTCCCGACAAACGAATGGGTATCATAATGTGTTGGCTGATGAGGTCATCGGGCACACTTCTGACCAACTCTTCACGGGGAGTGAAGTTGCTCATGTCAAAATAAGGGACTGAATATTGTGTGGCCAGAGCACGAGCAAGGATCTCTTCGGTGATGATTCCTGCTTCGACCCAGATTTCACCAACACGTTTTCTGTTTTCTCGTTGCAGTTCTAGAGCGCTCTCGAGCTGCTGCTGAGTAATGAGGCCCTTCGATAGCAAGATCTCACCAATTCGTCGCTTGCTAATAAACTCAGAAACCACTTTGTCTCCTGTCTGCTCGAAGCTAATCCCCGCAGGATATAGCCTACCACACTCTAATTCCTTGAAACTATCGGCTACAATAGCTGAGTAGGCCAGCTTGCCCTTTTGTCTAAGGACCTGTTAATTTGAGATTTATGCACGAACAAAGAAATAGTCCTATAGGAGTTTTTGATTCCGGAGTTGGTGGATTGACCGTTCTTCGCGCTCTTGAGCGGGTTCTGCCTGGTGAAGATTTCATTTATTTTGGTGATACGGCTCGTTTGCCCTATGGCTCTAAGTCAGAGCAGACGATTTTGCGTTACACCTTCGAGGATGCTCTCTTTTTGCTGCGCAAAGACGCCAAATTCCTCGTTGTGGCTTGTAACTCCATGTCGTCAGTGGCCTTGCCTGAGTTGCAGCGGTATTTTCGTATTCCCGTCGTTGGTGTTATCGAACCTGCAGCACGGGCAGCCGTTGCCTGCTCTGGAGGAGCTGGCATAGGCATTATTGGTACCTCAGCCACCATTCGCTCCAATGCTTACCAAAATGCAGTTGAGGAGCTGTGCCCAGGTTTACGAACAGCTGCAGCTGCTTGTCCTCTTTTTGTGCCCTTGGCGGAAGAGGATTGGCAGGATGAAGATCCGTGCAAAGCCATCGCCAAACGTTACCTAGCGCCATTCCTCGAAAATCCCGTTGATACGCTCATTTTAGGGTGTACTCATTATCCACTTCTGCGCAAAGTCATTGGCGAAGTCATGGGCCCTGCTGTGACTCTCGTCGATTCCGCAGATGCCACGGCCGACACTGTGCGTGAGGTCTTGGCAGCCAATGATTTGTTACGGTCTCAAGAGGTTCGTGGGGCCACGAAGTTTTACCTCAGCGACTTCCAAGAGCATTTCCGTGAGATAGCCGAAAGGATTCTCGAGCGGGAGTTGAATGAAGTAGAGATCACTCAAGCAGGAATCTGAGCTTATTTGCCCTTCTTCTTGAGCTTTTTGACCATTCGTTCATGGTATTTGGCTTTTCCGCCTTTGCCCAACAAGCGATAACAGCGAGCCAAGTATTGGTGAGCCAATCCCTCATTTGGATCAAAGTGAAGAGCTATACGCAAGACATCGATGGCTTTGGAGTAACGTTTTTCCTTGTAAAAACGAACTCCTCGTTTGAAGAACATCGTGCAGACGTCTCTTTGTAGCTTGAGAGCCCTGTCTCGGGGCAAAACTTTGATGACGGACATGTATGATTTTTCCGCCTGAATGAACTGCCATTTACGGAATTGGTGGTTCGCTTCTTCTAGAGCCTTTTTCAGCTGCAATTCCCTTTTGTTCTCCTGTGGTTTGGCTGTTGCCTGAGTTGGCACAGGAGTGGGAGGTGGCGGTGCCTTGTCCAAAAAGATTGGTGGTATCTGTTTGGGATCGATGGGATCCAACTCGAGACCGGCCAAATATTCTGGAGTCTCACCACTTCGCACTGGTGGTTTGCTGCTGAAGAGACCACCAACCATTACGGTCAAGTCAAAGGGAGTACCTTTACCAACGATGTACCAGAGAGAGAAGAAAAGAAAAAGCCCACCGACAACAAAGCCGATATTTGATATCAGCTGTGCGCGTCGATATTGGGCCTCAGCATCTAGAGCGGCCTTTTCTGCTGGCGTTGCTGCTGTTGCTTGCACGTTAAGGAGTATAAGTCATCGCCCCTTGCGCCTTCAAGGGGAACGGGAAAGTTGCATGGGGCATAGTGACTGAGGTTTATTGAGAAGCATTCCATTGGAGGAGCTTTGCGAGTAGCTATCGTTACTTCATGTTTTTTGGACAGAGACGGTTTGGGCAATTCTTTGCGCGACCTAGCTGCCGCCTGTGAGAGTTTCGGTTGGAAAGTCCACGTTTATCATGAAGAAAACGAAGGAGCCACAGTCGACGGCTTCTCCAGCCACTGTCTTCAGCTCTCAGATTTGCTCAGCTCCTGTGCTGAGGGAAAGAACCATCCTTTTTTCGACCATGATCTATTCATTGTCTCTTATTTACCTTATTACCCCTTGATGGAAGTCTGCAGATTCATTCCAGCTGGCCGTCTTCTCATCGAATATCCAGGCATTACTCCATCTCATTTTTATCCAGAATATGATCCCCTGAAAAAACTGACGGAAAACGCTCTCAAACATCTTTCTTTATTGGATTTGGCTGATGGTCTCCTTGTTCACAGTGAATATATGAAAAAAGAGCTCCTCTCGCTTCATGAGCTCCCTGAAGAGAAAATCCACCTTTTGCCCCTGGCAGTGGCAGACCATTTCGGCCCTGGGAAAGGCGAAAGAAGGCCTCAGCTCCTTTATGTGGGTAGGTTGACGGCCAACAAGAGGTTGGACATGCTGCTAGAAGCTTTTGTGGAGGTGAGGAAAGAACATCCTCAAACTCTCCTGACCATTGCAGGTATGTTCGAACGTTCCACTGCAGCCAAATACAAAGATACTCTCTCGCAACAGGCCAAAGAGCTAGGTCTATTGGAGGCAGTTACTTTCATCAACAGTCCTTCTGATGATGAATTGGCCAAGCTTTATAAACAATCTTCACTCTTTGTCACAGCTTCTCAACATGAAGGTTTCTGTATTCCCGTTGCCGAAGCTCTGTCCTCTGCTCTGCCCTGTGTGGTAGCCAATGTGGCTGCCACTCCTGAGACCATGGGCCAAGGTGGATTGGCTTTTGAGCCTGAGAAGGTTTCATCACTAGCCAAAAACATCACAAAACTCCTTTCTGACCCTGCTGAGATGGAGAAAAGGCGAGAATTGGCTCTCGAGGAAAGCAAACGTTTCACTCTGCAGCGTTTCAAGGAGAATGTGAAAACAATCATTGAGTCGGTAATGGAGGGACCAGCTTTGGCTGAAGCAAGGTCTGAAGGGGTCTTCCAACTCATTGAAGCTGCCACTACTAGCTCTGTCCGATACCATGACAAGTTTCAGTGGCCCATCATAGGCTCTTTGTTGCGCTGGTTCAGGCGTAAAGCCACCTTACCTCTCGAAGTATCCTGTGTGAGGCCTTTGGCCCAGCAACAAACCCTATGGAATAGACTGCTGGTGCAGGAGTTGAGACAGTTACGTGGCGAGCTGCAAGAGCTACGTAAACGTCAGAGCGAGATCTTGGCCAAGGGGGCGAAGGATGACAAATAAGTTCCGCCAGCCGCCCTTTCCTGATGATGTCAAATTGACAGAACCAGGCCCCCCAGCTGGTCCCATCCGTCGTTTTGTCCGTTATATCTGTCGACGTCTTCTGGGCTGGTGGATAAATCCTTTGCAGCATTCAGTTGAGGACAAACTTCATCAGGGGGCTGTGGCTCGCCGCGACTTATACGCAGAGCTCGACGACAGACTGAAAAAGCTAGAAGAGCTAAATACCAACTCTCGTTTGACTGCCCTCGAGTGTAGAGGCGAAAGTGCGCCTTCTTCTGAGCCCAAAGAAAAGAGCAAAGCTCTTAACCCGCCATCAGCCTTGGCTCAGGGATTTCGTTTTCGAGGTGACGTAAAGGAGCTCGAAGAAAGAGCTATCTGGTATCTCGAGCAACTACCGAAAGAGGGGCTCATTTACGATTTGGGCTGTGGCCAAGGTGTCTTTCTTGCTCTCTGCCAAGAGCAGGGACGGCAGATAAGAGGTTTTGACAGCGATAAAAACTCCGTTGAGTACTGCCAACAAAAGGGGCTGCCAGTAGAGCGTTGTGATGTTTTAGAGGCTTTGCGCCACTGTGAGTCTTCATCATTGAGGGCAATAGTAGCCTCTCATTTACTGGAACATCTTTCTCTCCATGAAATCGTTGAACTCCTCTCCCTAGCCCAAGACAAACTGGCTCCCAAGGGTAAATTGCTCGTCGAGTTACCTCATCCTGGTTCGTTGGCTGGACTGAGCTCCTATAGCAAAGATCCCACTCACCAAACTCCCATCCACCCTGAGACCTGTGCATTTTTGTTGGAGAGAGCCGGCTTTGACTCCATCGAAACTCACTTCCTCTCACCAGTGACCAAAGATGGCCGTCTCGTAGAAATCAAAGGAGCAGCCAAGCGTGAAGAGGCTGACCAGTGGGCCCGAGTTGCTCATAATTTTGCTCTCCTCGATGAAGTAGTTTTTGGTTATCAAGCTTATTGTTGTTTGGCTGAACCTGCCAAAAAGGAGCCTAAAAGTGACTAAGCGGCGATTGATACTCTGGTCGCCCCAAGGTGCATATTCTGGCAATCGTTTTGATGGCTGCACAACTAGGCGCCGAGCAATCAGGTCAGTGCTTTCGCAAGAGCCACTGCAGGTTTTGCACTTGGAGAGTCGTGGTGGACTTTATGATGGCACTGCCCAGTTGTTGCGTCTACTGCACTTTCTATCAAAGGTTGAGGCTCACGAGCAGCTCATCTTTTTTTATCCTGATTTTCCTCTCTTTCATCCGCCTCGACAGTTGAAAGTTCCTCTATTGAGGCTCATTCTCAAACGAATAAAGACTCTGAAAGAGCGGTTGAACGTACAGTTCGTTGTTGATGTGGTGGACTTGCCTCGTTGGCAGGCTCCCTGCCTTGGTTATGAACTGAGAATGGCTGAAGGACCTTTGCGGGCAGCAGAAAAAGAGATTTTTTCCCTGGCAGATAGGGTAATTCTCCCAACGGAATCTTTGGCCAATCTGTTAGTAGAGGATCTATCTCTTGGCGCTGACAAGTTGGCCATTTTGCCCAATGGTTTGCCCCATTGTTTGGCCAAAGTCTGCAAGGACGTCCGTGGCGAACCTGCCTATTTTTATGCTGGAGATTTGTCCCTTTCACGAAATCGGAGAGTGAAAGAACTCATCGGTACTTTTTTGGCCAATGCCCCTGAAGAGGCTGTTTTACACCTTTGTGGTGCAGAGGGAGAGTGGATTGTTTCAGAAGAGTATGGGGCCACTGTCTTTTATCACGGTCATCTCTCTGAAGAGGAGTGCCTCAGGTTGGCAAGCCAATGTGATTTTGGTTTGATACCTTATCCTGAGAGTGATTATTTTCAATGGTGTTTCCCATCAAAAGTGGGGCTTTATTTGGCGGCAGCTTTGCCAATCTTAGCTAGCCAATTGTTGGAAACTGGAAAAGTGTTGAAAGAACTAGCTGCAGGTGAATGCAAGAAACTTGTTTCTTTTGGTGAGTTTTTCTCGCAGGGAAAAGAGCTGAGCTCTTCTTTTGATCGCAATGAATTGAGGAAACGAGTGACAGATTGGAACTGGTCAGGCCAAGTGAGAAGTGCCTTTAGTGTTTGTCCAGCTGAGAGCGAAGTTCACTGACTTCTTTCTGAATGTTCTGCAGTTCATCTGTCAGCATTTCATTGACCAATCTCTGCCTGTCGCGCTGTTTGCGAACCATGGAGACTTCCAGTGGTAGAGTCAATTTACGCCTAAACCAACGGATGAATTCACCAACAAGAGTCTTTGGGGACAAATCATCATAATAAAAGTCTGCATTGGCCGAGGCTTTCAAGATGGCCGCCCGTTGACTTAGTGGTGGTCTCAGGCGACGTTCCTGCTTGGATACAGCATGGAACAGGCTTTTCAAGCGCTCCTGAAAGGCCTCTGGTGAATATTTGGCACTTGTCTTTAGTGCTTTCTCTTGCAGTATTTTCTGTTCTTTTTCATCAAGGGCCTGCATAATTTTCTGGGCCAAATCTTTGGCAGAGTGGGCTTCGTAGGTCAATCCACCTTCACCCATAGTTTCTGGAGTTGCCGAAAAATTGGGCACAACACAAGGAGTGCCACAACTCATGGCTTCTGCCACGGGAATGCAGAACCCTTCATGCAAAGAAGCTGTGACGAAAAGATCTGTGCTGCGGTAAAATCCTGGCAACTCTTCATCTGAAACTTGGTCTACAAGATGAACGGATTGTGAGAGGCCCAACTCACGGATTTTCTTTTCTATTTCTTGTAGGTAAAGGGGAGTGGTCGTTCTTTCGTGGGCACCGAGCAAGATGAGGGAGCACTTTGTCTCCTTTGGGAGCAACGCAAGGCCCTCTATGAGTTCAGTAGCATTTTTGTTTCCCGAAAGGCGGCCCACATACAGAAGTAGTTTTTCACCATGGGGAGCGTATTTCTCTCGTATATCCTTTTTTGGTGGACCAGCTGAATAACGTCCATCCACTCCTAAAGGTAAAACATGTACTCTCTCTGCTGGTACTGAATGGAGCTGAAGAAGCTCTTTTTTCATGGAGTGGCTGTGAACGACAACACCATCGGCATAATCGAGCAACTCATGGCGAGCCAATATGTCATTGGCTTTTTCGTGATAGGGATCTTCTTGGGGAAAGAAATGGGGCGGTGTGATGCCGTGGTATTCCACGATGACGCGCCCTTTGTTCAAGGTGCGAATTGTCTCTAATAGGGGGTAATGAAAGACATATTGGTAGACATAATAGTCAAAGTCGAAAAAGCTGCATTTTTTGTCTTCCATTACCTCTAGCAACAAGGAGCCCATATCAATGCAGTGGTCTGTTAGGCCTGCTACAGAAAGTCCACGATGGCTGTGATAGAGATGAGTCTCCCACTGCCATGTGGCCAAAGCCTGGAGGTAGTCTCGAATTGTGTTACCAACGCCATCGCGTCCCATAAAACATGGGGTGACCATGGCAACAGATGGAGAAGTTTTTTTAGAAGTCGTCGTCGTCGTAGACTTCGTCATCGTCGTATCCGTCTTCACCCATTCCGAAGACGAGGTAAAAGACCAGGAAAAGGACAACGGCAACACCACAGATGACGATGATATTGGAGGCCTTGGGAGTGCCCTCTACGGCTTCCTCTTTTTTCTCTTCTTCGCCACCACTAAAGAAGCCTTTGATTTTTTCTACGAAGTTTTCTCTGGTAATGCCATCTTCTACAGGTTTGCCAGGAGCTTTTACCTCTTTTGTGTCCTTTTTCTTCTTCTTTTTGGGTTCTTTGGCAGCCTGGGCGAACATATTGTCTATTTGTGTTCTAAATCCTGGCAGGTTTTTCTTTGAGCCACCCTCTTGAGACGATTCCAATGAAGCTGGAGAAGCTGTGGCACCTGACTCGTCATCGACATAACCTGGGGCCAGAGTTTTACCAGAAGCTTCGCTCACCAGTTTGCCCAAGGGAGTACCTGAGGCTGTGCTGGGAAGAATGTTGTCTGAATGAGGTGCTTGAGCCATCAGCTCTTGTGGGATTTCCAAACGACCTGATTCGACAGTGGAGCTCACCTTCTCGTTCCCCATGAGGCTCGTATCTGCCAAGATTTGTCTTGCACGACTGACTCGCTGACAGATGAGTTCATCGGGATCATTTTCAATTGTTTTGAGCAGAGCAGTTGCATCTGGCCTTTGTAGTTCCAAGATGGCGTAAATAGCACTGAGCTTGCAGTTTCTGTCCTCTGAGGTGACCAATTCGCGCAAGGGAGTGATGACGTCCACGTCTTTTGCATTCTTGAGGGCAACGATGGCATTGCCGCGAACACGGTTGTCTTCGTCTTTTAACATTGGCACGAGCAAGGGGACCACGTCAGGAGAACTGATAAAACTCAGAGCCTCTACTGTAGAGGCTTTGATTCGTCTGTCTTGCGAAGAAAGATATTGTTTGAGCGTACCTAGCAGTGGTGCTCCACCCAGTTTTCCCAGAGCCATAATCAGCGAAGCCATGACTCGAGAATCTTCTTCCACGCCAAGGCGGGCTTTGGCCATGTCGAGGAGCGTCGTGTCCTTTTCACTCATCATACGCTGTATCTCAGCGAGGCGAGTCTTGGGATCATCATCATTGATGGGTGAAGACAGCGCATGGAGATTGGATGGGATAGAGATTTCCGTCATGGTCATCTCTCCGCCAGCGCGACGATATTCGTCGAGCAAATCTTCGGCTTCTTGCATTCCTTGTCGCTTGAGTCGTCTCAAACTGGCTCGAGCGGCCTTTCTTACGCTAGATGAATCATCGCGTAAAGAGACGGCCAACACTTTGAGAATGCGTACTGACTTGAACTTGCCACAAGCTCGTGTCGCTGAGAAACGCATCCACTTGTGTTTGGAGATGACCATTTTGTTCAGCAATTTGATGAGTTTGGGTTTACCCAAACGCAGAAGAGCTTTGAAAGCAGCTTTACGCACTGTTTGGCTGCGGTCGCCCATGGAATGCACGAGTCGGGGATATACAGAAACCTCCGAAATATTTGATAGGCCCATTACGGCGCAGGCACGGAGATGTGACTCTTTGTGCTCGAGATAGTGCATTAATAGAGGAATCTGCTCTTTGCCACCCAAGATGCCCAAAGAGAGAACACAGTTGCCTTTGACCTTGAGGTTTCTCTCGCGGCGGACATGGGGCACGAGCACTTTCAAGGCTGTTGGATTCATATAAGCCATAGCGGCTTTGACGGCTTTATTGCGTTTTTGAGCGTCTTTGACGGAAAGGTGCTTTTTTAGTCTCTCCAAATTGATGGGGCGAGGGCCCGCTTTGGATTCTTCAGAGCTATCATCACCTTCAAAATTGGTGCCTTGAGTCAGATTCATTCTGATCTGCTGAAGGCCCTCTTTGGCCAAGAAGCGAATTTTCAAAGACTGATCTGACCGAGCTGCCCGCTCTAGAGCTGGCAGAACTCGGGGATCTTTAGTCCTAGCCAGAATGTTGACAGCCTTTTCACGACTTGTCTCATTCAGACTTTCGAGACCCCTTAGGGCTTTTTCAATCTTTTCTTTCTTCGCCATGACGTCGTCTTCCTCGATTATACAGTATTTATCGGCAGGGATGAGGAAATACCGATGACTGAACGTCAAAGGATGTGTAACATGGAGTCATGCTTACTGTGGGGAACGAAGGGAAGCTAGTCCCAGCCAAGGTTCACGAGATAGTGGCCCAAGCTGGTGAATTATCACGCCTAGTCATTGATTTGACGGACGTTCGTTTTATCGATTCCGAAGGTCTCTCTGCCCTCATCAAAGCTCATCGCGACATAATCAAGCGAGGTGGGCAGGGAGTAGAGCTCAAAAATGCCCATGGGGCTGTACGAAAGGTGTTGGCCTTCACCAGATTGGACAAGGTCCTTTTTGTGGCAGAAGAGGACGAGAAGGTAAAAGATGGTGAAAGAGCCAAAGAGCAAACCTCAACGATTTCCCGTCCAGCACTCAACTGTTCTTTCCCAGCTTTGAAAGTGCTCATACCGCGTGCAGTAGAGTTTGCCCGTTCTTATCTTGCTGAAGGGGCCATAGACACCGATACGCTCGACCAATTGGATATCGTTCTTTCTGAAGCAATCACCAATGCTGTCGTCCACGGTGGTGAGGGCAAGGAAGGAGCCCAAGTCACTCTCTCGGCTGAGATAGTTGGCTCTTCTGTTCGTTTTGTCGTTGGTGACGATGGTGCCGGTTTTGATCCGGATGGTGTCCCTGAGCCAGATTTCTCCGGCGAAGAGCCTGGAGGACGTGGTGTTTACATCATGCGCTCCATCATGGATGAGCTCCGTTATGAAAAGAGCATAGGCGGCGGCAGAAACCATCTCTTCCTCGAAAAGAGTTTAGTGGACGAGGAGGAGCAAGAGTGAAAACACTACGCAAATTGCTCTCCTCCGGCCATCTTGGTGAATTGCTAGAAGGCACATCAGGCATAAGTGGTCAGGTCATCCAACTAATGAGCCATGATGGGAAGATTTTTGCCCGTATGGGCCATGAAGGCCGCTGTCGTTTGATGATAGAAGAAGGGGACAGTCCCACAGGTCGATTGCTCATTCCAACGAAGTGTATTGAAGAGAAATGCCCCTGCTTCAAGGACCAAATCTTCTCTACAATCAATGCTTTCTCCAACAATGTTGGCCTCGTCGTTGGTTGTCATGAAGAGAAAAAAGAGAAAAATCGAGAACACATAGAGTTTCTCAGTCGAGTACTCTCAGAGATTGTCACTCGTGAAGAAGAGATTGTGGCCATATCTTCAGATGTTTTGGCCAAATATGAAGAGCTTTCCATTTTGTATGAGGTTAGCCGCTCCATCTCTTCATCTTTCTCTGAGATAGAGGTTTGTTCACTTCTGCTCAATATGGCGGCCCAAGGTTTGAACGTCTCTCTCGGTGCAATCTTTTTACGAGATCAACGTGAACAAGAATATAGATGTGGTGCCACATTGAGCCTCGAACAGCTTTATCGTGAAGGGCAACATCTCGACAAGCCTTCGGCCGAGCTTCTCGAAGAGCTTCTGTCTGAAGAGCGTCCTGTCATTGATAAAAACGGTGCTGGCACTCTCCTTTTGGACAGTGATGCCGATCCTGCTCTCATAGTGCCCCTCATACATCACAGCGAACAGGGCCGTGTTGGCCGTGTTATCGGTGCTGTCGTTCTTGCTGAAAAACGAGAAGGAGACTTTTCAGCACAGGATCAGCACTTCATGACCTCATTATGTGGTCAAGCTGCCCTGGGCATAGTCAACTGTCGCTCCGTTGCTCGCTTGCGAGAAAACGAGCGTTTGACCCGTGACATGGAACTTGCCCAATCCATTCAAGAGGCTTTCTTTCCGGAAGAACCTCCCCAGGGGCCCAGTTTTGAATTGTTTGGCAAATGTGTGCCAGCAAGGCGTGTTGGTGGTGATTATTTCGACTATTTCAAAGGACCTGATGGTCGTATAGCCATCGTTGTGGCCGATGTATCAGGCCACCATGTTGGTAGTGCCATTTTAATGGCCTCAATAAGATCAGTGCTGAGAGCCTCATTGCAAGGTGGCGTGGCTCCTGTTGATGTGCTCACAGTAGCCAATCGCACCATGTTCGAAGACATGAGCCGTGCCTGCTCCTTTGTTTCGGTTTTTGTTGCCGCCTATGATCCACAAACACGTCTGCTCCAATATGCAAGTGCAGGGCATAATCCTCCCCTCCTTGTTTTCCCCTCCGAAGAAAAATCAATCGTTGAACTGGATGCTGATGGTTTGTTGATTGGAGTTTTGCCCGAATTTGCCTTTGTCCAACGTGAAGTGCAGCTCGAACCAGGTTCTTTGGTACTCTTCTTCACAGATGGAGCCATCGAAGCCTGCAATAGAAATGGCGAGCAATATGGCACCAAACGTTTGGGAGAATTGCTGCGCAAAGAACAAACTGCAGGACCAGCCGAGATTTGTCAGGCAATAGAGGATGCCGTCGAAGCATTTACCCAATCTTCAGAGCACCAGGACGACCTTACCCTAGTTGTCCTCAAGGTGACGGAATAATCCACCGACACTATTAACGAGCCCTGTGCTCGATAGTTTTCCTTTGGTCCGATTTTTTCGAGGAAGGTGATAGACGTGGCAATGGAACCCCTCATTGGTAGAGAAACAGCGCTGAGCGAGCTTCGTGAGATTCTGCTCGAGCGCACAAAGGGTCGCCGCCATGTCTTTGTGGACGGTCGACGTAAGGTTGGTAAAACAGCACTATTACGTGAATTTAAAGGGCGACACAAAGAGAGCAATGTTCTTTTTGTCAATTTTGAGCACATTGTCTCTTCTCCCAAGTTGTTTGCGCGGAATTTCCTCTGCCAGGTCGTTGGTCAGGTACAGGGAGTTGAAGTGCCTTATTTCGTGGGTATGGATGAGTTGCAGGCACTGACCGACAAAGCCGAACAAGCAATTCGTGATGCTTACCATCCATTGATGACCTTGCTTTCTACATCTAGACCCAATCAAGCAGCACTACTGACAGAGGTCTTTCGTCTGCCTGCCAAACTGGCAGAAGGATTGGGCGGAAAAGTCGTAGTATTGCTCGATAACTTCGAAAACCTCTTTAATCTCAAGAGTTATCCCGAGCTGAAAAAACTGGAAAAACTCGTTGGCGACACATTGGCCACACAGGACAATGTCTCTTATGCCATTAGTGGCACTAAATCCGTACAGCTCGGAACTCTCTTCCGAAAATCAGGTTTTTGGAATAGGAAGTTCCAAAAGATCCTGCTAAGTCCTTTGAGCCGGGAAGAGACCTTTTTCTTCGCCAGTTCAATCTTTGGTGCAGAGAAGAGACCTGTTCCTCGCGAGGTCTTGCCCACCATTCATTATTATTCTCAGGGAGTGCCTTTTTACGTACGAGCCATTTGTGACCGCACCCTAACTCTGGCCAAAAGGGCTGAAAGAGCTGTTGACCAGGGAACTGTGAACAAAGCGTTCATTTTGGAAGTTCTTCGTGAAGATGGTTTGATCAATGCTGTTTGTCATTCCATGTATTTTGATAGTCTCGCATCAGTCTCTGGAGAAAATTCCCTGCGTGCAGTTCTGCAAGTTCTAGCGGCACAAGAGGGGCTCAACTTAGCAGGTGTGGGACGGCGAATTGGCCGTCCAAATGGGCAGGTCCATGGTTATCTGAAAGCGCTTCTGGAAGCGGACTTGCTCTTCCTTGAAGGGAAACGTTATTTTTATCGTGATCCTTTGCTCCGCTTTTTTATCTCTCAAAACATGTTCAACAACTTCGAGAATTTGGAGCGACAAGATCAGCGCATAGAACATCTAGCCAAACGTTTCTTTGAAGAGTTCATCATCAAACGTCCTGATCTGGGTTTTGGCCTGGAGTTTCGGGTCAAAGTGCTCTCCTCATTCTTTGATGGTCGCCGTGTAGATGGGGCGCCTTTTGGTTCTCCTGTCCCCGTCGTCCTTGCTGAGGGCCACGAAAACACCGTGCTCATAGACATGGATCAATCGGGTCTAGTCAATGGTAAGCCCGGACTGGTTGTCTCAGATCTCTGTCTCCGTGGCCGCCGTCGCTGGATGGTAGAGATTGCTCGTGGCGAAGATCTCGTTGAGATGAAAGATCTCGAGCGAGTCATTCGCAAACGAAGGTTCTTCGAGAGTCGCACTCGTTCAGTCTTTGACCGTGTTTGGATCATCTCCTCCATCGGTTTTACAGAAGAGTGCAGAGAAGCAGCCGTAGAGAAGCGCATATTGCTCTCGGAAGTGGACGATGATCTACCTCTCATTGAAAAGGCCGTTCTGCAGGAGAAAGCAGCCTAACAAAGCTTGCCGAAAGTCGCTTCTGTTGCCCTTGAGGGCACTATCTGGTAGTCTTTCTGTGAGGTTGATTTGGCAGCAAAAAGAAGAAAAATATTCTCGGTGCAGCTGCCGGCTGGCGACGGTATTACCGTCAAGCTGCGTCGGGCGAACAAAAAGGACAAAGAGCGCCTTATCTCCCTCTATGCAGAAATTTATGGTGCAGACTACCCCCTTGAAATCATCAAAGAGCCTTCTATCCTCAATAAATGCCTCACATCGAAACATTTCTTCTGGCCCGTAATGGTTCACGGGGAAACCATCGTTGGTTCAGTCATCTTTGAATGGGATGCAAAACAGGGACTGGCCAAAGTTTTTGGTGCAGTCATTCGTCCTGACTGGCAGGGCCACGATTTGATGCGTAAAGCCATTATTGCGGGCCTCGATTATTTGGCAGACATTGGTGTGCCCATTGATGTCGTTTACGCTACTACACGCACCGTTTCACCGGCTCCTGAGCGGCTCGTCCGCCGAATTGGTTTCAAAACACTTGGTATCTTTCCCAATGTGCGCAAAGTGAAAGACTTCGAGACTCATGGTCTCAATGTCTATTTCCGCAAAGGTGCCTTGGACAAACGTATTAAAAATCCCTGCCTTGTGCCGGAAATGGTGGATTTGTACTCTATTGCTAGTGAGGTTTGTGAGTTAGACGACAAAGCACGGGTAGAACCAATAGAACTGCCACCGCCAGAGCCGCGTGACTTGATCTTTAAACTCATTCGTGAGCCTCGTGTTGTGAAAAAGGCCTTTGATCAAGCTTATGAAGGCGGCCGCATAAAATATTCCTTCTTCCCCTTCCACGAACCAACTGTTCTGTTGCAATCAGTTGAAGGGGATTCTGAAGTTTTCATCAATCACAATACTTACGACAACTATGGCACCATCGTTGGGTTGAGGACTGAAAGACAAGACACGACTGGTTTTCTCCACCAAACCTGCGAAGCTGCTGCACAGCTTGGTTTGAAATATGTCGAGTTGTTGGTCTCAGCCTTTGATCCCATCAAACAACGCCAAGCTCTTGATGCGCATTTTTTGCCCTGCGCCTATTTCCCTGCAATGAAACCCATAGAGGGTGGCAAGAGAATGGACTATATCGTCTTTTCTCGCTCATACGAATCTCTAGACTTTACAGAAATCCGCCTATCAGGCGATGCTTGCCGATTTCTCGATGTTTTCATGAAGTGTTGGTATTGGCATATTCTAAAGGACGAACCTGCGTATACTGATTGGGATGCCCTCGCATCTCCTGACTTCGACCAGTGATCGGAGGCCTTTGTGCCCTCTCTTGTCGATGAACTCATTAGCCGTCCCCCTTTTGATTACTCCAAGGAAAATGAAGAGCTCTTTCGTCATGCTATGGTGGAAGCTTTTGCCCACCATTACGAAGGTTCTGAAGACTTTCGCCGTTTCGTCAACTTGCATGGCTACGATACTCCGCAGCTGAATGATGATTTCAAACTCGAGGACATTCCCTCCATTTTCGTCAATGTGTTCAAAGAGCGTGATTTGATTACAGGCTCTCGTGATGATGTGGTCCTCGAACTCACCTCATCAGGAACAGGGGGGCGCAAATCTCGTAACTTCCTCGATCAAGTCTCTTTGGACAGAATAAAACTCATCGCCCGCAAAGTTTACGATGGTTTGGGTATGG
>CAZXTJ010000127.1:0-15023 GCA_964643655.1 uncultured bacterium
CCCTCGAGGATAGTAGAGAGATAAAAGGGACAACGTCCGTCACTGTGAAGTTTTTTCAACTCTTTGTATGCCCGGGCAGTAATGGTTGAACCGCGAAACTCTTGGCGTATACGAGCATTGGCAATATAACCAATGTCTCTCGCTTCACCATTTACATAAAGGCTGCGAATTGTGCGCGTGAAGGTGCCTGCCCCTCGACCATTTTTGTCCGTAAAAAAACCCGTCTGCTGAAAAGGACCTTCCACCTGCAAACCATGGAAAAAACTTGGTTCACGGCCATAACCCAAACTGAAGGGTCCATCATCACTCATGGACGCTTCATAAGAAACGGATCTCAGCTCTTCATCGTCTGAGGGGCCTGCCAGGTGAAAGGAAAAACTCACGACGAAAGAGCCACCCTTTCATTTTTCGAAGCTGGTGTTCGTGATTTCTCTACAGAGAGGTCAACACCAAGGGGCAATCCTCGCTTTTTACCCACTTCATTTTGCAGCATTCGGTTGAGCTGGAAATACATGAAAAAACTCTTAATGGAAGAGATGTTATAACCCCAGTCCATGCGGTGGAAAATATTGGACCAGCTGTAAAACTCTTTCCTCATATTCATACAAGAGGCTACCAGCTCTTCAGCTGACATTTGTTTGGGTTTGAAGGCTACGTCACCTATTTGGTATTCGTCAGAGAGCCACCACTTGTCATACAACATTCGTCCTTCTTTTTCGAAGGTGTCATAAAGTGGAGTCCCTGGGAATGGTACGAGGTGATTAAAAGCTACGAGGAAAAACTTCTGGGCCAAGGCAAAGTCCAAAGTTCGTTTCAAAGCAGCTTGGTCATCACCATCATAACCCAACAAGAAGGTGGCATAAAGTTTAATGGCTCTATCGTGTAGGTTCTGGAGAGGTTTTTCATAACCACCACGGCGTTTGTTCACCGACTTGTTCATCTGAGCCAAGTTAGCGTCGCTCAAGGACTCAAACCCGATGAGCAAACCCAAACAACCAGAATCGACGAGAACATCGAGCAACTCTTCGTCACGGGCAGAGTCTATCGTTGCTTGAGAAACCCAGGTGATGTTCAGAGGTTTCAAAGCAGAGAAAAACTCTTTGGCTTCTTTGGGATCAGAAGCAATGTTGTCATCGACAAAAAAGATGAGGTCCGTATTGAGACTCTCAATCTCTTTAATCACCATATCAATTGGTCTACGAACATATTGGTGCTGGAAAAACTCTGTCACAGAACAGAAATTGCAGCGGTAATTACAACCACGACCCGACTCGACTAGGTGGATGGGCAGATAACCTTTCCCCTTGAACAAAGAGCGGTCGAGCATGACTTTGCTCAAATCGGCTCGCCCATTGGCACGATACATCTTCTGCAAATTACCAGCCTCAAAATCAGCGAGCATTTGTTCCCACATCATCTCTGCTTCGCCAACGAGGACAGAGTCTGCATGCTCTGCTGCCTCTTCGGGCATCAGCGTGGGATGAAAACCACCCATTACGACGGTCACACCACGAGCGCGGAAAGCGTCAGCAATTTGATAAGCTCTCTTGGCCGTAAAAGTTTCGCTATTGATGGCAACCAAATCCGTTGGTTCATCGTAGGGAATAGGTTCCATGCGGTCGTCGGCTATGACCAATTCGTGGTGTTTGGGTGTCAATCCGCCAATGACTGCCAAGGCCAATGGTTCCATCTGCCAAGAACCAACGTAATCATTAGGGCTTTCGGGCCGTCTTCCAATACTGGGCATAACTAAGGTTATTTTCATAAAGAACCACCTCCTTGCGCTTCTTCCTCTTCAAGTCAGGTACTTTGAAACTCTCTGGTCTTTCCTGGCCACGGTAACCGAGCATCATTCCGTGTTTTTTGATCATTTCGTCACGGAAGAGTGGGTTGTAGGCAAAATAAGTCATGAAACTCCAGAGATCTTTCATATGAGTTTTGGGATCCATGGAGCGGCGCACGATTTGGAATACGGAGCTATGTTTCATCCTTGCTTCCAGGCAAGCGTCAGCCAAATCTTCTGGAGTACAGCAGTTCGGCCTCATCCCTGTATGACCAAAACGGTAATCATCGTGTAACCACCACTTTCCGTCATAAAGCAATCGCCCCTCCTCTTTGCAGCGCTGATAAAAAGGAGTATTTGGATAAGGCATGAGGATGTTGAAGGCCGAGAAGGCGAACTTCTTCGACAGAGCCCAATCACAAGTTGCCAAAACGGATTCTGGTGTTTCTTTGCCGTAACCCAAGAGGAATGCTGCCCAAATGAGCAATCCAGCTTTTCTAATCTTCTCTACGAGAGGATCATAACTACCCAAGCCAAGGTTACAGTTTTTGTTCATCAAGTTGAGACTCTCTTCATCGAGAGACTCAAAACCAACGACAAGACCAGAACAGCCTGATTCGAGCATGAGCTCCATCAAACCAGGATCAATAGCAAAACTCAGATCTGCTTGACTGAACCATTTGATTTTGAGAGGAATGAGAGCAGTAAATAGCTCTCGAGCCACCTCTTTGTTGGCCACAATATTGTCATCTACAAAAAAGACGAACTTGGAACCGTCACGACGCAGCTCATTGACTGTCCGCCCAACAGAGCGACAGCGATGAGAGCGATTGTAAATATTGCCAGTGGCACAATATTCACAACGGTTGGGACAGCCACGACTGAACTGAATGAGCCGAACAGGCAAATAAGACTTGTTTTCAAAGATGGACCAATCTGTGAAGATACCCTTTAACTTGCCTATGCCGCCTGTGCAGCCATTGTAATACTTCTTCAGCTGCCGCCTTTCGGCATCAAAGAGGACTCTGTGCCACACAGGTTCTGCATCACCGATGACCACTGAGTCGGCATGTTCTGCCCCTTCCTCAGGAATCATGGTGGTGTGATAACCACCAAGGACCACCTGCACACCACGAGCACGGAACTGATCGGCAATCTCATATGCACGGCGAGCCGTATAAATCTCTGTATTGATGGCAACGAGATCAGTGTTATCGTCAAAGGGAATAGCCTCATACCTATCGTCATAAAGCACACATTCGTGCTCTGGTGGAGTCATTCCCTTGAGGACAGCAAAAGTGAGAGGCTCCATACGCCCCCGGTCCAAATAAGGTTTGCCGTAAACCAAGCCCATATTGGGTTTGATGAAGGTAATCTTCATGCAGATGGCTCCTCAATAAGTCGTTTGTCTTCTTTGGTTCTATCTAAACCGAGCATCAGTCCTTGTTTGCGCAATATATCTTGCCTCGAAATGATGTTACAGGTCAAAAAGGTCGAGGCATTGTAAAAACTTCGGCAGTTGGCAGAGAAATCCCAGAATCTCTTCCATATGGCCCACCAACTGTAAAAATCAGAACGTGCTTTAAAAGCCCCCTCTGTCAATTCTCTATCACTCATAGAATCTGGTTTGAAACAAGCATCGCCAAAACGATAATTCTCTTCGAGCCACCATCGCTCAAAGAGCAGCTTGTTTTCTTTCTTCAAGCGCTTGTAGAGCCTCGTACCTGGATAAGGCTGCAAGTGGTTGAAATTGACCAAAAAGAACTTCTGCTTCATGGCAAAATCGAGAGTTCGCTGGAAGATATCCTTGTCATCGTTGCCATAACCAAAAACGAAGGTGGCATAGACCATTAGCCCATGGTCTCTAATTTTCTGGAGTTTGCTTTCGTAGTTCTGCGTCTTGGACCAGCCTTTGCCCATCTGCCGCATATTCTTATCATCGAGTGACTCGAGACCGATGACCACACATTGGCAACCCGACTGCACCATCAAGGATAGAAGCTCGTCATCATCAACAAAATCGAGACTCACTTGGCTCGTCCAATGAAGCTTCAAGGGGATGATAGCCCGCAAAAACTCTTTGGCCCGCTCTTTGTCAACAACGATATTGTCGTCTGTGAAAAAGACCCAACTGTTGCCTGCAACTTTGATTTCTGCAACGACATCTTCAACTGGTCTGTGGCGACAGCCAGTTTTGTAAAAAGCCTTGATACAGCAAAAATCGCAGTTGTGGTGACAACCGCGACCAAACTGAATGACTGACATGGGCATATAACCTTTGTCAGCAAATATGGAGCGATCAGGCAAGACGCCACCGAGTTGTGGAGGTACTTTGTGTTCGTAACATTCTTTCAGCTCACCTTTGCGAGCATCTTCCACAATCTGTGGCCAAAGCCCCTCTGCCTCACCCAAGGCAATTGCATCGGCATGTTCTAGGGCCTCTTCAGGACAGAAAGTGATGTGAAAACCACCCATTACCACTTTTACACCGCGACGCCTGTATTCATCGGCAATCTCATATGCACGTCGGGCTTGAAAAGTACCGACGGAGAGAGCAACGAGGGAAACATCAGCTTCATAAGGGATCTCTTCGAAACGATCGTCGCAGGCTATGACTTCAACGTCATCAGGAGTGAGACCAGCCAATATGGCCAGTGCTAAAGGCTCCATACAGGCTCGTGAGCTGTATTTTCGCCGACCGAGCACGCCAAGACCCGGCCGTATTAATATTATTCTCATTCTCTCCCCGCAACTCTCTTTGCGAGGATTATATATACGCGCGCGTGAATGACCACCCCTAAAGCGAAAAAAGTCAGCGAGATTTTCTCTCTCTCAACTTTCGTCGCTCGGAAAACCAATCGAGGATGGGTTTATTGAACTGATCAGCAAGGTAACTATGGCGCATGCCTTTCAACAACCCCATCTTGACGAAATATCCAGCATCACCCAGCACAGGAACGCCCTTTTCCACATGGCCCCGATAAGGCGTGAATTCTGCAACAAGGGCCAAAACGTCCACTTTCGTCTCGCGAAGTAGTGTAGGCAAAACCTTTGGCGAGGCAAATCCGTTCACTGCACAGACAAAGGCAGCTTTATCAGGATTGGCAATGGCATATCGACAAGCTGCAGCTGCACCACCACCAAAACCCATGACCATAGTTCTCGTCCGTGGCACATCGTACTCTTTCTGTAAACTATCGATGAGTGCCAAGATAAAAGCTTCGTCCTCATCTGCCCTAGCCCACTTTTTGTCCTTTGCTGCCGGTCCGATGACAATGCAGCCATTATCCGCACCATCTTTACCAATGAGAGTAAAAGCTTGTCGTTCACGGGCACCAGCTGCATGTAGGAAAAGAAGAAGAGAATAACCATCAGCCGGTTTTTCTTTGGGCATTACGATAGAATAAACACGTCCGTTGTAAAGACGCCTATCGAGTACCATTGGTTCTTCGGCCCAAGATACGGTCACAAAGATAGTGAGAAGAGTGAATAAAAAGACCAAGCGAGTAGCCATTACGTACTCCCATCGTTATAGTTCACATTGCAATGTGTCTTACTGACATATCACATTGCTGTCGAGGAGAAAAGGATGACGCAGAAGCAGGACAAAAGTTCAGACTCAATAGACATAGCTTTTGCCCGTTTGCGCACAGGCCTTTATGCCCTTGGTGGTCTTTTGCTCATCATTTGTTCTGTTACAGCTGCTCTTTACCTCAAAAAAGCAGAGCCTACCCAAGTTATTGACTTGGCTACCCTTCTCGACAAATACCAACAAAGCAGAATGTTCGGTAAAAAAGAGGCCGCCAAGTACCTGCAGTCCATCAAAGAACAAGAACCTCAATTGGCAGAACTAATCGCCAAAATGGCCGCCTACGATGAAAAAGGCCCAAAAGCGTTCACCAAAGTGCTAGAGGCCGCCAAAGAAGTTCTCAAAGTGAGAGCAGACTACGCAGAAGCCCATGGCATTATTGCTGCCCACTATCTGCGAAGGAAAAAACCTGAAAAGGCAAGAGAATACATTGAAGCTGGACTAAAGAGTTATCCCACATCACCAGCACTCATAACAGAAAGAGCAATGTACACACTACAAACCAAACCAAACTCGCCAGCAATCCTTTCAGACTTTCGGGCTGCTCTAAAGATACATCCAACCTATCGCCCAGCCCTTTCTGGGTATTTGCAGCTCTGTGCTCTAAAAGGGAAACACCAAGAGCTCATCGAATACTTCAAAGGGCGTTTGCGAAAAAAACCCGATGATTTTCAATCGATAGCCAACCTCTCCATCGCCCTCCGCGGGGCCAATCAGAAAAAAGACGCCCTATTACTATTGCGTGAAGAGCTAACTAAAAAAGACAAAACTGCCTTGGCAAAAGCTAAACGCCAGCGATACCTACGTCCTCGCCTGCTCCATCAACTGATGAAAATGAACGAATGGACAGAAGTGCTGCAACTGTCCAATGAAATCATCGCATCAATGAAAGATGTCTGCCCTAATGCCCTAATGAGCAAAGAGCGAGCTTTGGAGGCACTTGCCTGTCTTCGCTACATAAAACAAGAAGAGAGCCTCTGCCCAAGAGAGAGCTATTCGTCGCTAATGACACGTTCGCTAAAGCTTGATCAGCTCAGAAGGAAACACCACCTTCATTATTCCCAAAACAAGCAAAAAGAGTGACCTAAAGGCAGACTATCAAAACTACTCAGCTTTTCACCTGTTTCGATAGACATTGGGGTCTTTTATATGTTGTGAAATTTGCCCCATAACTTTGACTCGTCCTCAAACAACAAATAAAATATCAAAATGCACGAGGGGGAACTCGATGTAGATTGGGGTTTGTCCTATGCCAAAAACGCTCCTCCTTGTTTTCTGTCTTCTTACCCTCTTTCCAGCATGCGCCATATCATCAGTTCTTCCAGAGAATTGGGATGGTTGGCAGCGAGAAGCAGTCCGCTTTGATAAAAACAACAAAGGGGCTAGACTCGATTGTAACTATCAAAACAATTCGAGCAAACGTACTCTTCGAGTTTCCATTACAACAAACCAGAAGGATATTGAGTACGGAAACCGAAAAGTTAAGTCCTTTGCCAATCCAAACTATTTGGCAGTAATGAACAGCTTTCCTGGTGCAGACATGCGCACTTGGAAAAAAGATGGTGCCGACTTCATATTTGAAGCCCGCCAAGGTGCTGTTACTCGACTCACGGTAATACATCACAAGTTCGTGCTACATCTAAATGAAGCTGAAGTAGACAAAGACAAGTTCGAGAAGTTGATAGACAAATTTGAAGTCAAAAACATGGAAGCTTGGGCCAATGCACCTTACGACCCTTCTTCTGGGCAAAAACCAGCCCCAATAGTTGGTGCAGGTGGCGAAGACGAAGAAGAAGAGATGGACGAGGACAACAGTGCACCCAAAAGCCTGGCTGATTGGTTACCAACCATAGAGGGATGGAAAAAATACACCTCGAAATCAGTTAGCGTTTCTTCAGCGGCAGTATACAAGGCAAGCGATGGAACAACGGTCCAACTTCGCTTGAGTGCCATTGCTCCCGAGGTACAGGCCTTGCTTCCAATGATCAATACCTTGTCCTCTTCTCCAATGATGATGAAACACCAATCAAGACGCGGTTCTTATGCCCTGTCCATAGAAGAGTCTCATGGCTTCAAAACCCTCTTCAAATTCTCCAAAAACATTGGTGCGAGAAATAGCACAATCACAGCTACCAATGGAAAGGTATCAGTTCACCTCTCGGCCAAAAGAAGAAAGGACGAGCAGCTGAAAGCGATTTACAAAGCAGTTGATTTGGAAAGTCTGGGCAAGGCTTACCCAGCCAACTGACACTACGCAAGTTTCTCAACACACTCCTATACGGAAGGACGAAAAAATGCTCGACAAGCCTTCAATCTCAATTGGAATGTTCGTTTTATGTTTGACCCTTAGCTTTGTCTTGGGCACAGCTCATGGACAACCAAACTTCCCAACTCACTCTGTTCCAACGACACATGGTTTTGGTGATGGTGATTCTGACGATCTTGATGACTTGACCAGTTCACCAGGTGATGACACTCCACCACCAATTCCAGGCGGAGACGACGGGACATTGTCTGGTTTGGGTGGTTTTTTGGATGAAGATCCCGCTGGTGGGCTGTCAGATATTGACCCAGAAGAATGGGAGGGTGGAAACACTGACGAGTTTGAAGACATCCTTAGAGGAGCAGGAAGACGTTCACCTGCATTTAGGTTTTACCAAAGGAATTTTGGCAGCTTTTCGCTCAAGAATTTCCGTTCCTTTCGTAAAGGAAAATCTGTTCTCGTAAAAGCTCGTAATCGCATTTTACTGGGACGCGCAGGCTTTTCAGCGAAAAAAGGACAGAAGTTGAAAATTGATTTCACCGCTAGAGGAATGCGAATTCGAACTTTGAGAAAGGGCGACAAAGGGCTAATCATCAAAAACATGGCCAAAGGTCGAGGTTTGGTAATGTTCAACGCCAAAACTAAAAAGACGGTAAATGTGCCACTGCGCAGAAAACGCAGATAGATTGAGCTGAGCCCCCAACGACACAGAAGTGTCACAAGTGCTACCATGAGGGATAACTCTGTGGTAGCACTTTACTATTGGGGGTTTTGTGTCTGCGAAAATCGAAGAAAGTGCCAATGGTATCTCCATAACCCACGATTATTTCTGGGCTGGGCTAACAGTTGCGCTCATGGGGGGAACCCTATTGGCATCGGCTTTAACAGACCAGCCAGTGAGACCAGAGATAGCATTATTAGGGGCAGTACTCTTTTGCCTCGGTTTGTTACCATTGGGGACTGCTCAAACACTTTGCCTAGATAAAATCCGCGGAGAACTCTATTACGAATCCACAATTGCTTTTTTTGGTGGTTACAAGAAATCCCATAAGATAGATAACATTGACGAAATACATTACCTTGTCATCATCACAAAACATTATGATCGTGGTAGAACGTGGGAAACAGCCGAAGGCACTGTATCTCTCTACCTTGGTGCAGCAAACAAAGTCACATTATTGACAGTCACCCATACAGACAATTTTTTGGATGGATTAAAACGCATTGCTGATGAACTTGGTGTATCACTTGAACGAACCACCACTCACGAGGAAAAACGTCACGGCATTAGAGGTTGAGCCAACTTTACCCAAAGTGTTTTTTGTGAAAAGCCCAAGCCGTTGATACGATGTCTTCCAAACTTGCGAACTCTGGTTTCCACTGAAGTTCTTTGATGGCCCGCTCAGAAGAGGCAACCAACTGTGCAGGGTCCCCTGCTCGGCGAGGAGCAGGATCTGCCTTTACGTCTATGCCAGTAACTTTTCGTACCATCTCTACGACTTCACGAACGGAATAACCAGTGCCATTACCCAAATTGAGAGTAATCTCTTTTGAGCCTTCACGAAGTTTTTCAAAAGCCAAGACGTGGGCTTTGGCCAAATCAGTCACGTGAATGTAATCACGAATACAAGTACCGTCCCCTGTGGGGTAATCACTGCCAAAAATCTTCACACCTTCACGACGACCCAAAGCTGCATCGAGAATGATGGGAATGAGATGGGACTCTGGTGTGTGATCTTCACCAATGTCGCCATCAGCAGAAGCACCAGCAGCATTGAAATATCGCAAGGCTGAATAGGAGAGACCATGAGCTTGCTGGCAATCTGCCAACATCTCTTCAACAGTCAACTTGGTTTTGCCATAAGGATTGGTTGGTGCTTTGGCAAAATCCTCAGTGATGGGGACCTTGTCTGGTTCGCCATAAACTGCAGCAGAAGATGAAAATACAAAATACTTCACATCAGAGTCTCGCATTGCAGTCAACAAAGAAGCTGTACCCGAAACATTGTTATACCAATAAGCAAGGGGATTTTGAACGGACTCACCAACGAGGCTAGAAGCTGCGAAATGAAAAACACCAACTACGTTACGAGACTTCAGCAGCTCTTTTAGGGCCTCAGTGTCTTGAATGTCCCCTTCGACTAAATCGCCCCACTGAACTGCCCATTTATGACCACGTGTAAGATTGTCAAAAACGATGACTTCATATTTCTCTGCAAGCGCTTTAGCAGTGTGAGAACCAATATATCCGGCGCCACCAACTACGAGGACACTATCCTTGCTCACCAGCTTTATCTCCTTCGACTTCTCGTGTATCCATATCAGGTTCTATATGAACCAACACCGACTTCACTGCCGGCATTCCGTTCATAATACAGCGTCTCACCTGATGACCGATACGATGACCTTCACGAACCGTCAAATTTCCATCAACGTGAACGTGAACATCTACGAGTAAATCGAGGCCTGCTTTGCGAACAAAGATCTTTTCTATTTTTTTCACTTCAGGAATTGCCTCACCGCAGGTGCGAACGTTGTCTACAGGAGCACCAATTACAACTATGTCCAATAGTTCTTTGGCTGACTTGAGAAAAAGAGTCAGCCCCATCCAAGCTATGACAACACCAATGATTACAGCACCTACGTCATCGAGAAAACTCCAAGATTTGCCACCAATGATTGAACCAGCAATAGCAAGAAGAGCAACGATGGACGAAAATGCGTCAGAGCGGTGGTGCCAAGCATCAGCAATGATTGCCTGGCTACCTGTACTCTCACCTATGCGGATTTTGTATTGATAAAGAGCTTCTTTCACCAAAATGGAAACAATGGCGGCGTAGACTGCTAATTTACTTGGTGGTTGGTGAGCGACGTGATGTCTTATAGCCATCAATCCTTCATACATTGTCCAGCCACCAATGCCCAAAAGGATGATAGAGACCATTTTTGCTGCTATGACCTCTGCTTTGCCGTGGCCATAGGGATGTTCCTCATCTGCTGGCAATTGAGCTATTCGAATTCCAACCAAAACGATGAAACTAGATATGACGTCGGACAAGGAGTGAAAGCCGTCAGCTATAAGAGAGGCACTCTGACTGGCGTAACCAACAGCGAATTTCAATGCCGCCAATAAGAAATTGCCAACAATGCCCCACCAGGTGGCTTCTGTCACCTGCTCGTCTGCATCGCTAATTGTTCCATCAAAGGGTGTCACGTCGCCCTTTCTTTCTCTTTATTCTACGCCTTTTCCTTCTGCTCGTATTCACTTTTTTCGTGACATAAGGCGAGGTGCGGCGATAGGCAGCAAACCTTGATGGATGAACCAATGTTCTCTTTGTGGGAATTGGAGCTTCTTTAACTTTTTCCTCAGCTGCAGTGACAGAGACTGGACAAACATCTACCGCCCTTTGTTTTCTCTGAAAACCCATTTCCACATATTCAACTGCAGCAGCAATGAGCTCTTGTTCGTCGTTGCAAGTTGTCTCATCGTCAAAAAGAGTAGGTGGCCATTGTTCCTCAGCCTTTGGTGCTGGCGGCTCTGGAGCTGGCTGTTTGGGAGCAGGCTTGGGAATAGGTTTCTCTTTCACCTCAACGATTTTGATCTCTTCAGGTGAGGCCTTTTCTCTCTCAACCACTTCAGGCTCAGAAAGGAATACTGGCTCTTCTTCCTCTTTGATGACAACAACTGGTTCTGGTGCTGTCTCTGGCTCTGGAGCGAGAGGAGCAGGAACAGGCTCTGCCGCCGGAGGTGGTTCAGGAGCGTCCTCTGGAGCAGGTGGAGTTATGACAATGACAGGTTCCACCTTCTCTTTGGGAGGTGCCGGTTTCTTCTTCGGTTTTTTCGGCTTTTTGATAATTACGGGTTTTGGTGGAGGCAAAGGAGCGGAGATACCACCACACCAGAAGCGGTAGGTTTTTCTTTCGAGCAGTTTGCGGTCGAGGCGATATGCGCCTTGCTCTTTGTCGTAGTGAAAGAGTTTCACTCGCTCATACCAAGAAGCAGGAGAAGAACGGCCACCTTCGGTGATGGTCCAACCTTCTATGAAACCGTGGCCACGGAGTGAATCCAGTCCCTTGTGCAGCCTGTCCAAAGAATCACGTTGGTTGTCTTGGCTAAAACATATGCCTCCATCTTGCAATAACCGCAAGAGGGTGCATTTACATTCGCCCAATTGTTTGCCCTTGTCTGCATTTGCTGCTCGTATATCCCAGATTGCTTTCCACAGTTCGTAAACCATGGGACCACATAACAAAGGAACGGCATAGGACTCACGAGGAAGCTGATTGACCAACAGATGACCTGCTACGGAAGAGGTCAGGTTGGTCTCTAGTCGATAAGAGCCATCGGCACCAGGTTCCACACCTTTGGCTGGAACGAGGGCAATTCCTTCCCAATTGAGTTTCCAATCTCCCCGCCTATAACGGACATGAACTGGCGTATGACAGAGACGACATATTCGTTTGGTGAACTCTTCTCGCAGTCTCGTGTCTGCTGATTTGCCTGCTATTGCACATAACTCAGCCAATACGTGGGCATCTATCTCAAAAAAGAGACTATCGCTCGTGTTGGCTGAGTTGATGGCCCAATCGAGAATGATTTCGGAAAGCAAATCAGGAGTCATCGAACCCTCAGCTGTCTGCTCTGCAGTGTCTTTGCCATTAAAAAACTCGTAGAGCCAATTGGCAGCAGCAAAACGTGATTTACCGGCGCCATAAACAACAAATGAAAAGAGGAAAAAAGTAATGGCACCACTTAGAGCAAGGAAAGCGAGCGCTCTATCGGCACCGCGCACTTTCTTCTCTGCTTCAAGGATTGCCTGTACTCCTGGATCATCTTTACCAATATCTCTTGTGGCCATTTTTACGAGAGTAAAAACATCACCACGCTGTTTTTCATTTTCTTCTTTTAATAAATCATAAAGGCTTCTAGTACCAGTCAACGCATCCATACGTTGACCAAATGCCTTCTTTATTTCCTTGTCGAGAAAATCGGAAAAAGCGTTGCGCATCAACCACTCTGTCGTAAAACCCTCTATGGTCAAAAGAAGGCAAGCTATGGAAGACAGGAGCAAGATGAACCTTGGCAATGTTCGCTTACCAATGCGCGGAGCACAGCGAGTCCTACTCAACATCTCGGACACGATTGCTCCTTCCTCACTTCTTGTCCCAATCTAAAGAGCAACATTCCGGCGAGCAAAACGACAATGGCTCCTGCTCCACAGGGAATGGCAAAATGAAGAGACAAACGCAGAGAAATGAGCGCAGCTACAGATCCCAAAGCCGCGCAATATAATGGCACCTCACGAGGGCCAACTCTATTTTGTACAAACAAGGTCGGTAAAGACAAAAACAAAGCTGCAGGAATGAGTCCCGTAAACCGACCCAAAACAACAGCCGAAAGGCTGAGAGCCAAAGCAATGAGCGCTTTTTTGGGGCCTTCTGGCAAGTCTTCCATGGAAGCGACCAAACCAGAGGAAGCAGTGGCAATGGCACCACCAAGGAGTAGTCCTTGTAACTTCACCATGGACATAGTCGTACCCGTGCCACCAATGAGCACGTTCACGACAAACTGGACTTTTCCTGCTGCCACCCTATCGAGCAAAAAGATGACAATAGTGCATAACATAATGTCCAAGGCATAAGCTCGTCGCCTATTGGCTGAACCTTCACCGAACCAAAGGCCTAGGGCAACGACAGGTGCAAGTAAGACTCCGGCGAGTAAAACTGCTCGAGCTCCCCAATTGAAAGAACCAAAAGATACCCAAGGGGGCAAACCGCTGAAAGGCAAAATGAATACAGAGATGAATGCTGCCAAAATGAATGGTCGTAAAACATGTCGCCGACCAGTAGACTGACCTGCCGATTGTGCACCTAGAGCAGAACCTGTGCCTGACAAAATTGCATAGAGCATTCCCAAACGAAAGAGTCGACCTGACCAAGAACGAATGGAAATGTCACCAAGAGCACGATAGGTGAAAGCTACGATGACGAGGAAAATTGCGCCAGAGATAATGGCTGGAAGCAATTCAGGAGAGACGATGTCGTCGCCGTGAACAGTTGGTTCCTCTTTTTCCGGCAGAGCATGCTCCGCGGGAGCTTCTTCCGCGGGGAGCTCTGACGGCTTCTCCAAAATTACAATATCTTCTCGAGCTGGGGCAGCTGCCTCCGTTTTTGCTTCAGCGTCCGCTTCTGCCTCAGCCATGGCATAAGCTTCTGCGAGGGGAATAGTGCGTGTCGTCACTTCACGGACAGCTGGCACGGCTTTGGCAACAGCCTCTTCGATTTTGCGAGTGATGTCGGCGGCTCCTTGAATGGTCAAATCAGGAGGGACACCAATAGTGGCTTCGACGAAAATCTGCAAACCGGCGCGGCGGGCGCGCAGGGAAGCGAGTTTTGGCACACAATGAAGTTTTTCTATGGCTTTACGAATTTGGACCATGACTTCGGGCTCGGGTTGAACATCGAGGAGTTCGCGAGCCGTGGTCAGCAGGCCGTAGAGACCAGCGAGAGCAATGCCAGCTCCGAGAATGATGGCACCTGCGCGGTCCACCTGCCACCAGCCTCCGCCACCGGCAGTGCCAATGGCAACGATGACGATGGCCGCTCCCCAAGCGTCAGCGCGCTGATGCCAAGAAGTGGCTTTGAGGAGATTGGAACCGATTTCTTTGTTTGTGTCGCGCAGGTAACGATAAAAATATTCTTTGAGGAAAATGACTGCCAGGGGCACGACGATGAGAAGCAGGGAGGGTGTCGTTTGGGCACCACCTCTGCGCAGGTCATCGTAGGCGTCGACGATGATTTCGTAACCGACAATCATGAGGCTCACGTAGACGAGCAATGCGGCCAATAGTTCGACACGGCCATAACCGTAGGGATGTTTGCCGTCGGCTGGGCGGGCGGCTAGGCGCGAGCTGCCGTAAGAGGCAGAGGAAATGAGCAAGTCGCCAGCCGAGTGGAGGCCCGAGGCGACGAGGGCAGAGCTGCCGCCGAAAACTCCGGCCAGTAGTTTGGCTGTGGCCACGAGGAAATTAAGAGCGAGACTTTTTAAGAGTGCCTGAGAGACTTTGTGATTGGAGTCTGTCATGGACGACTCCTCTCGGGCACGATGTAAAGCAGAAGTCCGGTGAAGAATGTGCCTACGAGGCCGCCGGGCAGACCGAGATACCGTTCAGCCAAAACGCTGAGCAGGGCCAGGACCATACCCATGGAGGCCGACGCTGTGAGCAGTGCGGTGACCGATGAGAAACGGCGGGCAGCGATGAATGGCGGCGCTACGACGAGAGCCAGGGTGAAAAGTGCGCCCGTGATGGGAAGCACTGCTGCCACGGCTGTGCCGCAAAGAAGAAGGAGCAAAGCTTTCCAACCATCTTCGTGAGAGGGCGCCGAAC
>CAZXTJ010000128.1:0-14895 GCA_964643655.1 uncultured bacterium
CCCAGAAGTCATTGGCTCGCAAAGTTGCAGTAAAAGTCTTGCACTCGAGATTAGACAAAAGAGTCTATGTAAAACGATTCAAGCGAGAAGCTGACCTTCTGTGTACTTTGAATCATCCCAACATTGTTAGGCTCTATGACTATGGTCATAGTGGAGACACACCATACATCGTTCAAGAATTTTTGAGTGGTAAATCACTTGATCGTGTATTGACCTCCAAAGCACCTTTGCCTATAGATTTTGCCCTCGATTTATCCATTCAAATCACAAAAGGTCTCGTTTATGCACATGATAAAAAAGTAATTCATCGTGATTTGAAACCTGGCAATATCTTTTTGACCAAAGACAACGTAGTCAAACTCATCGATTTTGGCTTGGCTCTTGGTTTGAACGATAACACTCGATTAACTGAAACGGGAACCGTTGTTGGTACACCATATTATATGGCGCCAGAACTGTTTTCCCTCAACAAAGCCACATCGTTGGTCGATCTTTATGCACTTGGAACTATCATTTATTACATGGTTACAGGAGAACACCCTTTTGATGATTCGGACATGGTGTTACTTACTGCATCAAAAATTGCAGGTAACCTAAGACCTATTGAAGACTACACATCATCTTCTTTTCCCAAGGCATTCAAGATATTGATTGAAAGCCTTCTAGAAGCTGAGCCAGAGAAACGAATCCAAAAGGCAAGTTTAGTCTTAGATGAGCTGCAAAAGATTGCTTCATCTCTTGATGATAATACATTGAGCTACTCACCTCCCACTCAAAAAGTGTCTACCATAAGCGCTAAGAGAAAAGACCTAGAAGGCTCAGAAGAAATCCAAGAAACTTCAAAGTCGCTACTTTTTGGGCTCTCTCTATTCCTTTTTTCGATAGTAATTCTGTTCTTTTTCACAATGACACGACACAGGAATATATCTCATACAAAATTTCTGATGAGCAAAGTCTCTCCTTCTGCTTTAACGCTCAGAATCGCTGCCAAGGCCACACAACGAAGCAACCTCTCATGCAAAATTCAAACTTCAAAAACTAATCTAACTTACAAGCCCATAAATCTCGGACAACAGACTGAATGGTCCGCCGCTGTTGGTCCATTACAACCCAACTGTTCTTACAAAGTTGAATTAACACTTTTCAAAGCCTCTAGAGCGATAGAAACTAAAAGTTTCACAATAACCACGGCTCCTTGGAAGCCTACAACACTCCTTAGAAACCTCGAGCTTCTCCATCCACCAGCTGCACATGGCGACAACTTAGTGATTAACGAAGCAAGTGGAAGACTGAGTTGCTATTCCCTCAACAATTCACAACTCATTTGGCAAAAAACTAAAGATGTTGGCCCCAGTGCCTTGTTGACTGATGGGGAAAGTGTTTTTGTTGCTGAAACAAGCCGACACTTTGTCCAGGCATTGGAATTGAGCACTGGAAAACGTCTTTGGAAACAATCATTTGAAGACGAGGCTGACAATACATTTTTCATTACAGAAAAGAACGTTTACGTACGCATAAGAAAGTCATCTATTCATTGTCTAGACAAACTCAGGGGAAATGAAATTTGGCGAACCAACAAATATGCGCGAGCACCTTGGATTGTCACAGAGGATGCAGTGATTCACAAACTCGTTGGTTTGACAATTCCTAGCAGAACGACAAGAGCTGCAAACACGGGAAAAATAATATTCAAATCACAATCAGTTGAAGCAATCGCCGCTACCGACTTTCATCAGCTCCATGATGAAGTCTTTTATGGTACTCAAAACGGTAAAATAGTTAGGGGTAAAACAGACAAGTTGCCTCGAACAATACTTCATCCCAGAGGCAGAGCCATTAAAATCGCTGGAGGAGATGGACTACTTTTCGTTTTGTACCTGAATCCTTCTGAGATTGCTGCATACGACTTAAACACCGGTGAACTAAGATGGTCCAAACCCACTACAATAAAGAGCGAAAGGTCATGCACCCTTTCCTCTTGCAGAAAACTGGTATTTTTGACATCTAATGATGGACTTGTATGTTTTTCGGCAATCTCTGGCCTAAAGCTCTACGAAATCAAAAGCCAATGTGCTGGTCTCTTTTCAGTAACACCAACACATAATGGATTCATCCACAGTCAAAACAAAACTACTGTTGGACTATTGCCATACCCTAAAGAATGGCCTCCAGATGTTGTGCTCAAGCACTAAAGGGACTTGGCCAAGACCTTCTCGATACGCTCGAGTGCCCAATCCAACTCATCCATGGATATGACGAGAGGAGGAGCAAAACGAATGACGTTCTCATGCGTCTCTTTACACAAGATGCCTTCGTTCATGAGCATTTCACAATATTTACGGGCAGGTCTGTCTAGTTCGAGACCAATGAGAAGACCGCGACCACGAATTTCGCGTTTAGCTGGAATGTCCATGGCTTCCAATTTCTCTACGAAATAGGCACCAAGCTTGGCAGAATTTTCGACCAACTTCTCTTCGTCCAGGATGGCCAATGCTTCAACTGCGATTTTTGCACCGAGAGGATTACCACCAAAAGTTGAGCCATGGTCACCAGGATTGAATACACCCAAGACCTCTTTTGATGCAGTCACGCAAGAGACAGGATAAAAACCGCCACCGAGAGCTTTACCGAGAATGTAAGCATCAGGTTTGACACCACTGTGGTCACAAGCGAACCACTTACCAGTACGGCCTAAACCAGTCTGAATCTCATCAGCAATCATAAGGATGTTCTTGTCAGTACAAATCTGGCGTGCTTTGGTCAAGAACTCATCAGGAGGAATCTTGATACCAGCTTCACCCTGAATGGGTTCGAAGAGGAATGCACAAGTGTTCTCATTAACAGCCTTTTCAAAAGCTTCGATGTCACCAAAAGGAATGACAACAAAACCAGGAGTAAAAGGACCGAAACCATCACGGTACTGAGCTTCAGTGGAAAAACCAACGATAGTCGTTGTGCGGCCATGGAAATTGTCAGCGAAAACAATTATTTCAGCCTTGTCTTCAGCAATACCTTTGACCTTGTGTCCCCATTTACGAGCCATCTTGATGGCAGTTTCGACACCCTCTGCACCAGTGTTCATTGGCAGAGCCATTTCGTGGCCAGTTTTCTCACAAACAGCTTCGTAAAAAGGTCCTAGACCATCATTACGGAAAGCGCGGGAGGTGAGAGTGAGCTTAGCACACTGTTCTTGCATGAGTTTCACCAAACGTTGGTGACAATGCCCCTGATTGACAGCCGAATAAGCGGATAAACAATCCATGAACTTGCGGCCTTCGACATCCCAGACCCATACACCTTCACCACGTTCGATGACGATATCTAGTGGATGATAATTATTCGCACCATACTTCGCTTCGAGCTCTACAAACTTACCAGTGTTGCCGGACATAACTACGTCCCTCCTCCCCACCTTGAACCATAACAATTGACCAGAATAGAACAGGCAGTATGATAACGCTTTAAATTGGGAATACAAGCCTTTTGATTTTCTACGTGCTATAGAGAGCTTAGCTCTCTTGCAACTTAATCTAGTCCATTATAAGAAGGGACACTGAGCAGCTGAAGTGAGTCTCGCGAATTTTCATTGCTTCTTCTCCTTTGGCGACCACTCTGTTCAGTTACATTGTTTGCCAATAGCTTTTTCATTCTTTCTCTCAGTGCTGCGCTCTTTACTTTTACGTATTTGAAGGCGTAGTGCAGATCGTTCTGATACTTATTTTGCTTGGGAACGAGCTTTAATAGTGCCTCTGCATTTGGATAATCATGTTTGCTGTAATGAGCAGAATGAACATAAATGACGTCAGGAATACTGATTTGAATGTCCATTCCAAGTTCTTTGGCAGCGAAGACAGTATTCATATAGATACTGACACGTTCAATAACGAGTTCCTCTGTTATATTGAGTCGATCATTACCTATTCCCATGAAATTAACTAGCGCCATCTCACAACCAAAGTAGTTGATGCTCAGCATATTGGAGCCCATAGCTGATTTAGTGAAACTCAGTTTTGAAGGATCAACTACCAGGTCTTTTCCTTCTGGGAAGGATGGTAAAAATACGGTATGACCCAATCTAAGTTCGAGTAATCGCATTTTCGAAGCAAGATAAGTAAGGGCATAGTCATGACTTTCATCATATTTCTCTTCGAGCTCGACAAACTTGAGCATGTTTTCAGCATTTGGGTAATCTTTTGCGCAATTTTCGAGATTGTTGACAAAAATAGCCTTTGGTAAAGTTAGCTCAATGTCTTTCCCTGCAATGTTGCCCTCTGACATACGACGGTTTAGAGCTGAAACGCGGTTTTTGACTACCTCTGCGCTAGCTTGCTGCTCTTCACGTGAGATGTTCCCTACCCCATTTCCAGTGACAACAACTGGAATAATGGCAATTCGGCAGTCATAGTAGTTCACACCGATGGCAGAAACTCCATTGTTCTCTATAACCTGAAACCTCATTTCAAAGGGATTCACAACGAAAGTTCTGACTCTGACCTCAGCAGGAAACATAATTGTGAGTAGTGAGAAGAGAAGGATGAGCTTTTTCATTTTGACCTTTAGGTGTTTTGTTATTGGATGGTCATTCATTAGCCAGTAATGGGCCAAACTTGTAAAAGATGAATAGAAGGGCATTACAGAGACAAGGCTACAGTTCTCGGTCTTAATTGGGACCACTTTGGAACCAGATTCTAGAGGTGATCGGATCCGAAGCGGAGCCAGTATTTCAATCATCTAAGTTCTAAAAACCCAGAAGTTCAATTGCAGGTCTATTGGCTGTTTCTCTGGCAACAGATCTCGATGTTTCTGCTACAGCATTAGAACGACTACCGCTGTACATTGACGATGTCTTTATCTTGCTCTCAAGGGCAGATATTTTGGTTTTGATGTATCTATAGGCGTAATGAAGATCATTTTGGTACTTATTCTGATGGGGTACTCTCTTAAACATCTGCGCAGCAGAAGGATAGTCTCTGGAAATGTCGTTCACATCGTCAACATAGATGACTTCAGGTATTGTGAGCTGAATATCTTGACCTACAGCCAAAGCTTCATCTATCTCAGCATTATATTGTCTTAGTCTCTCATCGAGCTGCTCTTCACTCATTTCTTTTCCACCCTGATTGTTCAAACACATGATGGAAACGAGTGCGATTTCACAGTCAAAGTATTCGAGTTTCAATACCTTCCGGCCATGAAAAGTCGCCTTCTTTACAGTCAGGAAAAAAGGGTCTACGACCAAGCCCTCATTGCCTGCAAATGATTGAACATAGATAGTCTCTCCTAGATTCGTTTCAAGGCTTCTCGCTCTATCAGCTAAATACCTCAAACTGTTCCTATGACTATCATCGTAATCTCCCTTTGGTTCGACAAACTTTATCATTGTTCTTGAATTGGGATAGTCTTTCGCACAGTCAGTCAGGTTGTTGACATAAATAGCATCTGGAATAGTCAGCTCAATGTCCTTGCCCTGTCGCCGTCCTTCAGAGAGGCGAGAATTTAGCTCTGTAAGTCGTTGCTGAACTTGCTCGGTTGTGACAACCATTTGTGTTCGAGAAAGAGTAGTCAAGCCGTTTCCAGTGATTGTTATGGGAATCACAGCAATTTCACAATCGAAATACTCTATACATATGGCGGCTGCCATCTCTTTGGATGAGTAGAAACGAATCTCATAAGGATCAACAACAAAAGCTTTGGCTGCCAATGAGTTCATTTGAAGTAGTAGTGCCATTAGGAGCATTAGGCTCGATTTTGCAAAAGTTCCAAACATGCTGACCTCCAGATGATCTTTGAGTTATTTTCTAGGGTCAACTAAAAGCCATTATCGAGCCAACTTGCGCAAAACCTGGTTTAAAGGGGATTTGGCAGGCTATTACTCACCTGATGAGTTTATCTATGAACCACTTTGGTACCAAAGATTGAACCCAATGGCTCCGAAACAGATCCAAACCAAGCGAGAATTACTGCAGCTCCATCAACTGCAAGCTGATGGTTTCACGTCTTGCAGCTCTTTCATCAAGCAGCTTGTAGGTCTGCTTACTTAGTGTACGGGTGGCCTTGGCGAAGATTTTAAATCCTTCGTACATTGTAGTCTGTAGCCGTTCTTTGGAGTCTCCTTCGCCAGGCTTTGCGTAATCACTCTCATCAGGCAACACTGACTCAGCCACATAAAATTTCTCACCAAAGAAGTCTTTCGTATCGCGGAAGGCTCTTTTTGAAAGTTTGTGAGAGGAACGAGCTACTTTTTTGGCAAAACATGCAAGGCTCTTGCCGTCTGCGATGATTGTTTCACCTTCAGTTGCCAGAGCTTCGATGAAGTGTTCATTCTCGAGACCATCGAGTTCCCGTTTGATGCGCCAGACGGCGAACCTTTCATAGGCAAAATGATAGTTGCCAGTAACCTTGGTCGTTCCCTTGACGAACTCTTCTGGTAGGTTATTTTTCCAATAAAAAATGGGTGATGTTTGTGTTGAGTGGTAGGGCTGTGTCAAGTCTTGAATGTAGTGTAAACACCAAGCAGTGAACCGTAGTGCCCAGTATGTGTCACCCTTGGCTACAGCTTCTTTGACAAGAGCAAAGATTTGCTCAATACGTTTGGGAGTCATTCCCATGGCAATTCCCGGCACGGGTATGTTGAAAGAACCTGCAGGATAATAACAGTGAATGTATCCACGACTAGTCTTACCTGTATAACCACCCATGAATTTCTGCTGCCACGAAAGTCTGAGTTCTTGATCGGGACCCCAGTCAGGTTCATCAGCATAGGTACTCAAGATAGTGAGTGCATCAGTTGTTTCACCAATGCCTCCCTCGACATATTTAAACTCGTATGAACCGTTCATTGGCTCGACATCATAGGTCATTGGTGTGATTTCGACGAACTCCAGTGCTGTCACCCATGGTACATCCTTGAGCACTTCATGGGTCATTTTGGAATGGCCACCCCAGCCCAAACATGCACTGGTTGCCATCAAGAAGAGAAGGAATGCTGTGAAAGAAGATAATCTCACAAGGCCCCCTTAGAGCTACAGTTAACTCTAGAAATTGTAAGTATATATAAGAGGGCGTCAAGGGGGGCTGAGCTCATCTTTGAGCACTGTTTTCGCGGCGCTTCATATACCGTTTTTCAAAGGCTTCTTCACTAGCTGCTCTTCTTAGTTTTTCTGCTGTTTCCTTCTTGAGCACACCACATTTTTGAAAATCATCAATCATTGTCACATACTCTTTGGCTGCTTCTGGTTTATAGCGACGTCCCCACAAGGAGATGCTATAACACATGCGAAAATCAGGAATGGTAACCAATCCAGTAACAAACAATAAGCTACCAAGTATCCAATTCACCGTCCGCATATAACCTTGTGCCTGCACGGCTTTTGAATCGACTTGTACGACTTTCGGTGCTTTTTGCCACTTATAAATAAAAAAGAGCAAAAACAGAGAGATTACAAAAAATCCCATCATCTGAGTCCTGCTAGCTTCCATAACTTTTTGCCAACGGTTACGACCTGCAAAGGAATAGATGTATATCCCCTCATCGACCTTACGCCACCACTGCAATTTTCGTCCACGAGTTGCTACTGGTGCTAAAAGCCATGAGGTATCTTTGCCTACCAAGACCTCATTCAAGGGAGATGAACGATATCTGCCAGCTTTGTCTTTCAGCCGATTTTCGTAACCAACAGGTAAACCAAAGGGATCCTCGAGTCCCTCATGAGTTGGCAAAAAACAGATGAGGGGCCAATCTGAGCCATAATGTTGAACAGACAAAGGATCGAATTTTTCATTATCAGCAGCTTTGGCGAAGAAAGGAGACAGCTCTTGAGTGTAGTAGCCTTTACGCTTTTTCGACCAGAGAGCAGCCAGTCCCTCATCATTGGAAGGATACCCATACTCTTTACCATAACCGCGTAAATCTGCAGCAATATCGTTTAGCTCGTACCCCATTCTTTCGAGCTCATCACGAGTTATGCTTACTCCCCTGTCTTCCTTCCCCCAGACTATCAGGGCAAGGACAGCAAATAGCGAGAGTATTAACCAGAACCTTCTCATTTTAAATATCCTGCCCCCGCATTGTGGTAACGAACGGATCAGTTCGTTTTAAAGATCCATAGCACACTTCAGCCGATGCTTTACACCCTCCACGACATTGGGAAAGCCACTTGCACCCCTGACACTGCTCAGCCACTTCCCCCACCCAACATTTGGCTTTTTGGCTGGCTACAATGTGACCAAAAGATTGCTCACGTACATTTCCCAAGATTGTTGGAGAATGATTACAGGGTCTCAGATTACCTAGAGCATCTAGTGTCCAATAGGCATTTTTTGTTCCAGCGGCACAACCAACAAATTGCAAATTAGGGAATTCTTTTGGAGAAAAAACGCAAGGCGGAGTTGGTAAGGGCACATCGATTTGGAGACCATATTTATCAACAGCTTCATTAGCAATATGGAGCGCTTCGCGCAGCTGCTCTTTGTCTGTCAATGCCAACTCAGCAATATTCTCCACTCCTTGGCCACCAGGATTGAAACGATTGAATGACAACCCCTCGGCTCCAAGAGCAAGAGCTAATTTGATGACCTCTGGCCACTGAGTTATGTTCTTTGCCGTTGCCACAAAGACAGCCGCCACTCGCCCGCCAGCCAAACGAGCATTGGCATAAGCCTCAACTGTGGAATGAAATGCCTCAGCACCAGCCAAATCATCGTGTAAAGCAGGTTCTGCAGCCAACAAAGGCAACTCGAACATTGAGACACCTGCCTCAAACAATGATTGAGCACGCTCCTCTGTCAACAAAGTCCCATTGGTAACCATGGTCATGGCTACGCCATTGTCTCGCAAAAAAACGGCAATCTCTTCCAGGTCCTCACGTAAGAGAGGTTCACCACCAGTGAATGTGAGATGACGACTGCAGGTCTCACCCAATAAACGTCCCAACATCACTTTCACATCATCTGCAGGCATTTCACCTTGTGGGTAATCGGGACGTACCTTCCACACGTTGTAGCAATATTTGCAGGCCAAATTACAACGTGGAGTCACTTCAAAGATAATGGAGGGACCAAAAAGGGCACTCCTGGCTTTTTCGATGAAGTCTTTTATTCCTTGAAGTAAAGGAGCCATAGGAGAGAAATCTTAACATTTTCTACAACCAACAAATCGAACAAGCTATATATTCATATTTTATATTCATTATTATAGGTTTTAGAACTCTATTCTAGCTTTGTCTCACCCCATATTGCTAAACTTTGGATGTGAGGAGGCGAGTTCTTATGAACACTGTATTTTTAGTTTTCCATAATGGCATTATTGGCCACCTCATCGTAACGAAAGAATGTGCCTACTTCATTGCAGATTTTCTTGAAGATTGGTCACCAGGACCAATAGAAGCATCGGAAGAACACATAATCTTTCGTATTGACGATATAACAAGGGTTACACAAAAAGCCAAGGACGAAAACCGTAGCCTAATCGATGTCCATTTGGCCAATGAAAAACGTATCCATCACTTTGACTGTGAAAAAAATGATGAAAAAGATTTGGTGCAAGTACTCCGTACCAAACTAACTCAATAATTTAACACCAACAACTCAGTTATTGCTCCTCGTTTGGAAGCTTTCGAGTTGATGGCACGACCAGCTTTCACATCAACAATTCGCTTTGCGCTTTTTGCGTATAATTCCCTAATCAATGGATGGTCTGAATTTGAAAGCATGACAAAAACTTTCTTTTTCGTCAGCTCAGCAAAAACTTCTGCTAGTCGTCTTTGATCCTCTTCGCGAAAAGAGTCTTTGGAGTAACTGGTAAAATAGGCTGTGTCACTGATGGGTTGATAGGGTGGATCAAAATAGACAAGATCTCCTGATTTGGCTGCTTTTGTCACCGCTTCAAAAGAAGACACTTCAATCTTTGCGTGCTGCAAAGCAATGGCGGCATCAACTAACCACTCGTCGATATTTTTGAAAGGTGCTTTATAGCGCCCCATAGGTACGTTGAATTTACCTTTGGAATTTACGCGATATAGACCATTGTAGCAGGTGCGATTGAGATAGATGAAACGTGCAGCCCGGCGCAGGTCACTCTTGGGTGAATAATCGCGCATGTAATAGTAATATTCCTCGTTGTGATTTCTAGCGTGGGCGCGAATGAGGGCTCGCAGTTGCTCTGTCTCGTCTCGCAGAGCAATGTATGTATTAATCAGCTCTTCATTGATGTCCGACAACTGAGCCTTAGCTGGTAATAAACGGAAGAAGATGGCACCGCCACCAAGAAAAGGCTCGAAATAAGTAGCCTTTTTTTTGAGCACAGGAAAATAGGGCGCATACTGTTCGAGTAATCGCCGTTTGCCCCCAGCCCACTTGAGGAATGGACGTGTCTTTTGCTCGTCGCTCATTGCACACGATGATATCACGGACTAGTTGACCGTGGTACCATACGACGCAATGAATAACGAAGTGGCCAAGTTGAAAAAGGACCTCGAGCAGGCAGGACTGCAGGTAAAATGTGCAGAGAAACTGGCTGCCCACACAACCTTTGCCATTGGCGGTCCAGCTGATTTATTTGTCCAGGCCACCACAGAAGAGGAATTGGTAGGTGCCATCAAGGTTGCCCATAAGAACTCTTCACCAGCCTTTTTGTTGGGCGGCGGCTCCAACCTTCTCGTCCGAGATGGTGGAATGGCCGGTCTCGTCATCCACGATAAAACCAAGGGATGGCAACTAAAAGACAATGAAATCACCATTTCCTCAGGTGAATGGCTCACTGATGTAGTCGAAGAGATTTCCCAAAAAGGCATAGGTGGACTCGAATACCTGGCTGGCATCCCCGGCACCCTTGGCGGAGCTGCTTGTGGCAACGCAGGCGCTTATGGCCAAGACATTTCAGACAGCATTCTGTCTCTGAAAGTACTCAAAGATGGAGAAGTGACCACCATCTCTCCAAAAGAACTAGGCTATAGCTATCGCACTTCACTGCTCAAGCAAACTGTTGGCGCCAATGGCCTACCGCAGATGGTTGTTCTGGCTGCAACCCTAAAAATAAATAGGGAACCTGTGGAGGAGCCAGCTACGCGCGTCCAAGAGATACTTGCCCACCGTGAAGGCCGGCTACCACCCAAAACACTGGGTTGCGCAGGCAGCTATTTCAAAAATTTGCCGCCCCTCGAAGAGGGTGGGAGAAGGCGCGCAGCTGGACAACTACTCGACGAGACTGGCGTCAAAGGTTTGACCGTAGGCCGTGCTCAGGTTTTCCAAGGACATGCCAACATAATCGTAAATATAGGCAACGCAACAGCCACAGATGTTCTCTCTCTTGCAGAAGAGATGAAGAGGCGGGTCAGAGAGAAGTTCCAAATAGAATTGGAAGCCGAAGTAATGACCGTAGGACGAGAGAAGTGAGTCCTACTGATGAAGAGCATAACCCTACTCTTCATCTTGCTCACATTAGTCACCCATTCCTGGGCCAGAGGTCCATCTTCACCAAAGGAATTAGAAAGTTTTTTTGACGGTTTCCTTTCGGCCCAACTGTTGAGTCGCTGCATTCCAGGTGCAACCATTGCCGTAGTCCGTGGCGGTGAGGTCCTCTTATGTAAAGGATATGGTGTGGCCAATCTCAGAACGGGCCAACCAGTCCGAGGTCACAGGACACTCTTTCGCATAGCCTCTGTTTCTAAACCAATTGTGTTTACAGCAGTCATGCAGTTGGTAGAAAAAGGAGAGCTAGGCCTTCACAATGATGTAAATCACTACTTGAAGGAATTTAGAATTCCCCACAGCTTTGGCAAAGCCGTCACACTAGCGCACCTACTGACACACACTCCAGGATTTGAAGATACCTACTTTCGCAAATGGTCACAGAACATGAAGCAGCTGCCTTCCCTGGCCCATTATTTGGCTATCAACCGCCCCATTTGCGTGCGCTCTCCTGGTGAAACCTTTGGTTACTCCAATTATGGTGCCTCTTTGGCAGGTCACCTCATTGAGCTGCAAAGCAAACAAACATATGAGGAATACCTGAAAGAAAACATCTTCAATCCATTGGGTATGGCCAACACAACAGCTCGCCAACCACTGCCCCAAAGGCTGAAGAAATACATGGCTGCTAGTTATCGTTATGGTCGCAGAGTCAATTTTGAGCTCATTCTCGACAGACCTGCTGGTGCCATCTCCTCTACTGCAGCCGATATGGCTCGCTTTATGATGGCCCATTTAGGCTGGGGACCAGCCAACAGACCACCCATTCTCTCTGATGATGGGTTCGCAGCCATGCATCAGCGACAGTTCGGTCACCACCCACTCCTCGCGGGCCACACCTTTGGTTTTGCTTACGAAGAGATAAATGGAGAAAGAATAGTTTCCCACACAGGTGCCATGGTTGCTTTCCGCTCATTGATGCTGCTACTTCCAGATATGGAAGTGGGTCTCTTCGTCGCCTACAACGACGCAGCAGGCTCTGATGGGCACCAAGAATTGAAGAGCGTTTTTCTCGACCGTTATTTTCCAGAACAAAAGAAGGAGAAAAAGCGAAAAGTATTCCTTCGTTCGGCAGGTGCAAACCAAGGTCTTGAGGGTTGGTATCGTTCGACTCGATTTTCCTTTTCCAGTGCTGCGAAAATCTCAGGTCTCTTTGGTGCTGCACGACCACTGCGGATCTCCGGCAGTGATCTCAGGTTTCTCGGTGCTCGCTGGCGACCATTAGCCACAGACGTTTACGAAGAAACGACAGCTACGAGCCATCCTCGACGTCTTGCCTTTCGACGTGAGCCTAACACCACACCAAAATATGTTTTCGTTGGTCGCAAAGCTTATGAAAGACTGAGCTGGTATGAAAGCCCCCCTATACAATGGGCTATTCTCTTGGGCTGCCACTTCCTCTTTTTCAGTTATCTAATGGTCACCTTCATCGGACTTTTCAAAAAGAACAGTAGCAAGCGCTCTCCCTACCTTCCCATCAGATACAGATGGTCAAAAATCACCCTATTCACACTCTCCCTCATCAACATCTTGGCTGGATTGTTCTTTTTCCTTCTTCTGCTTCGCGGAATAAAAGACCCAACACGCATCTTTTACGGTCTGCCTTGGTGGGTCATCATCCCCTCAGGAATGACAATAGTCTCAACACTGCTAACTCCCCTGGCAATAATCATCGTTGCCTGGGCTTGGCACAAAGGAGAAGACTCGACCTTATCCAAGGTTTATGACTCATTAGTTGCATTGGCTGCCCTGGTTTTCATATGTTGGCTTCAATACTGGAATTTACTGGGATTTAAATATTGAGTTGGGAGTCACGATGGAAACACCCAAAGGTAATGGCAAAATTGCTGACTTGCCAGCTGAACACCATAAACTGGGCAAGTTATTGTTTTGCTGGGTAACACCAACTTCAACAAAAATCCTCAATGGCTTGCTTATTGTCTTCCTCCTGGCGGCTTTCATAAGCACCGCATATTTGGTGGCTACTGCTAGGGCAACTACCGCTTCCATAGCCCTTCCCTGGGCTCTTTTCGTTTTTTATCTCGTCATCTGGGTAATAGCTCGCACTCCAACAGGAAATCCTTGTGGCGTCTACGAAAAGGGCATTACTGATAAGAATCAGACAATCTTCTTCACCAGCTGCAAACTTGCTTTGGAAGCAACTCGCCACCTGACAAGGGTTGCTAGGTCTGGAGAAGGCGTAGAGACAGGCTCCAGTTATGAAATCCGCATATTCGAAGATGAAATGGACTTCATCATCAAGGGATGGGATGACGAATACCGCAATTATTACATATGGTTTCGCGATTACCTCGTTCCCCTCCATCTCAAACGGGACAAAGAGAAGCTGGAAAAAGGTGAAACCCTGACTGTTGGTCAATTCAAAATCTCAACAGATGGCATCTCTCACGCCGAAGAAGGAAAAGTCTCTTGGGAGGAGAGTAAAAACTTCAAAGTTCAAAGTGGTGAGATAATCGTTGGTAGCCTGCAAATTCCACTCTTTGTTGGCGGAGCTCATGTCTTGTTGGAGATTTTGCACGAAAGAGCTGGTCACTCCTCATCCAACATCTCCGTATAATGCTCGCGCACACATTCAGGGCAGAGACCATGGGTAAATTCCACATTGGAATGTTCTCGAAAATAAACCTCCACCTGCTCCCAGAATCCGTCATCATTTCTAATGCGTTTACAGATTGCACAGATGGGCAACATGCCTCTCAAGATTTTCAGTTCGGTTAGTGCACTTTCCAATCGTTCGTTGAGAGCGCGCACATTCATTAAATCTTGATGACGAGCAACAGCTATGACCAGGGCTCGTGACAACTCTTCTTGCCGTGGCGGTTTGGTCAAAAAGGCACCAACCCCCGCATTGGACGCTTGCTCGACAATATCAGGACTTTCGTGGGCAGTGAGAATGACAACTGGTAGTGGGTTCTCTTCTTGTAGCTTTGCTGCTGCAGCGATGCCGTCGAGTTTTGGCATTCGAATGTCCATCAAAACGACATCGGGCTCATGTTTTTTGCAGAATTCTAGTGCCTGTTCACCATTGGCTGCAGTGGCAACGACTTGATGGCCCAAGTTATCTAAAATGCGGCAAATTTCTTTGGAGACGAGGAAATCGTCTTCAGCCACCAAAACACTGAATTTCTGCCAATGTGTCACAGCTACTCTCCATCACCTACTTCGCATTCGAATGTGATTGTTGCCCTAGCTCCATCATCATTATCGAATACGATTTTGCCGCCCAAGCTATGCTCCACAATTCCTCGCAGCAGGGTAGCTCCAACGCTATACAACTCTTCGTTACCTTCAACCATGGCTTGTGGATACCCGGGACCATCGTCCTGATAAACCAACTTTATATTTTTACCCTCCTGTTGAATGTCCACGATGATATGGCCAACCTTACGCCCATGGAGACAATATTTT
>CAZXTJ010000129.1:0-14831 GCA_964643655.1 uncultured bacterium
GTCTCCTGCCCAGTGTTGGTATTGATACAATAAATGTTTCTGCCACCACCGCTTTCTTTCGTAACGATGACGTGAACACCATCAGGAGCAAAGAAGGGGAAAGAACCAGCATCACCAGTCCAAGTTCCTGTACCACCACCTGCAAGTTTGACAGTCTGTCTAACCTGTGGGTTTTCGTCTACACGTCCCCAAGAGAGCGTATATGGTGCTGCAGGCTCCATACAAACAAACGTTTGTCTGTCTGGAGAAACATCCATTTGTGTACCATCGCAGAGCCAGATTGGCTCCATGCCACCATCACCTTTGGCAAGGTAGATACTGTCGTTGAGATTGTAGATAATCCACTGTTTCTGCCTGTATTCAACAACAATATCTCTATCTATGTCAGACAATCCACTACCTATGACTGTGTTGCATACACCATCGGGACCAGGACTGATGATGCGTCCCATACCACGGTCAATAAGGTAAGCTTGCCCTCCAGCAGAGGTTTCGACGACTACACCACCAGCAGATTGGTGATATTGCCGCCCCCAGGGATCTTCATTGGGAATTTTGATGATGTAGTTGTTCAGTTCCGTCGTAATCTCGGTCGCACCATCAGAGATGGTTTGCACAAGGGTCTTTTCCGTTGATTCAACGTACTTGCACATCTGCGCTAGGGTCATCAAGTCGTTTTTGACAACAACCATACGCAGCTTGTCCTTGTAATCTGATACGGCTGAGACGACAACAGTAGTCAGCAAGGCAACAATGGTCAAAGTAATCAATATTTCGACGAGGTTGAAACCATGTCGTTTCATTGGCATTCTCTTGGCCTCCTCTGTGCTTACACTATAGTAATTAAGGCACACTATTTTCCGAGGCAAAAAGTACTGAACATCTCATCAAGAACATCTTCATTATGTACTTCTCCAATGATGGAAGCAATATAAGCTGCAGCTTCACGAGTTTCATCGGCGACAACATCTGTAAGACCGTCTAGATGAGCCTTTAGAGCCCTGTCTATAGCAAGATTAGCTTTACAAACACCATCAAACTGCCTCTGAGTGAAGAGAATTACCTCTCCTTCATTGACAGTTCCTGCCATTAATCGAGCAACTTCAACCAATTTGTCCGTCAAAGTGGTCAAACCCTCACCAGAAATGGCAGAAATAGCCAATTCATCCTTTTCAGTATTTACATTCTCTTCAATAACCAGATCAACTTTGTTTGCTACGAGGATACGAGCTTGCTCATCATCCTTATCAATAACCCGGCGAACCTTGCGAATGTCTCTTACATCAATGAGAATGTCAGCTTGTTGAACTGTATCGACAGCCCTTTTGATACCCTCTTGCTCAACAGGACAGTCACTACTTCGCAGACCAGCAGTATCAACTAGCCTAAAGCTGAAACCATCGATGAAAAGTCCCTCTTCAATGAGATCACGGGTTGTTCCAGGAATATTGGTGACAATGGCTCGCTCTGTTCTTAAAAGTGCGTTGAACAGACTAGATTTACCAACATTGACATCTCCTGTTATGACTATCCTTGGCCCTCGACGTAACAACTGACCTCGTTTGAAAGTACCTTTCAATTTGCTCAGCTGATTGTTGAGGTCCACGAGACTTTTTTCGATGTCTTTTTCTTCAATTGCTGGATCTTCATCAGGAAAATCCAGGGAAGCTTCCACGTGAGCCAAAATGGAGATGATGGCCTGACGAATACCAACAAAACGATTGGTGGAAACACCGTGGCAATTCATCAGGGCGGCTCGAGCGTCTACAGTAGATGTAGCGCTGATCACGTGGTTGACGGCTTCAGCCTGTAGTAGAGAAAGACGACCATTCAAAACAGAACGACGAGTGAACTCACCAGGTTCAGCCAAGCGACAACCGCTATTACACAACTCCTCGAGAATGCGCCTTGGTTGTATTAGCCCACCGTGACAATGAATCTCGACAACGTCTTCACCTGTATAAGAGTGGGGATCTTTCATCGGCAAAACAATGACATCATCAATTGCTTCACCATTACGGTCCTTGAATATCCCAAACAATGCCTTGTGACTCGTTGAGAGCTTCTTCTTGAAATGCTGGGAGACGATTGGCAGAGCGTCAGCACCACTTACTCGAATGATGGCAATAGCTGATTGATGAGTTTGCCCCGTCGCTATAGCACAAATAGTGTCGTCATACCTCGAAGGTCGCACGCTACTTTTTCCGCTTGCCCTTCTTTTTGCCTTTGGGTTTGTCTTTTTTGTCTTTTACTGAGTCCTCTTCAGGTTCTTCTTTCGTGGAACTCGTTGGTGCGCTCGGGGCTACGACCGTATCTTCGAGAGCTAATTTGTTGTACTGCTGCTCGAAGAGGGAGAAAAGACTTTGACCTGCGATGTAAAGCATTACTCCAGCTGCCATATTCCAGAAGATGAAGAGCATAAAGACGGGCATAATCTTCATCATCATGGCTTGGCTAGGATCGCCAGAGGAGTTGGCCTTGGAGGAGTAATAGATACCCACACAGAAAAGAACAGGCAAAATGTGCAGCTGATCAGGTTGTGACAAATCGTGTATCCAAGCAAATGGAACCCTTTTCAGCTCTATGGCCGAAGATAAACAAGTATAAAGGGCAACAAAGATTGGAATTTGTAGCAAAATTGGGAAGCAGCCACCAAGAGGGTTCACTTCGTTTTCAACAAACAACTTCTGCAACTCGAGATTTTGCCGTTGCTGGTCGTTTTTGAACTTCTCTTTTATCTCCTGCATTTTTGGCTGCAGTTGCTGCATTTTCTTCATCGCTATCATCTGTTTTTTGTTGAGCGGATGAAGTACCAATTTGACTAGCAGAGTCAGCAACAGAATTGCGTATCCCCAGTTATTGGTCACAGCGTAGATTTGTTTGAGCAACGAGAACATCAAACGTCCAATGGGGCCAGTCCAGCCTGACCAAGTGTTGAACATTGGAGCAAAGCTCGTTTTACCGATTTCCTCTAACTGTTTGGGGCCCAAATAGAGCTCGAAAGAAGCCTCTAGTTTTTCTTTGGGGCGAAGTGTTGGCCAACCAAAACGCCAGCCCACCATAGAAACTGACTGTTCTTTGGTTTTCTTCTCACTTAATCTCAGTTTGGCTTTAATCCTAGTGTGAACGTAACGGCCAACAGAGGTAGTTTCCTTCAAACCAAAACAGTAATACTGATTTCTAGTGCCAACCCATTTATATCCATCTTCTAAGGTTGTGAGTTTTCCCTCAGTAGGTGAAATTGTATCTTCGTCATCATCTTTGCTCATTGAGACCAATTCTGAGCGAATGAGGTCATCACGAAAGAGGGGGAAGGCGTATAAAACCAAATTGCCCTGCTCACCACTTATCTTAAGCGGTTGGTCTGTCGTGTTTTCGATAGTGAGATCCAAGCGGGCACTGTAACGATCACTGAGGGTCCATCGTTGGTTGATTTTGAGCCCTTTGGGAAGAGTCATTCCACTATTGTCAACAATTGTCGTTGAGATGACATTGTTTTTGGTAGTGATGGAGCTGTCGATGGCTTTCATATCGGGCTGGCGACTGATTTCACCAGGCAAATAACCGAAACGAATACCTGCACTAAGCCAAACAGTGTCACTTTGACCAGACTTGGCCACGTCGAAATCAAAGAAATCTTCTTGGTATTTCTTGGAATACCAAGAATTCAGACCATCAATTTCATTGAGTTTGACCTTGATAACACTGTTTTCAAAGGTCGCAGCGACGCTTGTAGTAACCAAAGAGAGCAAAATAAGGGATATATATGCTAGTGATTTATATTTCATGCTGGATCGTGTCCACCTTCCGACCAAGGATTACAACGCATGACACGCCAGATCATCAAGAAGAAAGCTTTAAAAAAACCATATTTATGGAAAGCGTCAACGGCGTAATGTGAACAACTTGGGGTAAAAATGCAGTTAGCAGCGATTATGGGAGACAAAGTCTTCTGATAAATCCTAATCATCCAGACAAGTAGTCTGCTGAAAAGAGATAAGTTCTCAGTCGAAGCAGCGCAGTTTTCGGAGTGCTCTCTCGAGGTCTTGTTCAAGATCCTGATACTTCCTGTCCACAGCCTTCTGGGTTACCATAACAACGACATCCCAAGCTGTGGTCATTCGCGAAACTAGTTTGCGAGCTGCCGCCTTGAGCTGTCTACGCAATTTGTTCCGTACAACTGCCTTGCCGTATTTCTTTTTGACCTGAAAACCAAAACGGCTCTCGTCGCTCGAGGTATCTTTTCTTGTCACCCCGGCGACGATGAGCGTCGTGGTTCTGCTACGGGAGCCTTTTCGGAAAACACGGTCGAAATCGACTTTGGCTTTCAGTGTCGAAAAGCGACCCATTACACACACTTGTTGTGCTACGCAGAGAGTCGTTTGCGCCCACGGAGACGTCGTTTTTTGAGCACACGCCGTCCACCAGGTGAAGACATGCGTTTACGAAAGCCATGTTTCTTCGCGCGTTTACGACGATTAGGCTGAAATGTCCTTTTCATGCGACTATCCGAATCTTCATCACGTGATTACTATCACTATATCGTCTGGAACCGGGGAATTATAGGTTTCAAGCTATTTTCTGTCAAGAGAAAAAGCCTTTTATTAGTGCTTACAAATATTGCGAATTTAGCCAAAATATGTTAGATTCAGTGTCTTGATAATCCACTTATAACCACAGCTTGAGAGGTATTGGCGTGTTTTGTCTTACAAAGCAATTCTTCAATGAATATTGCTTAATAGATTCATGCAAATACCGTCATAACCATATAGCTTGTTAATTTGTTGATAAGACCAATGAAACCACTCCTAAAGCACCTTACAGACCACACGAAAATGTTCAATAACTGTGGACAAATGTTGTGTATTGTGTGTGCTTTTTGGGCTTTGGTCAAAATTGGTTGATAACGTTGACAGCATGTGGATTATCAAAAAGTGCATTGGTAGAGGGCTTTTCAGAACGCCACCTGCTGATGAAGCAGTTTTGGGTCAATTGTGAATTTGGGGATAACTTGGGGGATAGGTTTGTAGAGCTCGAGTCATGACTGAGACTTCATTAGAAAATCTGCGAACAGCAATTGTTGAAGGAATGAAGAAAGCCTCGACTGGTTTTTCATTCAAAGCTTTCTTGGGAAGCCTCGTACTCGAGCGTAATGACCAAGGTAAATTAGTTATCGTCGTACCAAGCGCTTTTGTAGCTGAAAGGTACGAAAGGGAATTTCGCAGAGATATTGAAGAGATTATCGACTCAGCTACTAATGGCAATGAAAACAGTTTCTTAATTGAATGCCGTCCCTCAGATAGGATTACCGAAACAGAGCCTGCTGAAGATGTGCCTTTGCCAAAGGCAACGCCAGCTGATGTTTCGGAACGGCGAATTGTTGATATGTGTGGTCTCAATCCCAAATACACAATGAATTCTTTCATTGTTGGCGATAGCAATAGATTTGCCCACGCAGTATCAATGGCAGTTACTGCAAGTCCTGGTGATACATACAACCCACTATTCTTATATGGTGGTGTTGGTTTGGGGAAAACACATCTAATGCAGGCCGTAGGTCATAAATTGCTCGAATTGGGTAATTTGGCCAATGGTTATCTTGCCTATGAAACATCAGAGACCTTCTGTAATGAGTACATTCAAGCTATTCAGAGTAATAGCATTGATAAGTTCCGAAAAAAATATCGCCAGGCTGGTGCTCTTTTAATCGATGATGTGCACTTTTTTGGTGGCAAAGAAAAGCTGCAAGAAGAGTTTTTTCACACCTTCAATGAGATGTACCAAGCTGGTCGCCAAATAGTCATGACCAGTGATCGTCCTCCCATAATGCTCGAACATTTGCAAGAACGTTTGGTCAGTCGTTTCAAGAGTGGCGTAGTTGCAGATATCAAAAGACCAGACTTGGAAACAAGAATTGCTATTTTGAAGACACTGACCTCTAGGTATGGTTTGGAAACCAAATATGAGTGTCTCGAATACATTGCTGAAAAAGTGACTGAGAATATTCGAGAGCTAGAAGGTGCCTTTACCAAAATAGTGGCAATGGCTTCTGTGATGGGCTTTTCCATTACTATTCCAATGATCGAAGAGGTTCTTGCTGATTTTGCTCAGGAAAAACGAACACGTACCATCAACTTGGATTTAATCAAGAAGATTGTCTGTGCACATTTCGAGATCAAAATCGAAGAGATGACTGGAAAACGTAGGCTCCGTAGACTGGTTATTCCCCGCCAAGTAGCCATGTACCTGAGCCACGACATGACGGAAGAGACTTTGCAGAACATTGGGGCCTCATTTGGTGGTCGAGATCACACCACCGTATTGCACGCATTCAACAAGATACAACGTGAACTGAATGACGGATCTTCATTATCCGATGATGTGAAGATCATCAGAATCAAGCTGAAGGAAACGGTCAACGGATAAACTATATGTGGCTGAAGAGCATTGAAATACAGAACTTTCGCAACTATCGCTCAGCTTGCGTTCAGCTTTCTGAAGGGCTGAATGTTCTGGAAGGTTGCAACGGTTCTGGAAAGACCAATTTCTTGGAAGCTGTTGGCCTCCTCTCTCATGGCAAATCTATCCGTATTCGCAATATGGAAGATTTGATCAAAGATGGTGAATCATATTCCACCTTAAGAGGCATTTTTGAAAACGAACAGGGTTCACCTCTGACGGTGACTTGTGTATTGGACAGAAGCCAAGGCAAACGTTTCCGGGTGAATGGCAAAGCTGCAGCCAGGATCAGCGATATCTTCCGTCTTGTACCGACAGTACAGTGTTTCGAGCAGGACACTTATCTTCTGCAAGGAGCTCCTTCAGTTCGACGAACATTTCTTGATTGCCTTTGTGCGCAATTGTATCCAGATTATTTGCGACGCCATCACGAGTTTAGAGATGCTCTCAAACAACGAAATGCTGCCCTGAGAATAGGTCAATTGACTGGTTCTTTGAAAAAAGCAACGGATCAGGTTTTTGCCCAAAAAGCTGCACCTGTTAATATTTTGCGTCGTTTGGCTCTGAATAAACTTTCAGACGTGCTGGAAAAACGACGTGAAGATTTTCGTGAAGAAGTGGAACTAACGATTAGCCAAAAAGATCTCGAAGGCGGAGACGATTTGGAGACTGAAACCAAATTGCTCCTACAAAAACTAGATCGTTCTTCTTCTGAAGAAGAGCGCTATAGACGTACGAGTGTTGGACCACATCGTGACAGTTTCAATTTTAAGATTGGTGGTGGGAAAATTCGTTGGCGTTCCTCTCGGGGCCAAATTAAAAACATGGTTTTGAGAATCAAGATGTGTGAATACCATCTGCTGCGCCAAGAGCTTCGTCGAATACCCATCGTCATATTGGATGATGTTTTTGCTGAAATGGATGAAGTTAGACGAGGTAATTTACAGCGTCTGTTGGCTCTGGGAGCTCAGGTTTTCTGGGCTTCTACGGGCATTAATCAATTAGCGGTCGGAGAGGGGCGAACCTTTCTTCGAATGGAGATTTCTGAAGGTATGGTAGCAAACCGACGTGAAATATTGGCAGCAGCCTAGGAGTTCGAATGGTACGTAAAGGTAACATTAGCGGACCCAAAAGCCTAGCTGATATCACAGCTGAGATTTTCTCTGGTTTGGGAAATCCCAAAACAAAGAAAAGGTTTAAGGTGGCCTTTTCTATAGAGAAGTCTTGGAAAAAGATTGTTGGTGCAGTTGCCGCAAAAAACGTTCATTTTGCTGGAATAAGGCAGGATGGAACCTTGATGGTTTTAGCCTCCACTGCAGCTTGGATGAACGAGTTCTCGTTACTAAAACACAGAGTATTAAAGAAGATTCACCAACTCCCTAATGGCGAGATGGTGAAAGACATCCAAATCCGTGCCGGTGAGCGGCGGAAGGAACAGTTGCCAAAGAAGGTAACCAAACCTTCCAAGCGGCGAAAACTTGCTCCTCGAGAGAAGCAAAAAGTTAGCCGCACAATCGAAACCATCGCCGATCCACATCTTCGACGCGCTCTGAAACGACTCTTTGAAAAGTCGTTGAAACAAGAGCGTGACGTCAGTAGAGGAGGAGCTCGCCATGAGTGAGCAAGAGACAACGGAACAAGTAGTACAGTCTCAAAATTATGATGCCGACAATATTCAGGTGCTCGAAGGCCTTGGTGCCGTTCGAAAAAGACCTGGTATGTACATCGGTTCTACAGGACCTGCCGGTCTTCATCACCTCGTATACGAAGTCGTAGACAATAGTATTGATGAAGCTTTGATGGGCCATTGTAATGTCATCGACGTTGTCATTCACGCCGACGGTTGCTGTACTGTCGATGATAACGGACGTGGTATTCCTGTCGATACGCACAAGAAGATGAAAAAATCTGCCGTCGAAGTCATTATGACAACTCTACACGCCGGTGGAAAATTCGATCACAGTGCATACAAAGTATCTGGCGGTCTTCACGGTGTTGGTGTTTCGGTAGTCAACGCGCTCTCTGAATTCCTTGAAGTAAAGGTATACAAAGAGGGTCAGATTTATTACCAGAAATACGATCGTGGAGATCCAGCCTGTGAGTTGAAAACTATTGGTTCTACTCATAAAACAGGTACTTCAATCCGCTTCAAACCTGACAATCTGGTTTTTGAAACGACTCAATTCAGTTTTGATGTCTTGGCTGGTCGTCTGCGAGAACTTGCATTCCTCAACAAAGGAATAACAATCTCAATCAGTGACGAGTTGAGCGAGAAGAAACACACTTTCAGTTATGAAGGTGGAATTGTTTCCTTCGTTCAGTATCTCAATCAGAACAAAACTGCTCTTTATGAACCAGTCTATTTCCGCAAATCGAAAGATGACATAGAAGTAGAAATCGCTATGGAGTACAACAGTACTTTCAAGTCGAATATCTACACATTTGTCAACAATATCAACACTCGCGAAGGTGGAACTCATCTTTCTGGTTTCAAGACTGGTTTGACTCGTTCGGTCAACGAATACATTCGTAACAACCAATCAGCTTTCAAACTGCGTAAAGAGATGTCTCTCAGTGGTGATGATACTCGCGAAGGTCTTGCCGCAGTCATCAGTTTGAAAGTTCCAGATCCTCAGTTCGAGGGTCAGACGAAGATGAAGCTTGGTAACAGCGAAGTAAAAGGTATCGTTGAAGCCCTCGTTTATGAACAACTTGGTTATTATTTCAACGAAACACCAAAAGCGGCTCAAGCGATTATTGGTAAAGCAATTAGTGCGGCAACTGCACGTATCGCTGCTAGAAAAGCACGTGATCTGGCTCGTCGCAAAGGTGTTCTCGAGTCATCTTCTTTACCAGGTAAACTTGCAGACTGTTCCGAAAGGGACCCCAAAAAATGCGAATTGTTCCTCGTCGAGGGTGATTCTGCTGGTGGTTCGGCCAAGTCAGCTCGTGACAGAGGTTACCAGGCAATCTTGCCTTTGAAAGGTAAGATTCTCAACGTAGAAAAGGCAAGAATAGATAAAATCCTGAGCAACGATGAGATTAAGACCATCATTACCGCCCTGGGAACAGGAATTGGTGAAGAAGAGTTTAATATCGAGAAACTCAGATATGACAAAGTCATAATCATGACAGATGCTGATGTTGATGGTTCTCATATTCGTACCCTCTTGTTGACCTTCTTCTTCCGTTATATGAAAGAGCTCGTCGAGCAGGGCAAAATATATATTGCTCAGCCACCACTTTATAAAGTGAAGAAAGGCCGCTCAGAAACTTATCTCGATGATGAAAGTGCCATGATTGAGTTTTTGGCCGACAACTTCAAGAACAGCTTTATCATTCAAAAAGAAGATGGTTCTGATCGTTTTGCCCTCGAAGGAAAAGCACTGGAAGAGACATACTTAGCTTTTGGTAAGTTGAAGCATCTTTTCCTCAAGGCTTCTCGTAAACCATTCATGCCTCAACTAGTTGATTTCTTTATGAAAACTCCACAAGAGTTCACAATTGAATCTCTATCTGAGGACAGTGAAGCGGAGGCAATGCGAAAAGGTCTAGAAGAGTATCTTTCAACACCAGATCGCAAAGCCATAGTCGCGACAAAAGTTGACCAAATGGGAAGCGAATATCTCGATGTTGATTGCGAAATCGACAATCTCGTTGTCAAACAGCAGGTTTATAAAAAGCATCTCATCGATGCTGAGCTTGGCATTCTTTACGCAAACAGGAAAAAAGTTGCGATTGCACCAGAATTCCTTCCTGGCGAAGTGTCTGTGGAAAATGGTGCTCGTTCAGAGACCGTTGGCACCTATGTAGAATTGCTCGATTTCATTGACCTTCAAGCGAGAAAAGGCCTTACAATTCAACGTTACAAAGGTCTTGGTGAGATGAACCCTGAGCAGCTCTGGGAAACTACTTTGGATAGAGAAAAGAGACGTCTACTTCAAGTGAAACTCGACGATGATGTGGAAGCTGACAAGGTGTTCACAGTCCTCATGGGCGATGAAGTTGCACCAAGAAGAAAGTTCATTGAAGAGTACGCTAAAGAAGTTAAACACCTCGACATATAATTGGAGTCCGACATGGCTGATGATAGCAATGTAAACAACGGAGCAGACTTCGAAAACAAAGATATATTTCCAGTACAAATCGAAGACGAGATGCGTGACTCGTACATTGATTACGCAATGAGCGTTATCGTTTCTCGTGCACTTCCTGATGTACGTGATGGTCTAAAGCCTGTTCATCGACGAATCCTCTTTGGTATGCACGAGCTTGGATTGGCTCATAACAGAGCTTTCAAGAAATCCGCTCGTATCGTCGGTGAAGTAATGGGTAAATATCACCCTCACGGTGACTCGGCTATTTACGACACCTTGGTCCGTATGGCCCAGAATTTCTCTTTGCGATATTGCCTAGTCCACGGACAAGGTAACTTCGGTTCCATCGATGGCGACCCTGCAGCGGCCATGCGATATACAGAAGCTCGCCTTCAAAGAATTTCTGAAGAGATGCTCGTCGATATCGAAAAAGAAACCGTTCCTTTCCAGCCGAACTTTGATGATTCACTCAAAGAGCCAATCGTACTGCCATCAAGAATTCCAAACTTGTTGGTAAATGGTAGTGATGGTATTGCCGTTGGTATGGCCACAAAAATGCCACCACACAACTTGAATGAAGTAATCGATGCTCTGATAATGCTCATCGAAAATCCCAAACTCGATATCGAAGAACTGCTTACAGTAATCAAAGGTCCTGATTTCCCAACAGGCGGTTACATAGTCTCTAATAGCGAAATCAAGCAGGCTTATCGTACAGGTCGTGGTCGTGTCATAATGCGCGCCAAGACACATGTCGAAGAGCTTAAAAACGGTAGAGAACGAGTCATCATCACTGAAATTCCCTATCAGGTCAATAAAACCAAATTGATCACTGATATTGCTGGATTAGTGAAAGAGAAGAAGGTCGAAGGGATTAGCGATCTTCGTGACGAGTCCGACCGCAGAGGTATGCGAATTGTCATCGAGCTCAAGAAAAACGAAAATCCTGAGCTAGTGACAAACAAGCTTTTCAAATACACACAACTGCAGCAGACTTTCGGTATCAATATGGTTGCACTAGTGGACAACCGACCATTAGTACTCAATCTGAGACAGCTCTGTACAGAATATCTCAAACATCGACGAGACGTTGTCATCCGCCGAACGAGATATGAATTGAGAAAAGCTCTCGAGAGACTTCACATCTTAGAAGGTTTGAAAATTGCTCTCGATAACATTGATGAAGTAATCGAACTCATCAAAAAGGCTGAAAATGTAGATGAAGCGCGTACTGGCTTGATGAAACGATTTGCCTTGAGCCATCGTCAGTCTCAAGCAATTCTCGATATGCGTCTTCAGAAGCTGACAAGTCTCGAAACTGAAAAAATCATCGAAGAGTACGAAGCAACCAAACTCAAAGTTGAAGAGTTCAAGAAAATCTTGGCTGATATGGCACTCGTATGGGATATCGTCAAAGAAGAACTTCTCGATGTAAAAACCAAATTTGGTGATGGTCGCCGCACAACCTTCATTATGGATACATCGAACTTCGATCCTAGAGACTTGCTCGAAGAAGAAACCAAAGTCATCACCGTCTCTACTAGTGGTTACATCAAATCCATTCCAGAAGACACTTATCGCCGACAACGTCGTGGTGGCAAAGGTCTGAAAGGTGTGGGATTAAAAGAAGAAGATATGGTGGAGACAATCTTTGTTGCCAATACCTTTGACAATGTCCTCTTCTTCACTAACAAAGGAAAAGTTTATTCACAAGAGGTTTACAAAATTCCTCAAGGTGAACGAACTTCAAAAGGTCGACCATTGGTCAACCTGTTGAACTTGGAAAAAGGCGAAAGCGTAACTGCAATTTTGCCAGTCAAAGAATTTGACGAAAGCAAGTTCATCGTTCAAGTGACCAAACATGGTCTCGTGAAAAGAACGAGTCTCGACAAATACAAATCCTGTAAACGTCAAAAAGGCATCAAAGCAATCAAGTTTGCTCACGAAGATGATGAAGTCATCCGTGCACGTTTGACTGATGGTAAAAACACCATCGTTATGGGCACCAAACTTGGTAAAGCCATTCATTTCGATGAAAACGATGCACGTGCTCAAGGCCGCATTTCTCAAGGAGTCAAAGGTGTTACCTTGGCCAATGAAGATGAAGTCGTGGGTATGGAAGTCGTCCGCGAAAGGGCCTGTTTGCTCGTCGTAACTGAGAAGGGTTACGGCAAACGAACTGATATCGATGAATATCGGGTTCAAGGTCGCGGTGGCCAGGGAATCATCAACATCAAAGTCAATCCTCGAAACGGTAATGTAGCTGCATTCCGCGAAGTGGAAGACGAAGATGAAGTAATCGTATCCACCCAAAGCGGCAAATTCATCAGGATTTCTGCCAATAACATCAGCAAAATTGGTAGAAACACTCAAGGTGTGAGAATCATCGACTTGGGTCAGCACGACAAGGTGATTGGTATCACCGTTCTCAAGACTGATCCCGAAGAGATGAACAAAGAAGAGGGTGAAGCTGAAAAGGTGGAGGGTGAAGCTCCAAAAGCTGAAGCAGCACCTGTAGCTGAGGAAACAAAAGAATAATGTCAGGTCAAAGTCAGAATACGACTGAGGGGACGGCACGCCGTCGTCCCCGTACGGCCAATTCCACGTCCCACGGTCTTGTTCTGACTGCCTGTTTTGTTTTGTTCCTCATTGTCTGCAAGTTGTATCTCAACCAATACATCGAGATCAGAAAACTGGAAGAGCGACATCGCCAGAAGCAGCAAGAGTTGAGAGCTGAAAAACAGAAGCTCGAAAAAATGGTCGATGAAGTGGCATTTCTAGGCACACTCGAAGGTGTGGAAAAAATAGCGAGAGAAAAACTCAAATACATCAAGCGGGACGAAGTAATTATCGTTCCTGTCGACAGCAATTGAGGGGTAGTCGATGGTAACTAGAAGTAGATTTTTAGGGCACTGGTTACTATGTAGTTTTGCCCTAATTTGGCTCTTGGGATTAGGTTGCGGAAATCAAGGTGATCCTTTTGGGATTGATTTCGAGCAAACGCTAGCCATCGACAATATCAATCCTCCTAATAACTCTACTGGTGTATCCATCTATACTCTCGTTTCAATATCTTTTCCCGTGGCAATCAACAAAAACACGCTGAATTCTTCAAATGTAGTTCTGCAAGACAGCGATGGAAAAACAGTCTCATCTTCCATTGTTTACGAAACAGCCACACGAATTGCCACTCTCAGACCGACTGCTCCTTTAAAGGGTAATAGCTCTTATCAACTAGTTGTCCACAATGTGAGATCCTCTTCTGGAGTGCTTTTCCGTAGTCAAACCTTTAGTTTTTCCACAGGAACTAGCGATCCAGGTGGCTCTCCTGAAGTAATTGGTGTAACTCCTCTTCCTGGTCAACAAGAGCTACCCGCAAACGCAGTCGTTACAGTCAATTTTTCGGAACCAATGGACAAACCATCTGTCGAGGCGGCTTTCTCTATAAGTAATGGTGTCACTGGTTCATTCACTTGGGATGCCAGCGATCGAGTAATGACCTTCACTCCAGGTGCTCCATTGGCTTCAGGCACTCGTTATTTCGTCACTATTTTGCAGTCGGCTCGAGATGCCATGGGGACGTCAATGCGAGCAGGTATGAGCTGGTATTTTCAAACTGCTACAGTTGCTGATTTCCGAGTGTTGGACACAGTTCCCCAAAATGGAGCAACGACTGTGTCAGCCAATACTGATTTACGGTTTATCTTTAGTGAACCCGTAGACCGCACCACTGTTCTGACAAATTTCTCCATAGATCCTGTAATGACGATAGCTGCCGACAGGTTCTCTTATGATCAAAACGATCAGGTAATCATTTATGACACTCCCAACAATCTTGCTGCTGGAACTGTTGTCAGGGCTACTTGGTCAACAGATCTTATGAGTGTTACTTCCCAATCATTAGAGTTGCCTTACACACTCACCTTCACGATTGAAGCTGTTCCACCAGTACTGGTATCTGCAGATCCTGCTACCGGTACTTCGCAGGTTGAAAGTAACAAAGTCGTCAGATTTACTTTCAGTGAGCCTCTGGACACTACTTCAGTAATATTGGGGACAAGCTTCACCGTTGAACAGCCATCAGGCACAGCTGTTGCTGGTGCTCTGGCTTTTGAGAGCAACGATAGAGTAGTCGCTTTCACACCTGATACAGGCTTTGTAGCTGGTGCAAACGCTGTAACAGTCACAGCCCGCAACACAATTAGAGATCTCGGTGGAACGCCAATGACAACTGATGCTGTATCTGTCTTTACTATTGATGACACACCTCCAGGT
>CAZXTJ010000130.1:0-14831 GCA_964643655.1 uncultured bacterium
AGCACCTTTATCACTAGCAGTAAGAATGCAATATCTGATGGCTTCCAAGAGAGCCTCCTCTTCCTTTCCTACTCTTCTACCACAGGAGAGGAGAAATCTCACTTTGATCAGTGAATAATTTGCGACTGTTGGCTCACTGAACCGATAATCTCTATGAGGAGATTTATATGCGGCAAATATTCGTACTTTTCATATTATTTGGTTCTTTGGGTTTTTTGATTGGTTGTGGTTCCAGTGGAGGCGGAGGAGGGGGCGGAGGTTCCACTTTTAGTGTCAATGAACAGGCACAAATTCTGAGTTTGCACGATGATGGTACTTTGGGTGATGGTCATTCTCGTTATGCTGCTCAAAGTGACGATGGTCAATTTGTGGTTTTTGCCTCTGCCGCTGCCAATCTCATCGCTGGTGACACAAATGGCGAATATGACATTTTCATGCGTGATAGAGCCAATGACACAACGACACGAATGAGTGTCGATTCAGCTGGTGCGCAAGCTGTTGGTGGTGACAGTCTCAATCCTTCGATTAGTGACGATGGGACACTCATTGTTTTCGAGTCTGATGCAACCAACCTGATTGCTGCTGACACAAACTCCGACAGAGATATATTTTTGCGAAACGTGACAGCAGGAACGTCAGTAAGAATTAGTACGACGACTACGGGGCTAGAAACTAATAACGACAGCCGAAATGCCAAAATCAGTGGTGACGGAGAATGGATAGTCTTCGAAACTGATGCCAGTCTGCAACCTAGTGACTGGAACAATGTGACTGATGTTTATCTCTATGAGGTAGACACAGGAACCATTACAAGAGTGAGCCAGAACACTGATGGCACTCAATCCAATGGTGCTTCCAGTAATCCGCAACTGAGCTCAGATGGAAGGTACATCGTTTTTGAATCTGCTGGTTCCAATCTCATCGCCAATGACACCAATGGTGCTGTGGACATCTTTCTTTATGATCGTGTTTTGGACACCTTGGAGAGAGTCAACCTGACTATTGGTAACACTCAATCTGCAGGATCCAGCTATCGTCCACACATTAGTGATGATGCAAATAGAGTTGTTTTTGAGTCAGATGCCATTGATTTGGTTGGTGCATTCAATGACACCAATGCCAGTCGTGACATTTTCATTCGTTTGCGTGATGTTCCCTCGACAGCCAGGCTCAGTGTAAATAGTGATGGGGTTCAGGTAGCTGGGAACAGCACGAGAGCTCTCATCACACGTGATGGCTCTATGGTACTTTTTCAGTCAGTAGCAACGACTTTGGTTGATAACGACACCAATGGAGTCAGTGACATTTTCATTCGTCGCGTCGACGCTGCCACAACAGAACGAGTTAGCCTCAATCGAAATGGTGTGGAAGGAAATGGCTCTTCCACTTTGGGTTCTTTGTCTGCCAATGAGAGATATGCCATTTTTCAAACTGAAGCAACAAATATGGATACAATTACGGATGACAATGGAATGGAAGACATTGTGGCCGTGCCTGTTGCTACTCAGTAGAGTGTGGTATATTCCCACATCGCACCCTTAGAGCTTTTGGAGTTAACAATGGATCCCCTTTTCCTGCCATTCTTTTTTGTCATGGGCGCTCTCATTGGCACCTTTTTGACGACCTGTATCGAAAGGCTCCCTTTTGAGGAAGAGGACTTTTTCTTGGAAGAAGAAGAGCCAACAGAATGGTATTACCAAATTCCAATGTTTTCTCTATTTCTGGCCATGCCCCTCTATACGCGCTTCAAGAGTCTAATCCCAGCTGCTCGTTGTCCTGCTTGCAAAAGGCGAATTCCTCTAAAAGAGAAGATTGCAATCATCTCTTTCATTCTGCTTGGTGGGCGTTGTTCTGGATGTCGCTTCAAAATACCTCCAAGACATCTTTTCGTAGAGATCTTTACTGGTATTTTTTTCGTCATCTTTGCAATGAGATTTGGTTTTTCTATCAACTTGTTGGTCTCTCTGCTGTTCATATCTTTGTTCATGGTTGCCACTGTTGTAGATTTTCGATATCAAATCATTCCTGATGAGGTTAACCTCTTTGGGTTGATTGCTGGTTTCATTTTGGCCATTGGGCGTTCTTTCTTCTGGACTGCTCAGGCCATCTACACGAGCAGCGAGCAAACCCTCACTAAAACGCTGCTCTTTGACATTCTTCGAGAAAATGTCTTGCTCAAAGATGGTTCTTTGGGATTTGCCACATCTGGATTTCTTGCTGGAGCAGGCTCGTTAATGTTGCTCTATTACGTTGGTACTGCAATCGCTCGCACAGAAGCCATGGGTGGTGGAGATGTCAAATTGGCTGGCTTCATTGGCCTTTTCATCGGAGCCAAAGGTGTGCTCGTTGCTCTCTTCTGGTCAACCATCCTAGGAGCAATATTTGGTGTAGGCATCCTATTTTTTGGTTGGGGAATTAGGGAAGGCGGATTCACAAAATTTGCCTTCGGACCTTACATCTGCGCAGGAACTCTTTTGACTCTCTATTTCACCGTTGATGGGATGGTTGATGCTTATATGGCTTTTAATGGATTATTACTGTCAGTCGTTACTAGACAAGAGATTTATCCATAAAGAGACCATTTGGTTTGCTACAACCTTCTCGTGGTTTAATATACCTATTGAAGGTAGTCGAAAGGAGTCCACTGTGCCCCGCGCTCGATCGGGTTTTACTGTCGTAGAGGTCATCATCACCATGTGTATCATCGCCGTTATGACGATGGGGGCCTCTCTTTATTACAACAACGTTCTGGAAAAAACCAACGTTGATAAAGCTGTTGGCGATTTGAAACAGATTAAAAAGGTCCTTCTTCAATACGACAGTGAGTTGCCCAGTGGATTGACTACATATACGCAAGTGAGTGAGAGTCTTCTTATCAGGGACATGCGCAAGCTAGTTCAAGAGCGAAAAATGGCAGAAATGCCAACAGATCCTTGGGGAAATGAATATCGCATTGATATTGATGCAGGCATCTTATACAGCCAAGGATTGGATCCTGATGTGGGATTTGATTACTTTCGTTACACCATGGGAATGGATGTAGAAGAGGCCATTTCAAATAGTAAAGACGACATCATCGTGCGCTACAAACCGCGCTTCTCGGCAGAGCGCGCGCGTTTGTTCGAAGCAAAATACCGCCACAAACTAGTCTCCATCATTGCTATCGATTTTACTCGCCCCATTGATTATCTGACGCTTAACACAACTTCCGCCTTTGCCATCGAACCAGCAACAACAACCGTAGTCTCAACAGCAATTGTAAACATTCTCAACAGACGACAAGTCAAGTTGCGTCTATCTGATCCGCTAAGCACTAGTACCAATTGGTCCATCAGGGTGGTTGCCAACGAAGTTGCCGCAACTGATTCGACTGATTTGGAAGCAGATATCCTACTAGCCTGCGAACGCCCTCACGAGCTCTAAATATGTCCTCTTCATATTCCTGTTCAATATTGGTTGTTGGTGGCGGTCATGCAGGCTGTGAAGCCGCTTTAGTAGCTGCGCGTTGTGGTCTTCCTACTATTTTGTTGTCTCTAGATCCCAGTGCTGCAAGCAGAATGTCATGCAATCCAGCCATTGGAGGTCCAGGCAAGGGGCAACTCGTCAGAGAAATAGACGCCCTTGGTGGAGAGATGGCCAGATGTACTGATTTGACGGCCATTCAGGTTCGCTGGCTCAATACTAAAAAAGGCCTATCAGTTCGCACCTTGAGAGCTCAGTCCGACAAAGATGCCTATGAAAAGCAGATGTACCAAACCCTCAAAGAGACTGACAATTTGCAGCTCGTGGCTGATGAAGCAACTCAACTGCTCATCAAGAACAATAAAGTCACAGGCATGGTCACTGAAAAGGGAATTGAAATTAAAGCCAAACGCGTCATCTTGACCACTGGCACTTTCATGGAGGGAACTATATACATTGGTGACATCCTCCTTAGAGGTGGTCGAGCTGGTGAAAGAGCTTCAATTGGTCTCTCTAAACAGATGGGTGAACTGGGCTTCTCCATTGGTAGGTTAAAAACTGGTACACCACCACGAATTATGGCCAATTCCGTCGATTACAAAAGTTTGGGTATTGAAAAAGGAGATTTGCCTAGACCTCGTTTTTCTTTTCTCAATGTTGGAGAAGGTCTTCCCGAGCGAGTTTGCTGGACCGTAATGACTACAGCCAACACTCATGAAATCATTATGAGTAACCTCAATCGCTCTCCTTTGTTTGATGGCACCATTAAAGGCACGGGCCCTAGGTATTGTCCTTCCATAGAAACTAAACTTCATATGTTTCCCAAGAAGAAAAGTCACCTGCTTTACCTCGAGCCTGAAGGTTTGGATCATCCTGAATTGTATGTACAGGGTTTTTCGACGAGTCTGCCTGAAGATGTCCAATTCAAGATGGTTCGTAGCCTGCCTGGTTTGGAAAAGGCCGTTATTAGTCGTTTTGGTTATGCAATCGAATATGACATCGTCGATCCAAGAGAGCTCGAACCTACTCTCGAGACAAAGCTGATTTCGGGACTTTATGTTGCTGGTCAACCCAATGGCACTTCTGGTTATGAGGAGGCTGCTGCTCAGGGTTTACTGGCATCGCTCAATGCCATTCGTTCTCTGAACGGCGATGATCCACTGGTTCTTACTCGCTGGCAAGCATACTCTGGAGTGATGATAGATGATTTGGTCACTCAGGGAGTTTCTGAACCCTATCGAATGTTCACTTCAAGAGCTGAGCATAGAATGCTCTTGAGGCTCACTAATGCTGATTTACGGCTAACTGAGCTGGTCTCGAACATGCCACACATTAGTGATGAACGTAGAAAACACTTCGAGCAGCGCAAAACAGTCATAAACGATGAACTAGAACGACTGAAAACAACCAAGATAGAACCCTCTATAGCCAATAAACTGCTCGAAAAGGCTGGCACAAAACCCATTTCTGGTCGGATTTCTTTGGAAAAGTTCCTCAAACGACCAGAGATTCGTTATTCACAACTAGTCTCGCTAGGGCTCACTTCACCTGAAGTGACAGAGGAATGTGGCCTGGAGATAGAGTGCCAAATCAAATACGAGGGTTATATAAAAAAACAGGCAAGACAAGTTGCGATGCTCGAAAAGATGGAGAATTTCCCCATCCCCAAAGATTTTGATTATCACCAAGAAGAGGGGCTTTCTTTCGAAGCTAGAGAGAAGCTTTCAAATAGTAGACCAGGCACTCTCGGACAAGCCTCACGTCTACCTGGCGTAAGGCGTTCAGATGTGACACTCCTCATGTCTTTACTTCGTCGCCTCGAGAGGAAAAATTGTTGAACCATTCTGCTCTAGAAGAGACTTTTACACAGCTAGTCAAACAGGGCGAAGCTTTTGATGTGACAATTAGTGAGCAGTTAGTGGCTCGTTGTCTCGACTTTGCCAAGTTGTTACTGACGGCCAATGAATCGAGAAATCTAACCAGATTGACATCACCTGAGAATATGACCATTGGTATGTTTCTCGACTCTCTTTTATTCATGCGAATAATCAAAGGAAAAGAAGATGTCGTTGATATTGGTTGTGGAGCTGGATTTCCATCAGTTCCATTGGCTCTAGCTTTTCCAAAGCTCCATATCACTGCTGTTGATTCGCGAAAGATGAAGGTAGATTTCATCGCAGAGTGCTGCGAGGAATTGGGACTCAATTGCTTGAAAGCAAAACATGCAAGAGTGGAAGATTTGCCTCCTTCATCTTGTGATTTGGTCGTTGCCAGAGCTGTTGGTTCTTTACCAAAAACTCTTCAGCTTGGTTTGCCACTTCTGCGGCCTGGTGGCAGATTGACCGTTGCTCGTTCTGCGACAGATTTACAAGAGGCTTTCAAAAAGAGCAAAAAACTCTTGTCAAAGTGCCAAGTGGATACTTGGACTTATCGGTTACCTGGTTATCGCAAAGACTTTGCCCACGTAACAGTAACAAAAGGAGAATGACATACATTTTCTTTGAGTTATTGAGTGTTTTTGGCTTGTCTGCTCTCAGGTCCGATGGTATATTCCCGTCTAGTAAAAGTATGTCAAACTGTTTAACACCCCAGGGAGTCAATCGATGGGTCGCACTATTGCCATCACAAATCAAAAAGGTGGAGTCGGTAAATCGACTACTGCCATCAACTTAGCTGCTGGGCTGGCTGCCAATGACAAACATGTGTTGCTCGTCGACACAGACCCACAGGGAAACGCTACAAGCGGTATTGGGACTGAAAAAGGCGATATCGAGCAGTGCATTTACAACGTCATCATAGAAGGTGTCGATCCACGACAAGTCATTCAAAAAACTGAGTTTGAAAACCTTTCCCTTCTACCTGCAACACTACAACTAGCAGGAGCGGAGATTGAACTCGTGGGCTCTTTCTCTCGCGAGACAAAGCTGAAACGAGCCATCAACTCAGTAAAAAAAGACTTCGATTATGTCGTCATCGACTGCCCACCCTCACTAGGATTGTTGACAGTCAATGCCTTGACTGCAGCGGATTCACTAATCATTCCCCTACAGTGTGAGTATTATGCCCTCGAGGGACTGACCCAGCTCATCCGCACAGTAGACCTCATCAAGGGTAGTCTCAATCCACCATTGGTCATTGACGGTGTTCTCTTGACCATGCACGATCCGAGAACAAACCTTTCCCAACAGATAATCGAGGAAGTGAGGACGTACTTCCCTGGTCGTGTCTTCGAATCTGTCATCCCAAGAAACGTGAAATTGAGTGAAGCACCAAGCCATGGTGTTCCAATTTATCAATACAATGCCAAAAGCAAGGGGGCGCTGAGCTATATGCAGCTCACCGAGGAGGTACTAGGTCTATGAAACGGCAAGCACTAGGAAAAGGATTGGGCGCACTTTTAGGTACGCTTGATGCTTCTTCGGGCGAGCGGGTCACTAATGTCGAAACTGATCTCATCGTTCCCAATCAACACCAACCACGTCGTGTATTTGATGAAGCCAAACTCAAAGAATTGGCTGCCTCAATCAAATCAGGTGGAATCATTCAACCTCTCGTCGTTCGTCGAGCAGGCAAAAAATATGAACTCATTTCTGGTGAACGTAGACTTCAGGCAGCAAAAATAGCTGGCCTAGAACTGGTCCCTGTCATCTTGAGAGAGTTGGACGAAAGACAGACTCTCGTCATCGCTTTGGTTGAGAACCTACAACGTGAGGACCTCAATGCCATTGAAGAGTCCAATGCTCTGCATAAATTGATCAAAGACTTTGATTTGAGCCATCAGGACGTTGGCAAGATGATAGGTAAGAGCCGTACACACATCACCAACGTGCTCAGACTGCAAAAGTTGCCTGACGATATTCAAGAACATATCGCCGAAGGCAGACTTTCTTTTGGTCATGCAAGGGTGCTGGCTGGAGTAAAAGATCACGAACGCCTTCATGCACTTGCTGCCAAAGTAATCAACGAAGGTTTGTCCGTGCGGCAAACAGAGCAACTTGCTTCGAACAAAGAAGAAGAGAAAGTTCCACGTGGAACCTCTAAAGTCAGACTCTCACCTCACTTGCGTAAAGTGCAAAAAGACCTCACCACAGTGCTGGGTGTGCCTGTAAAGATACACAAGGGAAAACGCAAAGGCCGCATAGAAATCGAGTTTGCAAATACGGAAGAATTGGACACTCTCATCGCTCGCATGCTGAGTTAAAATTTTTTCAATCAAGCTTGAAAACATGCTTGACATCTTCTGACAAAATTTCTGCAATTGATGTATTCTTTTGTGCTTACATTTTGTGGACAAAGTGGATAACCCTGTTACTAATTCACACTAATTCCCTCGAAAGCCCTTAATAAAGGCATTTTGAGGACAAAAATGTTATCCACAATCATGTGGGCATTTTTCTCCACCCAAAATGGAGTTTTTCCCGGTAAAAATTAGATCACTTGGAGGGCAAAACTGCGGCTTTTTACAATGAATCCTACGTGAAAGCCCATCAAATCACCAACGACCTGAGCTACTCCCATTTTTTGCCGTGGTCCCATTTTGATTCTTCGACAAAAACTGAGACTCTTGGAGCTCAACAAGACAAAAAGATTACGCACATCTTGTTCAATTGCTTTACCGTAACCATGCTCTCTGTGGACAAAAGTTCCATCTTGCTGACAAAGGGCAACATCATCTGAACCGTGGAAGTCTTTCCCACAGTTTGCACAATGCCTAATGTCCGGTAAAAAACCAGCCAGGGCCATCAATCCCATTTCGAAACCAAAGAGAAGAGCTGCCACATTTTCATCTGATTGCTCAACTAAATCCAAAAACTCTTCCATAAAGGCCAGTTGTTCACTCTCTTCATCATGGAGACCTGCTGTGCGTAACATCCATTCACATGCACAAGAGGCAGCAGCCATAGCTTTGACAGATTTGGCAATCTCGAAACGAGATTTCACTTCATCGACGGCTTCTACTGCTGGACGCCCTCTTCCATGATGAATTTGGAAAGTGCCGCTGGTGAAAGGCTCTAAGCAACCAATAAATCTCTTTTTACTCTTAGCTGCACCGCGAGCGAGACAATGAAATATGCTGCCAGTCTCAGTCAGAATATCAATAGCTCTGCTAGCTTCTCCCGATTTGAAACCTCTCAAGATCACTCCACGGAAACTCTCTCTGCGAGCCAAACTTCACCTCACATGTTTCACGTGGAACTGTTATAGAAGCCCAAAGACTAAGAAGATGTCATACAAAGCGTGCGACCAAGCGGAAATGCCAATCCCTCGAAGAACATAAATGGCTGATAACAGAAGGCCAGCAATCGTTCTGAATACAAAAGTAGTGAGCACGAATGGTTCACCAAACTCCCCAATATAATGAAAACCAGAAAAGAGAATGGCTGAACCAACAATGGCGATTATCCCCCTGTTCTGCTCGCTTACTTTAAAAGCCTGTAAAAAGAGCAAAAGAGCAGTGATCAGAAGAGCACGGAAGACGATTTCTTCATACACTCCTGCACCCACACCAATCATCAGTCTTTGTGCCATCGTAGCTGGAGCACCAACAGCAAGGAATGGATTGCAGCCCATAACGAGGCCAGTCAATCTGGCAGATGCAATGCCTATGACAAAGGCATACAAAACACTTTCTAGGAACATGGTGGGAAAATAATGTGCCTTCAGCTTGCCACGAAACTTCTTGTATGCAGCCACGATAAGCAAACTAACAAACAACAAAGTGACCATGACAAAACCAAAGACACTTCTTATCCCCATCTGATGAAGGGCGTGTTTGACCAGAATGTCGGCACCATTACGCAGTTGAAATGGTGTATCGAAATTGATGATGACTGCTGCCAATTCATAAACAACCAGAAGCGGCAATAACATCAGCAGCTGATAGATAGGCTCTTTACTAGACAGCACGTAACGACCACTATGGGTCTTCGAGAAAATTTCCGTCATACCATCTTCCGCCAACGAGCAAGCAAATTGAGGGCGTCGAGCGGAGTCGTCTGATCCGTGTTCAAACGTCGTAACTCTTCGAGGACGGGTGAACGTTCAGGAATCGGAAACAAAGACAATTGCACTGCTTCTCTCTCCCGACGTTTTTTACTCGTCTTGCGAAGTTTTTTACGTTCAATGTCACGCTGTTCATCCTGCTCTAGCTGAAAAAGCACTTCATTGGCTTTGTCCAGCACACGTTGAGGAAAGCCAGCTAACTTTGCCACGTGGATACCGTAACTCCTGCCAGCGCTACCCTCGACAATTCTGTGCAGGAAGAGCACATCATCGCCACGCTCTTCGACCATGACCGATAGATTAACTATCCCTTTGAATATATCGGCCATTTCTGTCAACTCGTGATAGTGAGTCGCAAAGAGAGTTTTTGCTCGCCGTTCGGGCATTTGGTTCAAATATTCAACTATGGCCCAAGCCAAGCTCAAACCATCATAAGTTGAAGTTCCACGGCCAACCTCATCGAGAATGATGAGACTTTTTGGTGTAGCGTGTTTGAGAATGTGAGCCGTTTCCTTCATTTCGACCATAAAGGTACTCTCACCACGACTCAGATCATCACCAGCACCAACACGTGTGAAAATCTTGTCTACAATGGGCAATCTTGCATTATCTGCTGGAACGTAAGCACCCATTTGAGCCATCAAAACAATCAAAGCCGTCTGTCGTAGATAAGTCGATTTACCAGACATATTGGGTCCAGTAAGAATGACTATCTGTTTTTTCTCATCTAGTTTTACATCGTTGGGTATAAACTGGCCAGCAGTGCCCAAACGCTCAACGACAGGATGTCTACCACCTTCAATCTCTAGAGACATCTTTTTCGTAAACTTGGGTCTGACAAAATTGCCTTGTTCACAAACCTCTGCCAATGAACAGATTACGTCTAGTTCAGCCAGCCTTCCTGCAGCTTCCTGCAGATCCAAAGTCCATTTTGCTACATCTTTGCGCAATTGGCTGAACAACTCGTATTCCAAACTTTTCGAGCGCTCATCAGCAGAAAGAATCTCTTTCTCTTTTACCTTCAACTCTTCTGTGATGAAACGTTCTGCATTCACGAGAGTCTGCTTACGCTCATACTCTTCTGGAACTAGACTTAGATTGGCTTTGGTCACCTCGATGTAATAACCAAAAACCTTATTGAAGCGAACCTTCAAAGATTTGATGCCGCTGCGTTCTCTCTCTTGCTGTTGGAAGTTGTCCAACCAATCACGAGCATTGGTAGCTAAACCACGCAGATTGTCGAGCTCTTTCGAGTACCCTTCACGGATCAAACCGCCGTCCTGCAAACCAATCGGTGGTTCCTCAGCCAAAGTCTCTTCTAACTGCTTCAACAATGGTGCAAAACCATCAAAACCTTCTGCAAGGGCACCAATCTCAGCTTGATTACATAGCGAAGCAATCTCTGGAATTCTGCGCAATGAAGAGAGGAGGGCCACCAAATCACGGCCATTCGCTCTATTGGTGCTTATCCTGCCAACGATACGAGGAATGTCATAAACATACTTCAAAAAACCTCGTAGATCTTCACGGATAGCAATATTAGCCATCAAACGAGAGAGTCTTTCCTGGCGCTCTTCAATGATATCTCTGTCTGTCAGGGGATGAAGCAGCCAATACTTGAGCAAACGTGCTCCCATGGCTGTAACAGTCTTGTCCAAAATACCCAAGAGACTGCCTTTACGATCGTTACCCATGATAGTACGTAACAACTCTAGGTTTCGCACTGTAGCAGGATCCAGCCCCATGTGAGATGCAACATCGTGGATGTTTACACCCTTGAAATGCTCAAAGGGTTCTTCTTGGTTACGAGCCACATAACCAGCCAAGGAGGCCAAGGTTTTTTCCAACAAAGGCTCGTTTTTTACTGAAGATGGAACGTCTTTATGAGGATAAAAAGGTGCAGCACCTTTGCGATGTGCTTGAACCTGCTCATCATCAAAGGTTATTGCTCCTTCAGGCAGGCCAAGATTATCTAGTAAAAGCTTGATTACAGGCGAGTTTGACAAAGATTGACAACCAATCAGCTCTGCAGGTCCAATCTTTGTCACCTCTTCGATAATTCTCTCAGCAGCACCAGCACCATAGGCACAGACAGCATGGGCTTCACCAGCTGATACATCACAATATGCAGCTGCCCAACCGTCACCATCTGTGCGAAGACACAGCAGATAATTGAATTGACTGTCTTCTAGGTAACCATCATCCAGGACAGTCCCAGGTGTGAGGACGTGGGTAACAGCTCTTTTAACAATACCTTTGGCCTTTTTGGGATCTTCGATTTGTTCACATATGGCTACCTTGTAACCTTTTTTCAGAAGCCTCGAAGCATAGCCCTTATAAGCGTGATGAGGAACACCAGCCAAAGGAATGGGACCATTATCGTCTTCACCTCTAGCTGTCAGAGTAATCTCGAGCTCTTCAGCAGCTATCTGAGCGTCCTCATAGAACATCTCATAGAAGTCACCAAGACGATAAAAAAGAATAGAATCAGGGTGGTTGCCCTTGATTTCGTTATACTGTTTCATTAATGGTGTCTGTTTGGCCATAGGCGCAGATTTTAGCACGAAAAGTACGCTCTTGCTATCTATCTAAAACTCGCTCAGCAGCTTTTTCTAGCGTCCTAGGTGCTACTCTCGTCTCCTCACTGTTTCGATTTTTGATTGTCCTCAGACCCAGCAATTGCTGACAGAGGCTTAAACCACGTCTTTCCTTGAGCAACTCATCAATGAAAGCTCGACGAGCACTTCTAGCATTTGCCAGCTCTGGTGAAGTACCACCATCAACCAAAAAGCGCTTGATGCCACTTTGTAGAGTGCGTAATGGAAGCCTTCTACCATTACGTCCAACAAAGAGAGGAGCGTTTTCATCGATGTTGCCACCTCTAATCATCAGATATTCGAGCAAAGCACGGCGTACCTTACGGGGGAGGGGAATACGACGTGAGCCAATATATAACCAAGCGTTACCATCACTTACTTCAACATCCAACACAAACAAATTTGAAATCTCACCAGCAGACAAGCCCACTCCGAGACTCAAAAGCGCACAGGCTCTGTCTCTGCGCCATACTGCCTCGTGGCGGCCAATGGCAGGATTGGTAGGTGTGGAAAATTTCCCCATTATTTCCTTTTTGAACTCTTTGGCTTCATTTTTCACGATTGGCTGCAATGGGAGAGGTAGACCAAATACCTTTGCATATTGCAATAACGCCTGATATCTACGTTTAATCGTGGGAGCTGATTTGTCCTCTGAAAGGTAATCCTGACAGGCTTCTGAAAAACATGCACCTTCATTTTTTTTCAGACAACGTTTCACCTCATTGACGTATGCCCGAATTGTGGAAGCACGTAGTCCTAGAGCTGATAAGCCAAGAATAAACTCATTGATCTTCATACATTATTTATAGCGTAAATTTTTTATTTTACGCAATAAATATAATACAAAAAACGAAGCAAATGTTCGTTCTTTGTTTGTGGAGTTTTTAAAAGATGAATCCTCGACGGTCTAGGAGCTGATCTATCTTATCCATCTCTTTCATACGATAAACTCCGTTTCGTGGAGCACCGTAAGAGCTTCTCACCCAGCGTAGGATCCAATTGAGAGGCTTTATTCTATGTTTCACGCCACCTGGTGAAGCTTCCCACAGAGAAACCTTCTGTTCCCCTTTGACCTCAACCAATCTATCGAAGAAGACGACGTGTCGTTGTCGTTTTCCTCTTATCTTTCGCTCAAAATAGAAGAAATCACCTTGAGCCATCATTTTGTATGGATTTGGCCCTGCTGGCAGTTTCAATTTCTTCGATACTTTGGGTTCAATCATATAGATTGAGCCAATAATCCCACTATCGCGTACTATGAATCTCTTCATATCTAAGCCAGCTATACGCGCCAATTCGCGATAAATACGGCCTATGAAGCCTGAGCAGTCTGTGTGTAGAACGATGGTGCCAGAACGTTTGAGAAACTGGAACTCAACATCAGATATCTTGAATCCCAGTTTGTAATTGTCTCTATTCGAGGGCGGAGCGAGTAAAGCTGCCAATCGGTTGAAGTGGTTTGTGAAGGCTAATGATCGCTCTCGTGTTGCTGGACTGATATATCTTTTGTGCATTCTACAGAGGTCAGCATAGAGGTTCTGCTCTCTTCGCAAGGAAATGATGCCACCAATGGCTGGTTTGAGCTGATACAACATTCCTTGGATGTAACTGCGAGCCTTTTCGATGTTACCTTTACTCAAGGCTGCTGCCAATCGCCTTCGTCGGCGTCGGAGTTCACGTTCCAGATTCTTCCTGAAGCGGCTGAGATAGCTTTCTAATCGGGTTTTTAGCTCTTCTTTGACGACTATATGAGTATCATCTAGAGACGCAGCCATTTGGTGCTGAATATTAAGAATGTCGTCATGTATCTTCCAGGCTAGTTCCCAATCACGCTTTTTTCCTTTTTGTTGTAGGAGTTTAAAAAGCTGATTATTAACAGATCGCAAGGCAGTCAGTAGGCGAAAATCAAAAATGAGTTGTTTTAGGGGATTTCGGGCAGATGTCCCCTCCCCTGGTTTGCTAGCCAAAGCCAATGGCAAAACCATATCGTGCAAAACAAAGTACCGCAGCTCGAGCTCTTTGAAACCAGCCTTGCTTAGCCTTTCATTGAATGCTCTCGTCAACAATTCAGAAAGATCATTAATAAAAAGAGCAGGATCGCCTATCGCAGCCGTTTTGGGTAAACGGATTGTCAATCCTTCAGGAACTTTGTCCGTAATCGTGGCCTTTTTGACGAGTTTTCTAGGATTGGCAAGAAATGCCAGCGGTAGAGCTTGACGAACAGATACAACACCTTTGTAATAACGTGAAAGCAGCTTCTTCCAAGTATCCTTTGGTTGCACTGTCACTTCTTCAAAGTGAATGGCTTCTACAGACTTTAACTCGATGACAGTTTCTTCAGGAATTGCGTCACCTGGTTTATGACCAGCCAGACGAAGAGACATTAGCGTAGCAAGAGAAGGCGATATTTCAGTCGCTTCCGCAAAGAGTGTGCTCGCCCAGAGCACCATCACACAGGCGAGTAACATTCTGTTCACTTTGGCAAAAACCTCCGATTATTTTTGATGGACAGAGCTTTGCCCTCATCATCAATTTCGATGATGACATAATCCATTCCAGGATTCGAGGTCGATTGCTCAAATTTCACAGGCAGCCCGCTAACAAAACGCTGAATGACACGTTCTTTGTTTAGTCCGATGACAGAATCCATCGCCCCAGTCATTCCTGCATCCGTAATATAGGCCGTACCTTTTGGTAAGACACGTCCATCGGCAGTTGGTACATGTGTATGTGTTCCAATGACTGCACTCACTCGACCGTCTAGATACC
>CAZXTJ010000131.1:0-14830 GCA_964643655.1 uncultured bacterium
GAACATGACCACACCAATACCATAAGGAATACCGAGGCACATTGCCGCGACCGTATTGATGACTCCTGCGATAACACCAGTGGCAATACCGAGGGCCAACAAACGGGCGAAGGAAAGTACGTCACCAAAGATACCTGTAATGCCGTACAATCCATAAAGTCCTGCAGCTAGGCGAACGAGTAAGTTCTCGTTGTCACGACCAGAGAAGAGCAAGACAAGAAGGCCACCAAGGCCCATCATCGCGCCACCGATGAGTCGTGCATTACCCGTGCTGATAGTACCAACGGCACCAAGAGCGAGAGTAAAAGCACCACCGATTATCAACAACCAGGAGGCCTGATCGAAGATGGCGTCGGCGACTTTCTCTTCTTTGATGTTTGCCCAACCTTTGAGGACAAAACCAAAAGAAACCTGCAAAACACCAAAGAGCAATACCAGACGGAAGAAGTACATCTGATCGGCCATAGGATCGAACCATTGAATAGGTTTCAAAGCTTTACCAACAGCTGGTATGGCTCTGGCAGCCACTGGAGAGTTGAGGATTCCGAAGAAACCACCAGTGAGCAGTCCCAAAACGATGGTCGATACACCGCAGATACCTAGAGTCACGAGCAACTTACGTGACATTCCAGTCGGTTGCAGGCGGCGTAGAAGCAGGTAACAACAGAGTAATAAGATGAGTCCGTAGCCTGCATCCGTTAGACAAATACCAAAATAAATGGCAAAAAACGGAGCAAAGAAAGGTGTTGGATCGAACTCATCAGGTCTTGGCCGCGCAAAGAGATCAGTGACGACTTCAAAGGGTGATGAGAAAGCATCATTGACCAATTCGATGGGCGGCTCTTCGTCTTTACCAGGTTGAACCTTTTCGATGAAAGTCGTAGAAAGGCTTTCAACACGGTGTTTCAACTGAGGGAAATCAGCCACGGGAACCCAACCCTCAATGATGATGGTCGAGCGAGTAGCCGTTGCTTTGCATTCGCCTTCTAGTCTGTCGATGAGACAGCGAGTCTCATCAAAAGCCAAACGAAGAGCAGCAATGTCCCTAGTTTTGTTGGCAATACGTTTCGTTCGCTGAGCAGCTTCCAAAGCAGCTTGACGTGCCTGATCACGCAATCGCTCTTCTTCACGAACTGGAGGAAACTCGGCCGGTAGGCGCATTTCCTGGAAACCAGATTCGTTGAGCAATGGCAAATAATCGGACGCTTCAGCAGCCAAGCAAGTGAAAATCACTGGCATTGGCGCAGATTCGTCTCCGCCGCGGATGGAATGAAAATCCCAACGTGAGCCCACTTTGTCCAGTGCAGCCAAAAGGCCAGGAATGGCTTGACCATTCATTACACCAGTCTCAAAACGGACACGTCTTGCTTTGCGCAGCTTGGCTCGTGTCACATTCAAAGTACGCCAAGGAATGAGCGCGTCAGCTTTGGCAACGAGCTGTTCATGCTCTTTTTCGTACTTGGAACGTTCACGGTCCAAATCCAAAACCTCTTGCGCTACCTTGTAAGGACGTCCGTCCTTGAGTAGTCGCTCGCGGTCTTCATGTTGCAGCTCAGTCCTTGCCGGCAAGGTCTCATCGAGAAAAGACCCTTTGGGGCGATAAGGCTCGAGCAACTCGATAGCTTTTGTCAAACGATCGAGTTCATCCCGCGCATTGGAGATTTCTTGGCTTTTGTGCCGGGTCGTTCCGTCCTGGGGCTCGTCTAGCTCGATGGGGTGGAAGGCACCATAACTCTGCAAACCTTCCAGAAGCCCCGTGACGGAGTCACGGTGAGCGAGTATCCTCACCTTGGTGAGTTCGCGATGGCCCATTTAAACCCTCTCAGGCCTCTTCAGCCTCTTCAACGGCCGCTGCCTGTTCGAGAAGGGCGTCGAGAATAACCTCAGAAGCCTTCTCGAGTCGGCCTTTCCCCTTGGTTTTAGTAGCTTCCGCTTCTTCGCCTTCTTTGCGTCGAAGCTCCTTCACTTCATCCTCTGCCGCAGCGCGTGCTTCGCTGACAGCCTTCTCATGACACTGCGTCAACTCTTCATCGAGTTTTGAACGCTTGCCATCAATCTCGGCGCGTGTGCGGTGGAGCTTGCGCTCTCCCTCATCACGGGCTTCGACTTGGAGAGCATCCGCTTTGCTTTCTGCGGAGAGCACTGAGTCTATTTTGCTTTCCATGTAGACCTCTGTCTGAACGTGGTAACCAGAAAACAGTAACTAGTGGGGGATTAAAGAAATCCCGACCCCTTTGCATGCCTTCGCTAAATTAAGTTGAATCAGGTTCGGAAACGCCGGGAGGATATCACAGAGGTGAGATTAGGGCAACCCCTTAGTCCATGAATAATATAGGAGAAAGGGCGTGCTGCTTTGCCCAGCCCAGCGAAGCTAAGCTTCGCTCTCTTCGCTTGCTGGAGCCTCGCAGCCCGCAGCGCGTTCATTACCAAAAAAGTCAATTCTTGCTCTATCCAAGGATTTGACCTGTTCCGCCAATGATGTAATCATTGTTGCCAAGTTCTGCACTTGCTCTTTTTTTAGCTCTTCTTGTTTAAAAACAGAATCGAGCTCTGTGGCATAAAACCCCAAAAGCTCTAATTCAGATTCATTTTGTCTGTTACACAGCATTCAGACAGAAAATCCACTCGTGAATCAAGTTGACAATTACAATTGTTAGGAGTACTATTGCCGGTTTTCTTAACACTGTCCTTGAGAGGAGTTTCATATAATGTCCCACGCTTGGTTTGGTGAATGGCTCGAATTGAAAAATCGTTTTGCTCGCACAGATGGTCTCTTCATGGAACGTGATCGCTTCTTCTCTTTGACCGTTGGAACTGGATTTCCATCAATCGAGCAAAAGTCTACTTTTGCATACGCAAATGCAGATGAAGGTGCCAAGCGTTTTTCAGGAGTCTCCATAGATGGTGAAGCTCCCTTTGCTCGCATTTATACTCGACTAGGAAATCCAACTACTGAAGTCCTCGAGAGACTTTTGGTTGACTTGGATGCCGATCATATCGTGCAAGGGGCTCACGGAGCTGGTATAGACAAACCAGTTATGGCTGGACAGGTCTTCTCTTCTGGATTGGCTGCTATCGGAACGACAGTCATGTCGCTCTGTACTGCAGGGGACACAATTCTCGTAGGCGATGTGGTTTATGGCGGTACAGTTGGTTTGTTGGGACACCTAAAAAAGCGTGCCAACATAAACACTGTATATGTTGACACTACAGACGTGGAAGCTGTTCGTAAAGCTTTTGAGGAACACCCCAATGCTCGCCTTCTTTTTGTTGAAACTCCTGATAATCCCACTCTGAAAGTTACTGACATCAAGGCAGTTTCCGAGATTACAGAAAAACACGGAGTGCCCATGCTAGTGGATAACACTTTTGCCACACCTTATCTGCAGCAGCCTCTTCGTCTTGGTGCCGACATTACAATTCAGAGTATGACTAAATACATCAATGGTCACTCATCTTCAGTTGGTGGCTGTGTTGTTGGTCCACATTGTTTCATGAGAAACGAACTCTTCCCATTTGCCAAAGATCTAGGCGCTTGTGCCAGTCCCTTCGAGAGCTGGTTGAATAGAGTCACCGTGTCTACGCTGGGACATCGCGTAGAGGCACAATGTGAAAATGCTCAGAAAATCGCCGAGTTCTTGGAAGGAAATGAAAAGATCAAGACAGTTACCTATCCTGGCCTTGAAAGTCATCCGCATCATAGCCGCGCTAAAGAGCAAATGAGGAAACCTGGAGCGATGATTTGTTTCGAGCTCGATGGTGGTGTAGAGCCTGCTAAAAAATTGATGAACTATTTTGCTCGCCACGATACTCCAATGGAGCTGGCAGTGAGCCTCGGTAGTGTCATCTCTTACATTCAGCATCCTGCTTCAATGACACATGCTGGTGTTCCTAAAGCCGAGAGAGAAAAGGCTGGTTTGACTGATGAACTCATCAGACTCTCTGTAGGAATTGAAGGCGCTTCTGTGTTAATCGGAGCTTTGGACGAAGGATTGAAATTAGCCTATTCCTAGACTAGCGAGGAGCCAATCCCGTCAGCTTGGACACGAGTTTGTCGAGCATGACGTTGGCGTCTTTGACTTCTTTGTCCAACGGGTAGCTGTGCCAATCTTTTTTGGGCACAGCTGCTTGTAGTTTTAGGGCTTTTCGCAGGCGAGCATTTTCTTTTTCCAGCTCACCATTGCGAATTCGCAATTTGGCGATTTGAGCATCCAACCTGTGTAGTCTTTTGCTCAAATTAGTGGCTGTTTTGTGCAAATCGGCAACTGCAGCGACGAACAACTCCAGTGTCGTTTCGTCCAATCCTGCAGGTACCATCTCTTCGAGCTGCCTCTCTTCAGGGACAGGTGTCGAAGACAACCCAATGTCCGTCGCCTGGACGGTGCTACTCGTTGCCAACCATAGAAGGCAACAAAGTAGGGCGATTGGGCGTGAGAATTTGCTCATCTAGCGCATTCCTCCTACAGCAGCCAGCCTGATCAACTGACCACCTTCATTGTTATCTTCTTTTTCTTCAGGGGCGTAAACGAGCTCTTCTACTTTTCTCACTCTAATTCCCAGAGCCGTCGTTTCGGCTTGTTTGGCAGCCAAGTTACGAAAGGCGTCTTGCAGTTTGAGTATCTCTGCAGCTTGCGAAAGTGCGTGACCACGAGAGCGAATTAAAAAGAGGACCAACAATCCCTGACCTACTGCCAGAGTTGTTACCAGTCCCCACAAAATGACCAACAACATAGTCTTCCAATCCTTTGCACACGAACCGTGCTGAGAGGAGTCTTCCCCTCCTTGTCCCGTTTATCGGTCTGCTGGTGGCTCCTTGTGAAGATATTTTTCATTGAAGACGAAAATTAGCCGAAAGAAATAGTGTGGGGGGCAACCGCTCCATGAAATATAAGACAGATTCATGGTATTAATGGACGGTTTAATAAAGGAGCCGAAAGGCCTCAATGTTCAGGCTCAACGTACTAATAGCAGAAAATAATCGGCCGTCGCTCAATCTTTACAGGGACATCCTGACAAAGATGGGACACGAAGTCGAAATGGCCACGCGCGGCGAAGCGGCGTGGGAGTTGTTCTGCAGAAGTTCTTTTCACGCAGTCCTCGTTGATTACAAATTGCCTGAAATTGGTGGCGACGAGTTCTTCGCTCGCGTCAAACAGATAGCTCCTGATGTTGACGTTGTTCTTCTTACAGCCAACAACTCTATCGATAAAATTTTGGGATTGGTAGAAAAAGGTGTCACTGACTACCTTATCAAACCAGTCAATCCTCGTCGCCTTCGTGATATGTTCGAAAAGGTTGCTCTCAAGCAGAAGCTTCTTCTCGAAGGCACCAATTTGGCAGATCAATTGGGTGAGCTTCCTGCTCTTGACGATGATCCAGTTGTCGAAGCAGCTCAACCAATGCCTGAGTATCCTCAACAACAGACTGGTTATACTTCTGGTGAATACCAGGTACCACCCAGTGACTATCAAGCTTACAGTTCTGGTGAGTATCAACATCCCACAGATTATGCCGCTTATCAGCAACAGCCTCCTGTCCACGAGAGCAACCAAGAGTTACTTCATCTTCGTTCGCAGGTGAAGGGGTTAGAAGAACGTTTGGCAGAAGCTGAATACCGCTCGGCCCGTTCAGGCGAAATGTCCATGCGCATTCAAGAGCTCGAAGAAGAGCGCGACATGTTGCGTCGTGAAACGGACAGACTTCGTTCCGAATTGCAGACTAGTGCTGCCAATGAAGATGTGCAGCGTGATCTCGATAGAGCTTTGGCGCGCACCAGGGAACTGGAAAGTAAAGTCAACCGCCAGTCCGAAGATTTGGAATCCTTGGAAGAGCAAGTCGAAAGCCGCACACGCGAGCTGGAAGACTTAGAGAAGAGTCGTGGCCGATTAAAAGAAGCTCTCGAGCGGGAAAAAGACAGAGTTGCCTCCAAACAAGGTGAGATAGAAAGTCTGACCAATGACATAGAGGAAACTCGCGATGAGTTGCGCAAGTTACGCGCAGGAGCCGGCGACACGGACAACTCCGAAGCCTTGGCAGAGCTCGATAAAATGCGTGACCAAGCTCGCAAACTGCAGAGCGAATATGATGAACAAGCTTCTTTGCTCAAAGAAAAAGAGCTGCAGCTCTCAACGCTCAAGAGTGAATATAAAAAGCTGAAAAAGCAGTCCAAAGGTGGTTCTGAAACTGAAGCCAAATTGCAGGCACAGATAGACGAACTCATCAATGAGCTCGAAGAAGTACGCCACGCAGCTCCTGCTGGAGACGCTGTAGATAATGAAGAGGTCGAGCAGCTGAAGCGAAAACTGGAGGACTTGGAAAAGAGTCGCTCCAAATTGATGGCCACTGTACAGTCTCAGCGCGAAACCGTTGCCACCAAAGATCAAGAGATAGAAGAGCTGCGACTAGAGTTTGATGATCTGCGAATGCAGCTCGAAAGTTCAGCAGAATCAGATAGTTCGGCAGCAGCTGAACTGGCTGATATGAAAGAAGATTACGATCAAAAACTGCTCGAACTGCGCGAAGCCCTTCGCGTGGCAAAAGAAGAACTCTCTTCTTTGACAGCCTCGGCTACAGCTCGTGAAGAGGCTGTAACTTATCTCAAGCGCAAACTAAAAGCACGCAGTGAAAAGTTCAAAGTCCTCAAAGCTGCTGCCAAAGAGTTGGAAGCCGAAAGTGCACGCCACGAACGAGAAGCGTCCAATTTCAAAACAGAGCTCGATGATGTACGCCTCTCTTTTGATCAACAAAAAACAAAAGTGGAACAGCTCACAAAAGAGCTCTCCTCACGAGAAGAGCGGTTGGAGAAAGTCCGTTCAGAACTAGATGAACGTGAAGATGAGCTCCTCAAGGTTCGTACACAAGCCTTACAGTCAGGTGAAGAGATTGTTCGCAATACAGAATTGCGCTTCAAACGAGTCATCGATGGACTGAAATCAGAAATCGAATCACTCAAAGACATCATCGAAGACAAAGATACTGCTGTAGACGAGGGACAAGAAGCTCTCAATCAACTTCGCGAAGAGATCAAACAGCAGAAAGAACATTTTGCTCTGCAAAAACTTGGTCTCGAAGAAGAGTTGTCCGATTTGCGAGAAGTCCTGGCTGAACGAGAACAGATTCTCCGTCAGGGTCTCAATGATCGTGAAGAAGAGTACCGAGCAATGCTCGCCCAACGAGAGAAAGAGTTGGCAGCAGCTCGACAGAGTGGTCAAGCAGAGACGGAGCGACTCGAAGAAGAGTTGAAAGAGCTGCAGCGTTCACAGCGAAAACGCGAACTTCAAGACGAATTCCAGTCAGAGTGGATGGAGCTTGGCGAAGCCCTCGTTCTGCTCGATGAAGAGCTGAAAAACAAAGAGAACGAGCTCAATGAGCTAAAAGAGGAATACGCCAAAAAAGAGCGTACCTACGAAACGACCATTGCCAACCAGCGTCGCAAATTCAAAGAGCTCGAAAGCAGCATAGAAGAGTTGCAGGCAGCAGGAACTGCTCCAGCTGAAGCGGCAGAACAAACACATCTTCAGCCGACGGCTGCTTTCCCCGCAGGCGAAAGTCTCAGGGCAAAACTTACAGACATTACACCAGGTGACGTGCTCATTAATAATGAAGGACTTCTTTTGAAGTTCAACAAAGAGTTCCAAGAGTGTTTGGCCATGGATGACTCGCGCCGACCTCTATCGACTCACCTACACGAGGTTCCTGGTGCAAAACTCATTCGTCCTCTCTATTACCGAATAATGCAAGGTGAAGAAGATTGTGTGGAACGGCCCCTGTACATCAGAGCTCCAGGTCAAGAACCAAAACCATATTTGGGCATAGCCACACGTTCTGAGTTCGAAGGACAATCAGCTTATCGTCTAGAATTCTTCGACGTCTCTGACCATCAAGAGATACTTTCTCTTTGTGATTATTCTGACGCCAGAATTGCCTTCGACAACTTTGACACGGTTTATCGCCGCACCCTCAAAATCACTGAGGCACTCTTCTCAATGCGCATAGTCATCGAAATTCTCATCAAGAAATTCAAATCTGACATTGAGATGAGAACCATGGTCAGCGATGTGCTGAAAGAGCTCGACGCACTGATCAAACTCGTGGAAGAGTTGTAGCAGATCTAGTCGATACAGCGTGCAAAAGTATGCTCCTTGATTGTGATGTTTCTGAAGTGTCCCACAATTCAATATAATGAACAAGAATGCATTGGTTGCACACAGTGAATTGGGGGAGCTGGATGAGATACGGGGTTGTTATTGCACTAGCCTTGCTCAGTGCTTTGGGGCAGTCGTTTGCAACTGAATTGCCAATAAAGACTGTCGAAAACCTGTCATTTCTCGGAGGCGGTTTAGCAGATACATTTGTTGGATACATTGATGGTAACAAGTACATGTTGAAGCCAACTGTCAGAATTGGGCTGACGGCAACGGGTGACAAAAACGAGAGTTGTCAAGGAAACCCTGAAAGCGAACTTATTTGCCTTCCGATTATGAAACAGGTGGGTCTTGTTGCTCCAAAAGCATTGTTATTCAAACCGGGACCTGCTGCGTCACCAACTTTGGCGATGGGGTGGGTTGATGAGAAGTTTGCTGGTACCTCTGTCTCATTAGGAATAAAAGCATATAAAGACATCAGTAGACTCAATCAGATTGCATTTGCCAGGATGTTCATTGTTGACATGCTCACTGCTAACCCTGATAGGCATTTAGGGAATTTTTTCGTTTATAAAGTTGCTGATGACAGTCTTCATCCAATTCCCATTGATCACAATGGAGCCTTGCTGCCAAATGAATGGGAAGGCAAAGAAGAGAAGGAATGGCAGCTTAGTGTCGATGATGTTTTACGGCTGTCTTGTCACTACAGGAAACTTACAAATTCTTTGTCTTGGCGAATGATTGTGAAGACGCAAGTTGAATTTGTGATGAGCAAAGTCACAGAGCAATTTCTAAAGGATCTCGTTGATCAGTTGCCAACTGTCATATCTATTAAACGCAAGGTTTTTTTGAAGAACTTTTTGGTGAAGCGGCGAAGTGATTTGTCAACTGTGATTGCTATTTGGGCAAAAGCCAAAAGGCATGATCGGGTACCGCCTCCAGTCAAGCCGGAGCCTGGAAAAGGGGGCCCTTTTCAGGCAAAAGTCAAGTCTTCCGCTCCTCCACTGAAGTCACCTTTGACGGTTGCAAAAGACCTACGCAAACAAGGAAGAAAGTTTTCTTGGAAAGACTATTGGGCAGAGCTCTTTGATAAAGCGGACTTTTCAATTGGCGGTCCATATCTGATTGGTTGGGAAGGCCCTTTGGACATCAACTCACCAGAAGTGGGAATGGCAGCAATGCAACGCGCAGGTTTTGAGGCACATCCAGCTGCCCGAATCCTTTTTGAACGTTTTGCCAATGGACCCTTTTCTTCAACAGATGATGTAATGAAAAGGGTTAGTGCCAATGACCTTGGAAACCGACTCATCGTTTTACCCAATCCTCCTACTCCACCACTTCCCTCGTTTGCAAGGGGGCGAGTGTTGCTTGTTACTGCTACTGTTCCTGATGGGGCACTAAAAGCGAAAATTGAGAATGGTTTCCTTGAGTTGGTTGTTGCTCCAACTGGATTCATACCTCTTCATAGTTTACAGATACCAGTCATAGAAGATAACAATGGTAAGCTTGTTATGGATGTTGTTGACGATACCAAGTTATTGAAGGCACTCAAGGCTTTAAAGATTAAACCCGCGCAAGCGATACCAAGGTGGCTTTCCAATTTGTTAATAAGGTGAGTCAGCAGATGTCGGCAGAAACTCTTTATCATAATTTCCGCAGTTGGTTTTTCCTTTGGCGGCTTCGGCTCATATGTAATCTCTTGTTCAATTATTGGGTTGCTGCAGGTTTCCTTTTCTGCCTCTATGATGGACGATTTCAAGCTCTCTTTTTGGGTGTCGCTCCCTATCTTTTGGGTTTACTCTGTTGCGTTTGGTACGCAGCTCGAGTTGCCGAGAGTCGTTTCGAGAAAAAGCTCGAGGAGACAGAGAAAATCCCACTAGAAATCCTTTCAGAGCTGCTTACGTTAGTTGAGGGATCACTTTTTGGAATAGTCTTCAAGATGATGGCGACAGTCAGTTTGGGAATCTATGTAGTGTTATTCATTTTTAGTATGGGGCCCATGTTCAGAGTTCCTTTTTCTCTCGTGTTTTTGATTGCATATCTATTGCGTTTTTTCGTGGGGGGAGCCTTTTTTGTGTTCCTTGCTTTTATGGAAACTCACCGACATACAAACAAACTCGATGATGTGGCTAGTCGATTGAGAGCTCTCAACAACTCAGTCAGCTGAGCAGGCTTGATTATGGCAACAAATTCTGAACGCTACGATGACATCTCAGCAAAACACTATGCGGCCTTTAGGCCACCTCTTCACTCTTTGATTTTGAACCGATTGTTGGGTTCCGATGAAACTTTCGAGATGGGCTTGGACATTGGTTGCGGTACAGGCTATTCAGCCCTTGCCCTCACTAAATATTGCGAGCGAGTGATAGGATTGGATTCGAGTCCTTCGATGTTGGCTGATGCAAAGAGTCATAACCAAATCACCTATGTTTGTGGCCAAGGTGATGATTTTCAGCAACTTCCAGCGCAAAGATTTGATGTCGTCACTTTCGCAGGCTCACTCTATTACACAAAGACTGAGAGACTGCGGAAAGAGTTGGCAAGGGTCTGTAACCCACAAGGCACTATCCTCGTTTATGATTTCGAGCTCCTGCTCCATGGGTTTATGGCAAAGTTTGGAGTGGAGGTACCATCAACCTCTTCAGATTATGACCATGGTGCAAATCTCAAGGAGTGGACAGAGTTCTCTATAGTGAAGGACAGTGTTGAGCGCTTAGGTCTGGAAGTTTCCGAAAAAGACCTAACACATCTTTTACTCAGCGATTCGAATAGATATGATGTTTTGTCCAAGAGCTTTCCCAAGGGTGACCTTTTTGAGTCACTTGTCGACGAACTGATGAGTCGTTCTATTGAGCGAGACAAACTGTTTGCAGACATATATTTCGCTCGGTATCTCTTTCAGGGGTAACCCTCACAGAATCTATTGAGCAATGAGGTCTACTGTTTTTTGGTAAGCCTTTTGTGATGGCGGTGGTAGTTCTTTCAGCGCTTTGCTAATTCGCTCATGATAAGGGGGCAAGATTGGCATCAAGCGCTTTCTAGTCTCTTCGTACTTGCCATAATCGACGAAACCACTGCAGGCTATACCTTCCACGAGGGCTCGCAAACCGACCCATGCACCTCGTTTCTGGATGATGTTGCCATTTTCCATGATGGCAATGAGAGCGGGTATGGTCTCTTCTGAAAAGGCCAACTGACCTATTTTCATTATGCTGTTTTGGTCTCGACCGCCCTCTTGCAGGCATTTACGGGCTTCATCGTAATATTTGGCCGCCATGGTTTTTTGAGGGCGCACACCTAGCCAGGTGTAATCGCCAGAACGGATGGCCTGCGATTGCTCTTCTTTTTTTCCTTGGCAGCCATAAAAGGCAGGTAGCAGAAGGAGTAACAACAGAGGGAATAGATTGGTTTTGATTTTTTTCATATATCTAGGATAGATCCATTTCATCGTTTTTGTAACGGATTGCTCGTTCCAAACCCAAACGAGCGTGATGGCCAACTAAAAAGGCTGCCGAGAATTGGAAGATGGTAAGGCGTTTTATCCATTGTTTGTTGAAATAATATGGGCTGAGCGAATATGCCGAAAAGGAAAGAACGACAAAAGTAAACCAGGCAATGATGTATTTCCCACGGGATGGTTTTGGCAAGTTTCTAATGTCAATTGAGATTGCGCCAGCAACGAAACAGTAGATGTTAAAAAGAATCATGAAAGTGTCATAGGTTCTCGTTGTGTTCAAAAAGGGTGAGCTATAACAAACTGTGACGAGAAGCAAAGCCAGAGCTGTTGTAATCCACTCGGAGACACCACCAGCAACGGCTTTTTGCTGTACCGTTGGTTTTTCTTCTGGAGATGAGATTAAACAAGAGGAGCACTTGTCGACCAATATCTCGCAGGCAATTGCTATGGCTAAGGCACCCATTAGTGGAAAGAAGGCTTCTGGGCCATTGGGACAATATGCGTAGGCCACTAATGCTGCAAGGGATACTGATACTCCAGGTCTAGGTAGCCAATTTCGTAATCCTTGGGCGCTAGCGAAGAGCGTCAATAGGCCAACGATAGTTGCCACGACCAAAGTAGTGTTGGGAGAGTGTAGGGCCGAAGATGTGAAGTTCCGTGGGCTTGCCGATGGATCGTAAGCAAAAGCCAAGAGCAAAAGAAGGCCTTGGGCAATATAACCGCTTGTGGCCAGAACTGACGAAAAGATGGTGCCTCTTGTCGGAGCTGGCGGGCTCTCAAGCATTGTACCTCCTTCAGAGCTTCTCCCTGTTTAGTATAGCTGCTTTTTGCGCGCCCTTTCTCCAAAGAAATGGCCAACAGGGGGTCACTTGAGGGCTCATGTGCGCCGAAGCTATTAGATAGAGCATATTTTTTTTATTTATATAGACGAGGGGTATAGTGATGGCGCTCAACGAGAAGAAGATCCGCGAAATGAAAGCTCGGGACATTATGAGCGAGGTTCTCGTAATGCTCGAGACGGATATGGATGTGAGTGAAGCGGCTGGGCTTTTCAAGCGTAATAGGATTACAGGTGCGCCCGTCGTCGATGAGGGTGGGCAGGTCGTTGGTGTGCTTTCGATTACGGATTTGATGGCCCAGGCGACTGGTGCTGATATTGAGGCGAAAAAGGCTGCTGGCCACTATCATATGTCCGATTTGATTTCTGTCGTGCCCAAGATGCAGGGGCAGGATAATCTCAAGGGTGTGAAGGTCAAGGACCTCATGGAGACGAATTTTGTGTCGACGGCGTCGCGGACTCCCATTTCGTCTGTGGCAACTTTGATGTTGCAGAACAAGATTAGACGTGTATTGATTATTGATAACCGTCGACTCGTCGGAATTGTTACTCAGACGGATATTATCAAGGCGGTTGCTCACGAAATTTAAATGGGGGCGAAAGGGGCAAGAGCTTGAAACTTGCTGTTCTTGGTGCTGGCTTGATGGGGCGCTCCGCTGTTTATGATTTCGCCCTCAATGAAGATGTGACTGAAGTCGTCGTAGCCGATTATGAATTGGCTAGGGCTAAAGAAGTTGCCGAGCGGTATGGCAAAGGGAAAACAAAGGCTGTACAGCTCGATGTTTCTGATGGCGCGGCTTTGCGCGATTTGTTGAAGGATTGTGCTGCTGCTTTGGGCGCTGTGAGTTACAAGTACAATGAGGCCATTTCTCGGGCAGCCATTGAGACAAAGACTCATTATGTGGATTTGGGTGGCAACAATACGGTCGTAGACGCCCAATTTGCTCTGTCAGAGCAGGCCAAAGAGGCGGGGATTGCCCTCGTGCCTGATTGTGGTATTGCTCCGGGGGCTGTTGGGATTTTTGCTGCTAGTTGTCTCGAGAAGCTGCCTGGGGCACATTCAGTGAGAATTCGCGTTGGTGGTTTGCCAAAAAATCCTGAGCCTCCTTTGAATTATCAGGTGGTTTTTTCAGCTGAGGGTCTGATTAATGAGTATAAAGAGCCCACGATTTGCCTCAAAGATGGTGAAGTTGTGGAAGTGCCCACTCTGGGCGAGTTGGAGTCTTTGACTTTCCCTGAGCCTTTTGGTGAGTTGGAAGCTTTTAATACTTCTGGTGGTGTTTCCACTTTGCCCCATACATTGAAGGATAAAGTGCAAAACATTGACTACAAGACCATTCGGTACAAGGGGCACTGCCACATCGTGCAGGCTCTCTTTGCTCTTGGTTTGGCTGATGAAGAGCCTGAGACTGCTGCCGGTAAAGAGTATATTCCGCGAAAAGTGCTCGAGCACCAGATTGTGAAGACTTTGGGCGGCGATGGGCCTGATGTCATTTTGGCTCTCATTGAGGCTGAAGGTCCTGAAGGCAAGTTTGCATATCGCATTATCGACCATTTGGACGAGAAGACTGGTTTGTCAGCTATGGCTCGATGTACTTCTTTTCCTGCCACCATTATTGCTCATATGTTGGCTACTGGTGCTGTTGAAGATAGGGGCACTCTCCATCAGGAGTTGTCCATTCCGCCTGCTGAGTTCATCTCGCGCTTGAAAAAGCGAGGAATTGAGATAGAAGAGCTCTAGGAAAAAAAAGGACAGCCCTCTGGGCTGTCTTTTTTTATATCTACGCTTTTTTGATTCGCTCTTGGGCTTTTTTGGCCAATTTGCCATTGGGATTGATCATTGTGACCTTTTTCCACTCGACTATGGCCAAGGCTTTGAGACCACTGCGGTAATAACAGTTACCAAGGTAATAGTGGTAGTTTTCGTTGTTGGGTGATTGGCTGATGAGGATGATGTAATGCTTGATAGCCTCTTTGAAACGATTATTCGTGTACAAAGAGAACGCTAACCAGTCCCGGAGCTCTTTGTTGTCCGGCTGGGCAGCGAGCATTCGCTCTATCTCTTCGACGTCCAGATTCTGGTCGCCGCCGAAGTTGGTGAGTTCGAGGTTATGATCATCCATTGGGTGCGGCCATTCCTCCCGCCTTCGTAAACCATTATACGTTCAGAGTACGATTGCCACAAGTAAATGTTCGGACTCATTGTAGGAGGGCTGTATAATGGCTCCAGGAGGTTTTTAGCGTGTCCACACTCCAGAAGTTCATTGATAAGGTCGAAAAGGCCATAAATGATTTCGTAGAGTCCGGTCCAGAGGCCAATGACCCGGCACTCATCCGTCTTCACCAAGAAGAGGAATTGCTGCTCGAAGAAGTGAAATCCATGAATATCAC
>CAZXTJ010000132.1:0-14826 GCA_964643655.1 uncultured bacterium
GTCATACCAAGTGCTTTCACCAGCTCCATATTGTCGGGATCTTTTTTGTGTTGTTCTTTGAATCTACCCAAACGGGCCTCCAAATAACCAACAACAAAAGTGGGGTTGTTGCGTTTGGCACGAACTAGGCTCTCAAAGAGTTTTTCAGCTCTGTCGTATTCCTTGTCATGAAGCAGTTGAGCAGCAAGGTTGAGTCGGGCGGGACCAAAGTTTGGATCAATTTTTAGTGCTTCCTCCAAGATGGCACGGGCTTCTGTATATCTCTTCTCATGCATTGCAAAAACGCCTGCCGTTGTGAGCACATGGGGGTCGTTGCCATAATATTTCATGGCTTTTTCAACAAAAGGTGCAGCTTCTTTTAATTTATTGGTTTGCATCAATTCGTTGGCTATTTTTACAAGCGATTGTTTGTAGATGGGATTCAACTCGAGTGCTTTGAATTGTTGTTCGAGCGATTCTTTTCGTTTTCCTTCTTTGAAATAACAAAGTCCTATATTGAAAATAGTGGCTGGATCTATGAAATTGGCCACAGATTTTTCGAAAACTTTTACAGCAGCCATGTTTCGGCCTGAGTCCATTAATGCACGGCCGTAATCGAAGAGTATTGAGCCGTGGTTCGGTGCTCCGAGCAGAGCTTCTTTGTAGCGGATGATGGACTCTTCAAAACGTTTCGCTCGAAAGAGCATATTGGCATCACGATAGTGAGATTCCACTCGGTAAGAAGCGCCAAGAAGGGAAATGACAAAAGCCCCTCCAACTGCGACAAGCAGAACAGAGGTCCAGGTGAACAAAACAGAGAGTGGATCTGCGATGGTTTTTTTTGCTGAAAGTGATAGTTGGGCAAGTTTTGTCTCACCGCCTCCACGGCTGACTAGGGATACATTCCAGGACTTGTGTTTACCCTTTTCCTTCTTTAAATTGATGACACATTGGGCCCAAGGGGTTTGAGGCAGTTTTTCTGAAATTTTCTTTTGCCCCTTGCCAGAGGCCACGAGATAGAGGTCATCTGGTTTTTCACCAGATGGTTCAATTAACCATCCAGCCCAAGCCCGTCCTAATCCCTCTTTCAGCTTTCGTACAGAAAGTCCCAACCAACCATTAGAATGAGCCAAAGCTGTCTCACGTAGCTGTCCATCTCCCCAGGAAAGTCGCAAAGCAGGTGTTCCCTGGTAACAAAGAGAAAAAGCCGTGAGGCAATAAAAGAGACTCGATGTATAAGGTAAGTGAAGGCTGAATGAAAAGATGTTGTGGACGAGTACGGCAGCAGTAGCCGAGACCATTCCCAAAAGGAGAAGGTTTTGATAGTTGGCTTCACAGCTCCTGAGATAAGAAAGAACAGTAGAGTAAAAACAATATGCAGCGGCCAACATCAACAAAATGCCGATGAGGCCTATTTCACTCCAGAAATGAAGGTATTCAGAGTGGGCATAAATTGATTTGTTTACCATTCTCGTGAAATGAGCATATTCGGGTTTGGCTAACACCTTGGCTTGAAAAGGCATATAATAAAGGCCAAAGGTGCCAAAGCCTGTGCCAAAAAAGAAGTTCTTGGGATTGTCCATTATGATGTGCACTGCTGTAATCCAGATGAGTGCACGCTGGAAAGCGCTTCCCTGTCTCAAATCGAAAGAGCGAGAAAGTCTATCAAGGGCTGACACACGCATCCGAGCCAAGGGGTTTTTTCCTTTGGAGACCAAAGATGTGGAAGCTGCAATGATGGCTGCAAGCACCAATAAAACCACCAAATAGGTGACACTTTTTTTGCCCTGCCAAAAGAGACAAAGGAGTGTCATACCGCCACCCAAGAAAGCAAGCCCTATGATCATTGGTATGGTCAAGCTTTTGGAACCAAATACGAGGGCAGCAGTAACCATAGTAATAGCCGTTGCCACGGCAGGTCGGAAGATACTGAGTGAGTGAAACTTGTAGAGCAAGATGGAGAAAAAGAGAAAGAGTCCGGCAAATAGACCTATCCAGCTTCCTCTTGTTTGGGTGAGGACTACGACTGTGAACAGAAGTATTGTACTCAGTCCGTAGATTATTGATTGGCGTTGGGCAAAACCTGAGTAACGTTTCGACCTAGCCATGATTGATAGAGATGAAATGAGTCTAGATACCAAGATGGGCAAGACGCAGATGAGGTAACCAGCCAAGTAGTTTCTGTGGCCCATGAAAGAATATATCTTCTGTTGGGCCTCAGCTTTCTTCGGAAGGATGAGCCAGCTGAGGTCGAAGAGCGAGTTTTTCAAGGAACTAAAAACCATGACATCGAGGCGGTAATACTGTAACAAGGCATAACCGGCCGCAATGACTGCTGCTGCAATTGAATAGTGAACCAAATTGTCAATGCGTGTTCTCGACCGAACGTTACTTGCTGCAACGATACATATGGCAAAAAGGGCTAGTTGCGCTGCATATTCACGAAGGCTCAAATCCATACCTGGCGAACGATAGATTGTCAGAAGCTCCCATATGATGAGCAGAGCAAAAAAGAAAAAAGTTCTATGAGTCGGCAAGACGATGGAACGGCGGATGAGGCTCGTCATCAACCAGATGACAGTCATTAGCACGGCTATCAAACCCACCCATAGGTGTTTGGGGGCATTGAATATATGTTTGAAACGAGTGGAGATGAGAATGGGAGTAACAAAAAACAGTCCAAAAAAGAGGAAGTCGATGAGCAACTGAATGAGGCAAGATTCCTCTTCCTCTGGAATGGGAACTATATAGTCTACTTTGAAATTAGCCATAGCGTGATTGTATAGGAGAAGAGCTTCTTGTGCTAAGGTAAAAAGCTGAAAGGTGGCAGCTGTGGGATTGATACATTCCTGTAAGACACTAGCAAAGCTTCACAGCGCGAAGAAGAGTTTCAACGAGCGCAAAGAACGTTGTTTTCTCAACTACCTCTTTTGGGAGACTACTTTGCGCTGCAATCTAACTTGTCGGCACTGTGGCTCTCGCTGTGGTCCAAATGATCCCTGCAAGGATGAGTTGACGACAAAAGAAGCCAAAGATGTCTTTTCCCAAATTGCCCAGAGTTTTAATGCCAGAGACATTACCGTTGCCGTTACTGGTGGTGAACCTCTCCTGAGAAAGGATCTCTTTTCCGTAATGTCTCACGTCCGTGATTTGGGATTCTGGTGGGGATTGGTCACCAATGGCACCTTAGTGACGAAAAAGGTTGCCCAAAAGTTAAAAAAGGCAGGCATGGCCACAGTTTCGATTTCCATTGATGGTGATGCAGAAGCTCATGCTTTTTTGCGAGGTTCCAAAGAGTCTTTTGAAAAGGGTTTGAATTCAGTCTCCATTTTGCGAGAGGCGAACTTTCTCGACAGAGTACAGGTGACGACAGTCGTTCATCAGAAGAACGTCCATCTTTTGGAAAAGATGTATGACATCTTTCATAAAAGAGGCTGCCAAGAGTGGCGACTGCTCATGGCTGATCCCATTGGTCGCATGACTGATCCGGAAAATAGAGATTTCATTCTCAAGGGAGATGAGCTCAAGACTCTTCTCGATTATGTGGCTGAAAAAAGAGAAAATCCTGGCCCCATGGAGGTGACCTTCGAAGAATCTGGGTTTCTGGGCTTGGATTATGAAGGCCGTGTCCGCGACTATTTTTTCCACTGTCCTGCTGGAATAGAAATAGCTTCAGTCCTTGCTGATGGTGCCATTTCCGCTTGTCCTTCTCTGCCGAGAACTCTCGTCGAAGGTAATGTTCGGCAAGATGATTTTGCCAAAGTTTGGCAAGAAGGTTTTCAACGTTACCGCGATAGGGAAAACACCCGTCGCAAAGGTGTCTGTGAAAGCTGTATGTGGTGGCAATATTGCGAAGGCGGCTCTTTACATCTTTGGGATTGGGAGAAAGAAGAGACTCGCCTTTGCCACTATAAACTCTTGAACGAGACTTAGAGCCTACCCCGCCCAGCCAAGATGGCGATGGCCATGATGGCATCGAATATTTTGTGATAATCATCTTGGACTATACGAATGGTGCGCGGACCAATTCGTTCAGCCGAAGGCATGAGATTGACTACGTCAGCTTTGGATGAAGCCGTCAAATCTACGACCAATTCATAGGGACCTTTAACTTCATAAGGTTTGAACTTTTCCTTTTTCATTGAAAGGACTTTGGCGACTGCCGTCTTGGTTTCCTGGCGAACTATTCCCAAAGGTCTGCTCTTGCATGAGAAGCGGGCAATGGCTTCTTTGGTCACAACAAAGGTTGCTCCCTTGAGATATTCGTCTTCTGCCAGCTGCAGACGAAGTGCTTCATCACCAGTAACGAAGGTGACTGGAATGTCAAAGGTGCCAGCATAGACGGCATTGAGTTGGGCTTCGCTCATAGTGACACCATTGAGTTTGATGGTGGCAATAGAGCGTGAAGAGTAGGTGTGATCCATGGACGCCTGTTGGCTACCTGCAGCTCCGTGATAACCAAGAAGGAATACCTGTGAATATTGGTCACTCAAGGCAGGCATCATATAAGAAGGGCGGGGGCAACCTGAGATGAGGTGCAGTCGTTCATCCAACTCTGTTAATGCATAGGTGACCGTATCACCTTGCCCATGAGAGTCGGCAACGGTGATTTCAGTCACCTCCTCATTTGCTCCACTTTCGCGTATACCCTCCACTACCCAGGTAAGTTGGTTTTCCATGGCTTGGCGAACGAGTTTTCTGTCGGGACCACCTTCTTGCTCCCAATTAAAAGTGCCAGCCAATCCTTCCATATCCATAGAAATGTATATCTTCACGCCTAACACCCTTCAGCTTTGATTGTTTTTTCGCAAAGTCCACCATAACAAGAAAGCGCCGCCAAAAGGCAGCGCTTTCCAAGAAGAGTCTTGGCTCATGCAGTAGTGAAGGCAGTGGAGAGTCTTTTGGCACTCTCGGCCCACTTCTCATCAACTGTGGTCATTTTGTTGACCAAAGTAGTGAGGGTTTTACTGCAAGCGAGGTAATAAGCATGTGCTACAGCTCTTTGCGACTCCGTCGAGCCATCAAGGCCGTTTTTTGAGATGGCCCACTCGGCCTCGAGGAGTCGACAGCCATATTTTCCGCAGGCTTCGAAGAGTTTGCCAATGACGAGTAGTTTTCCATTGGGAGCTTCTTCAAAAGCTGAAATCGCATCATCTTCCGTCAAAGTGAAACGAAGGTCAGGTTGGAAGTCGACGACACCAAAAGCCATATCGATTAGAGATCGATAGAGGTACAAACCAGCCAACAACCGAACAGCTCCTGCTGCTGTGCTGACTATGTGGTTTCCACCCTCTTCCAAATCTCCAGACAAGACTCGCATTGAAGCTTGGCAGTTACGCAGACTATTCAATAAGAGGTTATGAGCCTCTGAAGTTGCTGATTGTGTGGCGATTGCTTCACGATAAGCAGCGAAACCATTGGACAAGGATGTTTCGAGTGTATCGAGAGCGGCTTTTGCTCTAGAGTTTTTATCGAGTGAAGGTAGTAGGTAACCAAGAATGACTCCTAGACCGATCACTGTGCGTGTACGGACCATTAGTCCACCCTTCTAAATTCAGCGCTCATATAGTTGAGTGCGTTGTGTTCGTTGCCAAAACTACATCCAATTTCGGTGCCAAAAGTCTCTGAGGGCATTTGCTTTTTGCAATGCAGCAGGCCTCAAAGCTTCAGTTGGAGAGAAGAGATTACCTCTAGAAGCAACTTTGAAAGCTATTACAGGGATGAGGATTTTTGGTAAAGCCAAAAACGCTAAGGGGAAAAGTGTGCAAATTTGGAACTATGAGTGTGCCGAATCGTGTCACCATAGAACACAACTGTCTCAATAAAGACACATGTGTGCAATTTTGGGAACGATATGAAATTAGATGCCATTAGCATTAAATAAGTGAATTTTGGGTGACTTTGACAAAAACTTCCTTATATTGATGGCTTTTGTCCCAACTTGGACCTTAGACCATGATGTATTCATCGGCTCATTTTCTTTCCTATTAACTAATAGGGAGCAAGTTCTGACAAAAAAATTCAGATTCTAGGTATTTTTGTCTTGAGATGCTTGGGCTGCATGTTTTACATGCATGCATGTCACGAATGGTGTGCATGCAGTTAGGAGAAAAGCATGGTGTGGTCTGGCCCCAAAACAATCTTCCGTCGAAACCAGAACCACAAGTCTATCTTTGATCATGCAGCAGCATGGGGAGCTTTTGACCCAGAAAATCTAACTGAAAGTCTCATCGAGATAGGACATACGACTGGCGAGTTTGATGAGAGTGAAGCCATGGTGCTCACTGGTCGTGTCGTTGTCATCCTTTCCTACAGAAGACGACCACATGCAGCTCCTGAAATTGGACTACATCGTGTCGTTCACCAAGTGCTCACTGTTGCCGGTTATGAGACTTCAGCTCATCTTTATCTTTCTCTGCGCAAAGAGGACATTCTCAGTGGCAGCAACAATGACTTTCCGCTCGTGGAAAGGCCTGATGGTGTCATAGAGATCTTTGACGCAGAAAAGATGCTCCGCTGTCTCATTAACCTAGGTCAACAGACAGGTGAGTTCGACGAAGGTGAAGCCATGGTCCTCACTGGTTTGTGTGTCAATGTGCTGCGCGGTTGGCAAAAGGGACAAAATGTGTCCACCATCGAGTTGCGTGAAATTTTGGAGAATCTGTTAATCGACAAACGTTACATTTCCTCGGCTCGTAAGATGGGACCAGAGTCCACTGTTATAATCAAAACTTTGCCCCTAGTTGATGCAGTCTCTACCTTCTTGACCACTATCGAAGGTTTCCTCTCTGTGAAGGGGCTCGCCTGAAACTCTGTCCAGATGCTACGATGATTTAGTGGTAGCAATCAGCAATTTGATGGGACGGTAGTTCAGTGTTTCGTGGAATCCGCTCAGTCGTATTTTTCGTGGACAATGTGCTCGAAAGTGTGGAGTGGTACAAAAAGTTGCTCGGACTCGAGCCTATCGTTCGCGAAGGACGGCTCTCCCATTTTGAAATTGCAGGCACCACTCTCTATTTTCACCCTGCAGACGAAAGAAGCCCAGTTAATACGGGCAATCAAATTGTATATTGGGATGTGGACTTTTTTGGTTCGGCCGTTGCCAAAGCTTGTGAGATGGGTGCTTCCATCCATCGCGGCCCCAAAGAACTAAAAGGTGGAATTATGGTCTGCCAGATCAAAGATCCTTTTGGGAATGTCTTTGGGATCCAAGGACGTTCGATGGCTTGAGCAGGTCAGGCGTAAAAAGAGAACGGCCAAATCTCTTTTTCCCTATTGTGCCAATGAGCCATTGTGTGCCGGGTTTCGTCATGAACTTAGCAAAAGCAGCGCCACCGTTTACATTGACTATTCCTCTTTTGCTTGGTGAAACGGTGATGACCGAATAGGGGTTGAGCAGCTCTTTGCCGCCATCAAAGTGAACAACTAGTTCTATTGTTTTACTCAGTGCCAGAAAGGTTCCCAAATCGCTGAGCACATATCCACCGAGCTCGTCAGCCGCCCGCAAAGTGGCTGCCATTCCTTGGCCCGTTTCTCTGTATCCAGACCAGGAAGCAGGGGTGATCTTTGCTCCTTTTAATATTTGCAGCTCTTTTTTATGGGTGCCAGAATTGTCGCCACGAGAGAAAAAGGGGCTATTTGATTTGGCAATCAATCGAAAGGCTTCGTTGACGGAAGAGCTTCTACCGATTTGTGCTCTGTCCCCTTTGGGACCTGCAATGACGAAATAGTTGTGCATGAGCTGCTGCCTTTTGAGGCCGAAACCATCTTTCAAGAATTTGATTTCAGCAGGAGGTGCATGAACGAGCAGCACATCAACCTCTTTGTCCCTGCCCAGACGAAGGGCACGACCTGTGCCTACGGCCAATGTTTTGAGTTTATACCCCGTTCTTCTTTCAAAGAAGGGCTGCAAGACATCGATGAGGCCTGTGTCAAAAACTGAGGTAGTCGTTGCCAAAAGTACTACTTTGTCATTTCTATTCTGTCTTGCTGAGGTTATGTCTGGCCCGCAAAAAAGAAGAAAGCACAAGAGCAAACAAAAGCTTCGTTTCATCGGTCTATTCCTTAAGGTGCTTCAGCAGTTGCCCGCTCTTCGGGAGTCAATTCGAGAAAGTCACAGAGTTGGTCTAGTAGCAGGTTCTCTTCTGTTGTAATGGCTCCGTCTTGGCGAGCCAATTGAACGACGCGGCGATAGAGTGTTTCAGGTGAGAGTTCACCCTCTTTTTTTATTTCACCTTGTTTATATCTGCTCTCAGTTTCTATGAATATCTTTTGATGAGCAGCAGGCTCAATCTGTAGTAGACGAGTAACGGACATTATCATTTGTTGTTCTTTGGCCGATAGGGCTCCATCACCAAAAGCTTCTTCCAGTATGAGTCTCAAAACTGCAAGTTTATCTAATTCAGCTGTCATAACATTTACCTCCAAGGAAGACTGTACCACAGATGTATACTGGCAAAAACAGCTCACCTTGAGAGGAAGAGGTGAAGAGTGCGCCTTTTGTTAGTTGAAGACGATAAGGCATATCACGCAATGGTTCGTGAGTCCATTTTGGAGTCTTTTGGCGACAAGTGGCAGTGCCTCTCTGCTTACTATGGAGAAGAGGCTTTGGCCCATTTGGAAAAAGAGACTATACACGCTTATGTATTGGACATGGCTTTACCTTGGCAGAAAGGTTCGAGAAAACCAGATGCCAAAAGCGGCCAACGTATCATCGAGGCCATCAACCAAAGGGTGAGTGAACCACTCATTCTCGTCCTCTCTTCACAGGACAAGCGTTTTGCCGTCAAATTATTACTGAGCCATCGTGTCGTTGATTATGTCTTCAAGGACACACCTTGGAAAGAAATTGAGGCTCGTGTTGGCAACTTGCTGCGCCGAGCTGAGTTGGAGCGAGAAAACTCTCTCCTACGTGCTGGTGCAGGCAGACAAGATTTCGTCGAACCTCTAGGTGAATCTCCTCCATTTCTGGAAGCTATGACACGAGTCAAACAAGTTGCCCAAGAAGAGGCCACAGTTCTCTTGCTCGGTGAAAGTGGCACTGGCAAAGAGGTGCTGGCCCGAGCCATTCACCACTATAGCCCACGAGCTGAGGGACCTTTTGTTGCCGTCAACTGTGCTGCCTTGAGCGAAAATCTACTGGAAAGTGAGCTTTTTGGCCACTGCAAAGGGGCTTTTACAGGGGCCACTGAAAAGAGGCAAGGCCGTTTCGAGATTGCAGAAGGAGGAACTCTCTTTCTCGATGAAGTAGGTGAATTGCCTCCTACCGTTCAGGTGAAACTTCTTCGTGTTTTGCAGGAACGTTCCTTTGAACGTATAGGTGAAAATGTCACTCGTCGTGCTGATGTGAGGATAATCAGTGCCACTAATCGCTTATTGTCACAAGCCGTTGACGAAGGCAGTTTCCGCCAAGACCTTTATTATCGTCTCAATGTTTTCCCCATTCATATTCCGCCTCTGCGCACTAGAGGAAGTGATGTGCTGCTACTGGCCAATCATTTCCTACAAACTCTGCCCCGCCGGCGAGGCAAGAAGGTCGTCACCATCTCGGAAAAGGCTCAAACCGTTCTTTGTGATTATGGGTGGCCTGGCAATATTAGAGAGCTTCGCAATGCCATTGAACATGCAATGATATTGGAGCAAAGCGAAGAGCTCTCACCAGCTAGTCTGCCCTTTTCTCCAAGGAGACGAGTTGTTGATGCTTGCTCTGATTTCCTTGCTGAAGAGCATTACAAGACAGCTATGGATGTCTTTGAAAAAGCCTATCTGATTAGTTTGCTCGAAAAAACTCAGGGAAAAGTCAAAGAAGCAGCTGCAATGACGGGATTGGCTCTGCGTACTTTGCGCGATAGGCTCACTCGTCATGGTCTCAAAGGGCGAAGTTTCAAATAGGCGATTTTCCTTTTCTTCATTTTTTGCCGATATCTCCATATATAAGGAAGGAAGGTGTCTAGATGGCTTTGGAAGAGAAGAATGTACTGGTAACCTTCCTTCGTGTCTGTGAATCTTTGGAAAGAAGAATGCCCCGTGGTTATAACCTCGAGGTACTTGCCAGAAGCCTGCCCCGTTTGGGACGTGCCGTCAGGCAACAAGACGAAGAGCTCCGCCAAGGATGGAATTCTCTGGAAGCAGGTCTCTTGTCTACCTGCGAATTTGCCGAATTATTGGCTGCTTGGGCCAGAGCTCAGCTCAATGCCTTTCGGGGCTGGCAATCTCTAGCAAGCTAATGCAAGAGCTGTTGTGGTCGAACTACATTTAACTAGGAGGCTCAACAGTGAGCATTTATAAATTTGGCCTATGTTTCTTATCCACTCTCTTTTTCCTGTCTTCAGCTTGGGCTTTGGAAAAGCCCCTTGTGAAAAATCCAAACTTCACAGCCTTGGAAGGGTGGACTGAAAGGCGAGAGGGTAGGGGAATATTACGAGTCGAATATAGGGAGAGTCCCCAACGTGGTCTTTTCCTCGATGGTCGCCACGGTTTCGGTTCACCTAGTCTCGTGGCCATTTCGCAGCTCGTTGATTTTCCTATGGGAGCCCGCCTACGTATGGTCTGCGAATTGACCATCAATGAACACGATGGCAAAGAAGGCGGTGCCATGGTGGGCCTTTATGATGATAAGAATATGATTTATCGTCTCAATTTCCACCTTGGAGAAAAGAAAGAGAAAGAGAAACAGAAGGCTGAAACAACCTTTGTTCAGGTGGAGAAGGGAAAACGCTTTCGTTATATTTCACCTGACATATCCTCTGTTGTGGCCAATAACAGCGGTAGCAGATTGGTCGTTGGTGCTCTGGGACGTACATACAATGTCTGTTTTCATTCCATCCAATTTTTCATGGAAGAGATGGCAGTTAGCGAGAAGACAGCCAAAATAACTCCTTTTCGAGTCCACACAGTGCACGAAGCTCCAGGTGCTGGTGGACGAGGAGCCCAGTTTTTTACAGTCTCCTTTACGAGTGCTGCCAATGGTAGCCCCATTGATGGAGTCTCCCTCTCTTCAGCCAAGAGCCGTTGGCTCAGTAGTGAAAAGATTGGTTTTTTCGAAGTTGGTCCTGTAGACACCAAAAAAGTGCAAGAGATAGAATTTTCCCATCAAAACTTTTATGGCGGCACATATAAGGTGCGCTGTTCACCACCATTTACCTCACATGTTCATCTCACTTTGACGCCAAAGAAAAAAAATATACAAATAGCCTCGCAGCCCAAGGCGACCATTATTGGCCGAGTTTTGCACGGATTGACCACAACTCCACTACAAGACGTTACGTTGACCATTGATGGTAAAATTTCAACTGTACGAACAGATTTGACTGGTCGTTTCCGTTTGAACAATATTGTGGCCAACCAAAAACATGAGATAATCTTTTCTTTGCCAGGATATATGCCCGTGCGAAGGGTTTTTAAAGCCAAAGCAGGCGAACGGCTTCAGTTGCTGATTGGCATGCAAGGGCGCAACAACCACAGGAGGAGGAGAGGCAGATAAGTTCCAACAGACACAGACTGCCTCCAGGTTTCCAGTTACCGCGTCGTTATCGTGGGCCAGAACTCATTGGTGGCGGCGGTATGGGACAAGTTTATCGCGTTACTGACAGGAAATTGGGACGCGATATTGCCTTGAAGTTGGTTCCCCAAGATGTCCTTTTTGCCAATGGTGTGAGAGAACGTTTTCGCCGAGAAGTGGAGACTCTCGCAGGTGTGTGCCATCCCCACATCATCAGGCTCTTTGATTATGAGGAGCTAGAAGACGGCAATGTCTTTTATACAATGGAGTTGATTGAAGGTGACTCTTTGGCTGCCCGATTGGAGAAAAGAAAACTCTCCATTGAAAAGGCCACAGAGATAGTAGAGCAGGTAGCCGAAGCCCTAGGTGCCATTCATGACCTGGATATCGTTCATAGAGATATCAAACCAGATAATATTCTCATCACCCGTCATGGCATGGCCAAGATTGCTGATTTTGGTTTGGCTGGTGGAGGAGAATCTGGTGTCTATGACAAGTTGACCAAAACGGGGCAAATCGTAGGCACGGCTCAATACATTGCTCCTGAGCTCATGTGGGGTGAAAAAGCGAGCTGTCGTAGTGATATCTACCAGTTGGGCTTAGTGCTTTACGAGGCACTGACTGGTGAGTGTCCAATTACTATGCTTCATCTACACTCCTTTGCTCGTCGTGAACTCAAACCAGAGCTGCCCAAGGCAAGCAGCTTGCGCGATGGTATAGACAACAAACTCAATGAAATCATAAGCAAAGCCATGGCTCTTGACCCCAATGACCGTTATGAAAATATCAACGAGTTTCGGTCTGAGCTAAGAAAATGGCGCAGCAAATATTTGGCTAGTCAGTCAGTATTGGTCAAAGGTGTGGACAAGGGCAAAAAACCTCCTTTGTTACCTTGGATTGTCTTGCTCGTTTTCCTCTTCGTGGCTTTTCTGTTATGGCCAAGAAAAAATGCCCAACTTTTCTCGAGCTTTTCAGTGGAGTCAATTGGCTCCCGTTCTTGCCTCTTGGTCTGGAGCTCTGAAGAGGAGCCAGAAGCTGTTGTCGTCCATGTTCGAGATCTGCAGGGCAGAGACGTACATGCGAGTTTCATTCCATTGGAATCAGAAAACAAGCGCGGTTCCATTATCGTTCGTGGTTTGAATCCTCTGACGAGTTACGACGTGCAACTAAATGCCAATAATACTTCGTCGAAGATGAGAAGTTTCAAGACAAGGGCAAAGAGCCAAGGAAAACTACTTCGACAGATTCGTTTTCCTCGTGAGGAGCAAGCGACCATCATCATTGAAAGGGACACTCCTTTTCGTTTGGAAGGCCAAAACATTGTCTCGCGGGCCAAAAAGTTTAGACAAAGTCATGAGTTGACTTATTCCATCAAAGAGCTCGTTAAAAAACCCGTTCGTTATTTGCGATTGTTTGCCCTCGATGGAGATGAACGCACTATCACTGTCGACAGCAGATTGTTGTTAGGAAGAGCCTTCGAGGACATAGCAGCTTCTTTTGAACGCTCACTGGCCACTGGCAGTTTTTATCGTGTTTTGGCCGATCAAAAGGGACGTCTCAATCCCATTATGCGTCCGCCAGCCAAAGGGCGAGAATTGACAGAGAGTTATAGAGAAATGTGGTCGCTAGTGAAAGAGCGTCTTCAGAAGAACACTCTCTGGTATGGAAAATACGAACGGCTCGAGCTGGGACTATTGACTGCTTTGCAAGCGGGATTGGTCGATGAGACAAATGGCTTGGCCGTTACCAATGGTTTGGCACCTTTGGCTTTGTTTAATGGTGCTGCCCGCTGGTGTTCTGTCAAACCGCATCCTCAGTGGGCAGAGCTCTTTTCTTTACTCTATGACAAAAAGGCATTTTGTTCCAAAGAGAGTACCTTGAAGTATGTCAAGGGGATAGTCTCTTTCAAGGTTAGTGAAGAACCACAAATTCCATTGTTCATGTTGTTTGATTTCAATCATCCCAAAGCCGCAATAATGCCAATTAATCCAGTTTCACAAACAACTCGTAGACGCGATTATTTAGGGCACATGAAAAGGCAGTATTTCGGCAGAAAGCTTGATTTCATTTTGCAGATAAATGTTCGTGCACCCCTGTGCCAGACAATGTTACGTGTTGATATCAATGATGGAAAGTGTACTGCAAACGTTCCCGTTCCAGATTCACATTGGCTCAAATACAGAAGTCTTCGTGATTTGAATTCTGATTATTCTTTTATGATGTTGGGCATGAAGTTCATTCGAGGCGAGAGGAGAGCTGATTTGCCAGCAGCGGCTTTGGAAGTCAGCAAAGGTTTGCCCAAAGAAAAGTTCCCCATTTTCATGAAAGTACCCATGGATACCTTCAAAGCTGGAGAAAACAAGATTAGCCTTTCTGTCATCAATGGTCCCGTTGATGATTTGGTGGCACTAGTCGTCGAGCGACCACAAGTTTTGATTGGCAAATGATGAAGTTGGTAAAGTTGCTTTTCTGTCTTTCACTTTTGACTTCTTTGCTCTCTTCTGTTTTTGCAGGCCAAGCGCCAACTTTGGACAAAGAGGATTTTGCTCGTCTCGGTAAAACATTGTGGCAAGCAAAAGTGGGTTGGTTGCCTTCAGCACAGCTCATAGCTAGCTCTGAAGCCCTTGTTGTCATTGGTGGCAAGAGTGGTTTGATGGCATTGGCACCCAATGATGGTAAAACTTTGTGGAAAAGGGCACCAAGAATTCCCATCTCTTGGGGCTCTATTCACGAAGGTACTCTTTATCTTCAATACTCTCGTTATTGGATAGTACGCGCTTTGGATGCAAAAAGTGGCAAAGAGAAGTGGCGCCTATCCCTTGGTGACAAAATCCACGGTGAAATAGCCATTGGACAAAAGAGTATCGTTCTTTCTTTGGGACCAGCCAATGATGGTTTGGTGACGGCAAGAAGATTGGTAGCTTTGAACAAAGAGAATGGCCAACTACTCTGGAGTTGGCAGGGAGGCATAACTGAGGCTTTTTCTCCTTTGCTCGTAGATGAGACTGTAATCGTCAAATGTACAGACGGAAACATTTATGCCAAGGACATCAACTCTGGAAAGACGAAGTGGATTTTTGACACTCTGGGAACTTCTGCTCATAGAGTCGTTTTACTAAAAAATGGCAATCTGGCTTGGTTGGGCAAACATAGGCGTTATCTCGTCAAGAAGAGCGATGGTTCTCTTTTAAGTTCTTTCCCTCTGCCCAAGGGTTACACTCACGGCCTGGAAGGAAAGAATGATACTTATTATCTATGCGGCCGCGACGGATATTTTTATTCTTTCAATGGTGTGACAGGAGAACGTAATTGGCGTCGGGCCATGCGTTTTGCTCCTACCGATTATT
>CAZXTJ010000133.1:0-14816 GCA_964643655.1 uncultured bacterium
TTTGGACAGGCTCGAGTTGTCTGGTCTGAGTGGTTTCATTCTTTATGTTTTTGGTCCACGTCGTTATTTGTTGACCTTCTTTATGTATTGTGGAGTTGCTGCCCTCATTTTGTCGTCAGTTGGTATGACGATGAGTGGGTTTATGTTTGGCGAGGTTGTGTTGGCCATTTGTTTGTGCGCCATTGTCTTGGGATTTTTCTTCGCTTTACCAATGCGCGCTGCTTGTGATCGCCTGGCATTTTTGTCTAGTGTGCAGAACAGGGCTCTTGTTACTTTCAAGGGTGCCAAGTCTCGCGAACTTTAGTCGCGCTGTTTGTACTAGGGGAGGTTCTTATGTTTTTACGTTTCTGTTGTTTGTTGCTGCTTTTGTCTTTTGTCTCTTCTGTTTTGGCTAGGCCTGCAGCTAGGAAGAAGGTCAAGTTTGATTTGCGCACGAGGAAGAGTTGGAAAGAGAAGTTACTGAAAAAGGGTTGGGTGCCTGTCGTCAAGGGTGCACGTAAGGGCAAGAAGGTTTCTAGTCGTGTTCTCTCCAAGTCCTCCAAGCTCGTGAAGATGAAGTGTTCCGTTCCTGGTTTTCGTTCTCGTACGTTGTCCATCAAGGGCAAGGTTTATCAGCGTTTGGCTTTTCCTGGTGCTGGTAAAACAACCAAGGTTGGTTATCCTGAGCTACCTGTAATCAAGCGTTTGGTCCATGTACCTCGTGGCCAGAAGTTGCTCATTAGGAATGTCAAATCGAAGGCAAAAATTTTCAAGGGTTATAGTGTTTATCCTGTTCAGCCCATGCCTGAAGACCCCAATCGGCGACCTCACGACCATATTGGGAATTTTAATGCTGCTTCTTTCATGAAGTCCAAAAGGGCTTATGTTTCTAGTGGTTGGTATCCAGCAAAGTCTGTTCGTGTAGGTGAATATGCGGTCATTCGTGGTCAGCGTGTAGCTACTGTGTATGTTTGTCCTGTGCAGTACAATGCCAAGGCGAAGAAGTTACGTGTCCATAGTGATTTGTCTTATGACGTGGCTTATGCAGGTAAAGTGAACAAGGCTCTGGTGAAGAAGAGTAACAAGCGTTATTCTCCTGCTTTTACTGGGATTTTGACGAAGTCTTTGATCAATTTCAAGGCTCCCCATGTGAAGGAATTTGTCCTCAAACCTGCTGTTTCTTTGGCTGTTTTACAGGCTTTCAAGGGTTGCGATTATTTGATCATCGCCGCTGATGCTTTATATGACGCCATTTCTCCTCTTGTTACGCACAAGCAGTCCAAGGGTTTGATTGTACAGAAGAAGAAGGTCTCTTCTTTGGGTTATGGTGCCAATCCAACGGCTGAGCAGATTAGGACTTTTATCAAGAATTTTTATTTGTTGAAGACTCCTGCTCCAACTTATGTCTTGCTCGTTGGTGATGCTAATTTGATCCCGCCGCATTATAAGACTGATCATCCTCGGAACTCTGAGTTGAAACTAAAGATGGGCACTGACCTTTATTATGGCTGTGTTGATGGCGGCGACAAGATTCCTGATATTTTTGTTGGTCGTTTTCCAGCCAAGACTGTGGCTGAGGTGAATGCCATGGTGCAGAAGACGATTGATTTCGAGAATGCTATTGCAGTCGATGCTTCTTGGACTCGTAAGTTGTTGATGGCAGCTTATTTCCAGGATGAAGATCCAACTGATGGTCGAGCCGAGCGTGAGTTCCTCGAGACTGTTGAACGTATTCGTGTTTATTTCACCACTCAGAAGACTGAGAAGGGTTTTGGTTTCAACCAGACTCGTGTTTATCAGGCCACTGCTGGTTCTCCTGCAAACAAGCGTTATCGCGATGGCTCCAATGTACCTGCAGGGATTCCTTTTGCAGCCAATCCGCAGCAGGCTGTGATCAATGCTTTTAATGGCAATATTGGTTTTATTTTCCACCGTGACCATGGTGGTTCTCGTAATGGTCCCAATGGTTGGACAGAAGGCTGGAGTGAACCTCGTTTCACTACGGCTGAGGTTGCCAATTTGACCAATACGAAGGCTGGTGTCGTTTATTCCATCAATTGCCGAACTGGTTGGTATGATGGTGAAACTGACAAGGACACTGGTGCCACCAATGTTGATTGTCTTGCTGAGGCTTTGATGAAACGATCTTCTCCTAGAGGGGCTGCTGCAGTCGTTGGTTCTTCTCGTAATTCACCTAGTTATCCAAACAATGATTTGACTCTTGGTTTGGTAGAGGCTGTTTATCCGGGCATTATTCCTCAGGGAGCAGCCAATCCGGCTCACGATGTGATTTATCATTTGGGGCCTGCTCTGGTTTTTGCCAAGAATTATGTGCGTCTAATGTGGGGTGGTTTGGGTGACACGGATGTTGTTCGTGAATATGAGATGTACAATTTGTTTGGTGATCCTGATTTGCAGATTAGGTATCGCAAGCCCGCTTGGCAGAAGTTGGTTGCTGTGTTGCACAGGCCTTGGTTGACGAAATTGTTGAAAAAGAAGAGCCATATTTCTTTGAATGCAATCAAGATAAAACCTGCTGTGTACAAGCAGTTGCCCAAGATTGTCGTTCCCACGCGTGGGCCTCGACCTGTTCCTCGCAAAAAGGTTCGTGGCAGATAGCTTCGTACCTATTGCCAGAATTCTTTCACTGCGTCGCTGACGGCTTGTGGCGTGCGGACGGCTTTTAGTGATGGCCACTCTGGTGGCAAGAGGCGTCTCGTGTTTTCCCAGCCAAAACGTTCGTCTATTAGCAGCAAGACTCCGCGGTCTTCTTGGGTGCGGATGAGGCGACCTGCTGCCTGCAATACTCTGGTCATTCCAGGGTATTGGTAGGCATAGGCAAAACCTGCTTCTCTCGTTTCGTCAAAGTGTTCGCGGATGACGTCACGCTCCAGGCAGATTTGGGGCAGGCCCACTCCGATGATGGCTGTTCCTACGCATTTTTCTCCAACGAGGTCGATGCCTTCTCCAAATATTCCTCCCATGACGGCAAAAGCTACGAGGCTCTGGTCTGGACTTTCTTCGAATTGAGCGAGGAATTGTTCGCGGGCCTCTTCACTCATTCTGCTCTCTTGGCAGAGGGTGCGCTGCAGAGGAAGGAGGCTCGTGTATCGTCCATAGACTTCGTGCATGTAGGCATAAGATGGAAAGAAGACGAGGTAGTTTCCTTTTTGGCCTTGTGTAAAGGAGACGAGGGTACGGGCGATGTGTTCATACGAGAGGTGGCGTTTTCTATAGGTGGTGGCAATGCGGTCGCTCAGGAGGGCGCAGAGGTTTTCAGGAGGAAAGGGCGATGAGAGGGTCAGTGTTTCATCGTCATCTGATCCTGTCAGTAGTGCTCGATAATATTGAAGGGGCCGGAGGGTGGCTGAGAAGAGTATTGTTGATTTGCCTTTGTCCATTGTGGCGCGCAGGTGGCGTGATGGGTCTGTGTTGAAAAGGCGCAAGCGCATGCGGCTGCTACTGCCTTCTGTGAGGGTGACGTAGTCATCGCCAAAGCGCTCTGCTGTTTTTTCGAAGTTTGCGCATTGGAAGTAGAGGTCCAGTAGTTCGTCGCGATAGGCCATGTGTCTTTCGTTGACGAGGGTGATTTCTGCTTCTTGGCGAAAGTCGATGAGTGCTTGAAGGAAGTCTTCTGGTTTGTCTCTTTGTTTGTGGCAGCGCAGGCCTTCTGCTTTGAGAGTTTTGCCTTTTTCAATGAACCATTTGTTCATTTTTTGCAGAAGTGGTGTCAGTGCATGTTTTTTGCCTAGTGTGCGTTTCAGACTGACGATGGGGCCTTTGACGATTTCAGCTGAGAACATGTCACGGCCACGGTTGACGAGGTTGTGTGCTTCGTCTACGAGGATGGTGAATTTGTTTCTGCGACCATCAAAAAAGCGACGCAGGCGGACGCGCGGATCAAAGGCGTAGTTGTAGTCACAGATGATTGTGTCTGAAAAGAGGGCCAAGTCCAGGGAATATTCAAAGGGGCAGAGTTGGTGTTTCTGGGCCAGCTCTTCGATGGTTTGTCTCGTTAAGGCTTGATGTGTCAGTCCGTCGGTCAGTCCATCTTTTAGTCTGTCGAAGTAACCGCTAGAGCAGGGACAGCTTTCGGGATGGCAGCTTGCCTCTGGGTGGGCGCAGATTTTTTCTTTGGCCGTCAGGGTTATGGCTCTTAGTTTCAGTCCGGCTTCACGCATATCTGCGATGGTTTTTTCAGCGATTGCACGGCCTGTCGTTCTGGCCGTGAGGAAGAAGAGTTTGCTCGTCAAACCTTGGCCCAGTGTTTTGATGGCTGGGTAGAGTACGCCCACTGTTTTGCCAATGCCTGTGGGGGCGCAGGCGAAGAGACGGTGTTTGTGGCTGATGGCCTGCGTTACTTTTTCGATTAGTTCTTGTTGGCCTTTGCGTTGAATTTCGTAGGGAAAGCATAGTGAGCTGATTGATTGGTCTCTTGTCTCTTCCCACTGATGGATGTTTTCGCAGAAGCTCAGGTAGGGGGCTGCTGTTTCTTGGAAGAAGTTTTCAAGTTCCGTTTTGGTGAACTCTTTGCGGAATTCTTTTATGGTTTGCTCTTCTAGGTGATAGTAGGTGAGCTGGATTGTAATTTTTTCGAGCTTTTCTTGGCAGGCGACTATGTGGCCATACATTTGGGCTTGGTACCAATGGAGGGGGCGGTCGTCAGCTTGTAGTTCTTCAAGATCGCGTGTAGTGGTTTTGATTTCATCGATGATGACTTCATTGATACCAACAGTGGTGTCGAGTTCTTGGTCAGCAGAGGAGCTTTGTATGGTGTCTTCTTTTGGGGAAAAGTAATAGATACCGTCAGCTCTTCCTTGGATGATGAAGATGTGGTTCTTGGTCTCTATTTGGTGTTTGAGGGATACTTCTGCTTTGTAGTAGGGAGGGCGATCTTGTTGCACCTCGCGATGGCCTCGAGTGCCTGCTTGGGCGCGGGCCATTGTCAGTTGAGCTGGCACGAGGTCGCCATATGCGTAGGTGTATTCGACAATTTCACGCACTGATGTTGTGATTGTTCTTTTGGCTGTGTTGGCTTTTTCCATAGGTTTTTAATACCACGCTGTCGTGATTGTGTCATTGCCTGATTTGCCTATGTTTGGTCTGTTGAATTCGAAAGAGTTATGGCTTGCCTGGTAGGGAGGATTTACCGATTTGTATAATGGGTATGTCTTATATAAATGTAGAGGAGGTCACTTCGTGCGGTGGCTTTTTGTTATTTCATCCTTTTTGTTCGTTGGTTCTTTGCTGGCTCAAGGTGAAACTTTAAATACTCCGCCATTTTTGTTGGTTACTCGTGGTGTTGAAAAGGCGAGTAAAGAGGGACCTCCTGTCGTTGCTCAGTTACAAGTCGTCGATGACGAGTTGAAATATCGCACTTTGATTGAGCTAGAAGATGATGCTGGTCTCGATGTGCGAATGATTGCCAGAAGACCCAATGGCGTCGTTTGGTTATATGACAATGTGGACATGCTTTATCATTTGGAGCCACGCTGGCCTGCTGCCTCTCATTTGATTGAGGGTGTTGATGTGGTTTTGGGCCAACAGGGGCCTTATGTTTATTTTTTCCATCGCGAACAGACGAAGGGCAGTCATCTTTATGGTGGCACTTTTAATGTTCTCGATATGGCCAATTGTAATGTTTATCCTGTCGTTCACATCAAAGAAGAGCCAATTTCCTGGCCCGCGGCTTGGATGAATGCTGCTGTTTCTCCTGATGGGCGCCATTTGGCTCTTCCTCGCCATACAAGGGTTGTAGTTCAGGATTTGCACCATCGCACGGTTTACAGTTTTGCCTGGCGACCGCCTTCAGGGATGTCGGAAAATCCAGGTTATTATCGCCCCGTTCATTTCATGCGCCGCCACGGTGTGGCTTGTGTGGCAGGACCTATTGCTCCTGGAGACAAACCTGTCTTGGAAGTCCACGATATAAAAAGACGCAGGCGCAGAAATCATGTGATGTTGCCCATAGCCGATGAAGGTGAGGGTTATCGACTGTTTTCGCGCAAAGAAGAGCCTGCCAAGTTTTATTGTCTCGTAGGCGAGCGTCTTTTTGAGGCCACCAATGATTTGAAGTATTTTGGTGAAGTTTATCCCGAGCGTTTACGTTGCGCTGGTGGTGTTTATTTTGTCCATCGGCCGCTTGCAGAGTCTGACAATGATGGTTTGGAAATCGTTGAGAGGAAGACGAGTTGGGATCATCGTTATTCCCTTCTGGCTTTGGCCAACAAATATACTGTTTTACTCGACAATGTTAGTGGCAGGGCCGTTACATTGCCTGGTGTTGCCGTTGAGTCCTATCCTTTGTGTTGGCTCGATGACTTGACTAATCCTCTGAAGACTTCCTCTTTGAGATAGCTGTGGAAGCTCCCAAGTCTTTAGAGGGCAAATATCGCCTCGAAAAGAAGATTGGTGCCGGTGGAATGGGCACCATTTATCGGGCAGTGCAGTTGGGACTCGATAGACCTGCTGCCATCAAGTTTCTTTCTACGCGTCATTTGGACTCAGAAGAAGAGTTGGCCCGTTTTCAAGACGAAGCGCGTGTTTGTTCACAGCTGCGCCACCCCAATGTTGTGCAGATTTATGATTTTGATTTGACTTGTGATACTCCTTATTTGGTTCTGGAGTATGTTGAGGGGCACTCTTTAAAGGACGAGATTGTCGCTGGCCTTACTTTGTCTGTGGCCAAGGTATGTGAGCTCGTGGCTCAGATTTGTGATGGTCTTCATCATGCTCACGAACGTGGTGTAGTTCATCGCGATATCAAACCAGGTAATATTCTCATCAATAAGAGAGGCGATGCCAAGTTGGCTGATTTTGGTTTGGCCAAGTTGGGTGGTGTGACTACTGTAAAGACAAAGACGGGCGTCGTGATGGGCACGCCTGTTTATATGTCTCCTGAGCAGGCCTCTGAGCTGCCTATTGGTCCAACGAGTGATATTTATTCTCTTGCTGTTTTGTTGTATGAGTTGTTGGCTGGTACTCCTCCTCTCGATGGTCCCAATGACATGGATATTTTGCTCAAACATGTGCAGGTAAAGCCGAAACCTATTTCATTCTTTAATCCAAAGTTGCACAGTGCATTTGATGAATTGCTCGCCAAATGTTTGGAAAAGGATCCGGCTCAGAGAATCAAGAGCGCAGCTGTTTTGGCTTCTCATCTGCGGCGTCTTGGCGAAGATTGTGGCGAGTGGGTACCGGGGCAAGTGAAGATCAGTTTGGGCTGTCGCAGCGGCATGATGGCCAAGCAGAATGTTGAAGAGGCTTTGGCTGAAAGGGCAAACAAGAAATGGGGAGGAAAAAGAGCTAAAAAACCTTCTACGATGAAGGTCTCTGTTTTGTCTTCTGTTTCTGAGGAATTGCAAAAACCCGAACAAGGCAGGAAGTTCGTTCAGTATTTTGCTTTTGCTCTTTTCTTTTTTATTTTACTGGCAGCTTGTTATTCATATTTCGTCGGTTCTCCTCCTGTAGTCGTTCGCCAAATTAATATCAAGTCTGTGGGTATAAAGAGTATTGTCCTTTCTTGGCAAGCTCCTGTGGAAGTAAAAAACCCCAAGTTCAAAATCAATAGAAGGGCCATACGTGGACCTGTGCCTTTTATTGTCGAAGGACCAAGATTGGAAAAGTTGAAAGAGGGAAAGGGCTTTGAGCACGAGGTCATTCTCTCTGGTTTGAAAGAGGGCACAGAATATTATGTCTCTTTAGCCCGCCGCGACGGCTCTTATACTTTGCCTCAATTGGCCAAGACTCTGTCTCCCGTGCCTTTTGAAGCAAAGAAGGAGGTCAAACCGACTGGAAGTGGCGATTTTTTGGTCACCTTGACTAGTAGGCTTCCTTTTCGAGCGCGGATTCTGTCACCTGTGCAGGTAGAGAATGGTTTTATGAAAAGGTCTGTGCAGGTTTTGCTGCCAGCGAAAAAGATGAGGCAGGCTCGCTCTTTGGAGGTAGTGCTCACCTCTTCAGAAGGTGACAAGTTGATTGTTGCAGCCACTGGTGCTCAGTTGCTGACTGACAAGCTCAATGAGATTTACGACATCTTTTTGCAAGATAGACGTTCGGGCAAGTTTTATCGTATGTGGGTTGGAGAAGATGGCCGGAAGAACGAGTTGTTCCAAGATGGTGGCAGTCGTTATCAGAGGGCTGGCGACAACAAGGCCAAGGTTTTGACTCGGTTCTGGAAGGCTGTGGAAAAGAAGCTGCAGAATGAGACTTCTTGGTATGAACCTTTGCTCGAATTGACGAATAATTGGCCCCAATATACTCATTTTGTCGAAGAAGATCTTTCTGTGCGTGAAGCTTTTGGTAAGGCCATTTTTCCTTTGGAGGTCTTGCAGGTAACGGCTGAATATTACAAGTTACCTTTTAATGAAAAGTGGTCCACTTTTGCCAGTGAATTCAGCAGGTCTTTTCCTCTGCGTTACGGCACAAAATCTTTGGCTAAGTTGAAACGTTTTCCTTTTCGTTTGTTATCCCTACAAGCCAACGAAAAGGGCCATGCAACTTTGTTCGACAGTTTGTCTCCTGATTTTCGCCATAGTAGTTTGTCTGCCACAGCGAAAGAGAGAATGGGCAAGGCTTCACTCATGCTCAAGTTGGAACTCGAGCCAGAAGGTATCAAAAGGGCTTGGTTGGCTGTCGAGCAGAAAGCTCCCGCAATCATTGTTTTGCCCACAGTTGATTTGAATGGCAAGTTTTTGGCTACTTATCGAGTTTCCGTTGATGCTTGGCGCAAGTATGTTTCTGATTGGGTAGAGGGTAATCATTATGGCGATGTTCTCGTGAGCCTGAAAAAACCTCTGCAGGGTTTTGATGGTTTGGCCAATATCATAGCTGACAGTGAAAAGAAGTCCAAGGGACGTTTGTATCATCTCATTCACGAGATTTCTCCCAAAGCTCTGGTTTTTGGCATCAATCGAGCAGTGGTGAAGGTTATCAATGGGCCTAGTGACGGAACGCGAGAACCTGTCCTCTTATCAGGTCTTACTTTGTACGTTGAGGAGTTATAGAGATGTGGACTTTCTTGCGCCGTTTTTTGCAGTGGAAGTTGGTTTCTCTTACTCGCTACAAGTTGTCTTTGGAACATCCTCTGGAATATTTGTTTCTCGAGGTGACTCGGCGCTGCAATTTGTCTTGTCGATATTGCGGATCTCTTTGTACGAGCAAAGCTCAGGGTGAAGAGATGGAGAGTGAAAAGTGGCTGGAAGTTTTGGAGCACATAGCTCAAAATTATCGGCCAGATAAGATTATGGTGGCAGTAACTGGCGGCGAGGCTCTGCTCAAAGAGGGTATTTTTGACATTTTCCGCAAGCTTCATGAATTGGGTTTTCCATATGGCATGGTTTCCAATGGAATGTTGCTCGATGAAAAGGCTGCGCGAGAGATTGTCCAAAGTGGCATGGGCTCCATTTCACTCAGTTTGGATGGTCCAGAAGAGGTCAATGATGAACTGCGGGGCAAGGGTTCTTTTGCAGGTGTGAAAAGAGCTGTTGATAATTTGCGTGAGGCAGGGTTTGGTGGCATTTTGGAAATCATGTCCACTGTGACCAAACCTGTTGTTCCTCATCTAGAGACGATGAGGCAGGTCGTACTCGAGATGGGGGTGAAACAATGGCGGGTTGTTCCTGTCATGCCTATAGGCAGAGCAGCTTTGGACAAAGAACTCATCATCGATGAAGGTGATTTGAAGAAGATTCTACTTTTCGCAGAAAAGGGCAGAGCAGATGGTGTTATGCCATTGGTGGAGTTTGGTGAAGAGGGTTATTTGGGCGACAGGTTCGAAGGTGTCGTTCGTCCTGCATTGCATATGTGTCGCGCTGGTTTGAATGTGGCAGGAATAATGGCCAATGGAAAGATTGGTGCATGCCCTGAGTTGCCTGAGAGTTTTCTACAGGGTGATTTGGCATGTGATGATTTTGTTGATGTTTGGGAAAATCGTTATGAAGTTTTTCGCGATAGATCTTGGGCTCGTAAGGATCAATGTCTAAATTGCGACTCTTGGAGCAGATGCCATGGTGGCAGTCTTCATTTGTATGACAAACCTGGTGGGGATTTTTGTCGCTGCAGCTATCTCATGCTAAATAAGGAAGTAGAGGGCTCTGAATAAAAGGGTCGTCATTGGGGAGGTAAATCATGGGTGCCCTTTGTCCTGTTACTAATAAACAGGCTGATATTCGTGTCGTACGTATTGGTGCGCTGCTGATTTTCTCACTCGTTTCTACTGCCGCTTACCTGAATCATTGGTGGCTCTTTTGGATTTTGGCCGTCGATTTTTTCCTGCGTGGTTTCACTGATTTGCCTCTCAGTCCTATTTCGCTCGTGGCCAAAGGAGTTTGTCGTTTAGTTGGTCCTGGGCAGAAACAGAATGCTGGACCAAAGATATTTGCTGCCAAGATTGGTTTCACTTTTTCGCTGGTTATTGCTTTGGTGGCTTGTCAGGGATTTTTTATGCCGGCTCTGGTGATGTCAGGTATGTTTGCTTTATGTGCCGCTTTAGAGGGATTTTTTGGCATTTGTGTGGCTTGTTATTTTTACCAATTTGTTTGTGCACAAGGTGAAGTGAAGTCTAAATAGAATGAAGAAGAATAAAAACAAAGGACGACCGGAAAGACCTATTCTCATCGTTGATGACGATAAGGGAATGTGTGAAGTTTACAGACGTTTTCTCGAGATAGGTGGCTTTGGCAATGTGAGCTCTTGTTTGGACAGTAGGCAGGTTTTTAGCCTCGTCGAAGAAGAAGAGCCAGAGATTGTACTCCTTGATTTGTCTATGCCCCATATTCGTGGAGAGGTTGTCCTGACTCGTCTTAGCGAGAGTATTCCCCGTTTACCCATTATTGTCATCACTGGTAATGATGATGTCTCCAAAGCTGTGCAATGTATGAAAGCTGGCGCATACGATTATTTGACTAAACCCGTGGGCGAGCGTGAATTGGTTGCAGCCGTTCGTCAAGCTTTGGAAATTAGTCAGCTTCGCTATGAGAATGAACAGCTACGTCAGTCTTTCCTCTCTCTCCGTCCTGTCAACGAGAGTGCTTTTGAAGAGATAGTGACGCAAGACGAGGGTATGTTTCGAATTTTTCACTATATTGAGGCAGTGGCCGGTAGTGACAGTTGTGTACTCATTACCGGAGAGACGGGTGTCGGCAAAGAGCTCGTAGCAAAAGCCGTTCACGAATTGAGTCGTCGAGAGGGAGCTTTTGTTTCCGTCAATGTGGCAGGTTTGGATGACGAAGTTTTTGCTGACACTCTTTTTGGTCACAAAGCTGGTGCCTATACTGGAGCCTCGACGGGGCGGATGGGGCTCATTGCTCAGGCTCGTGGAGGCACTTTGTTTCTCGATGAAATTGGCCATTTGGGGGCAGCTTCTCAGGCCAAACTACTCCGATTTTTGCAAGAGGGTGAATATTTGCCCCTTGGTGCAGATGATGTGGAAAAGTGCGATGTACGTGTTGTGGCGGCTACTAATGTTCACCCACAAAAGTTGCGCGAAGAGGAGCGTTTTCGCCAAGATCTCTTTTACCGCCTTTGCTCTCACCATGTGCATATCCCTCCATTGCGTGAGAGAAAGGGTGATTTACCTTTACTGCTGAATAGTTTTTTGGAGATTATGGCCAAGGAGTTGGATGTTAAGACTCCCAAGTTTCCCAAAGAACTCATTACTTTATTGGGCACTCATCATTTTCCCGGCAATGTGCGAGAGCTCAAAGCCATGGTCCACGATGCTCTATACAATCACTCCAATGGTTCTTTGTCCATGGATAGGTTCAAAGAGGCTATCTCAAACAAAGAAGTAGATGATGGTGAGAAGGTCTGCAAAGAAGGTTTCTGGGGTCAAGGCGAGTTGCCCACTTTGAAAGAAGCTGAAGAGTATCTCATCAACGAAGCTCTGCGGCGGGCCAAAGGCAATCAGACCATTGCAGCCTCATTGTTGGGATTGACCCGACAGGCTTTGAACAAACGATTGAGCAGAAAAAGGCAAAAAGAGGGATGAAACTTTTGTCGCAGCTGCGTCGTTTGTTTCTGCAGTGAGAAGTACCGAACAGAAGCAAGATGGCGAGGACCTTTGCAATTTGCCGGAAACTATCGTCGCACCAGTGAGGTGATTTTCTCAGTTTCGCGACCAAATCTCTCTTGATGTTTTATTTTGGCTGCTCTAAGGGCTTACCTAATCAAGCATTGTGAAAGATTGTGGCGATGTTTTTAGCGTGGCGACGGAGAATGTTGTTTCTTATCTGCATCTCTACTGATGGTCGTTCATTGAGGAAAAATAGTAGGTCTTCTTTCAGGATGGCGAGGAGAACGACCTCTGTGACGGCTATGGCTGTTGCCACTCGGTTTTTGTCGCAGTCCAGCACTTCCATTTCACCGAAGAGATCTCCTCTTTTGAAGAGGGCCGTTGTTTTTTCATTGTTAGAGTGTCTGACTACTCCTCTTTTGATGATGTAACAAGCTTCAGCTGGTGAATCTTTTAAGTAGATGGTTTCCTCGGGTTTGAAAACCATTTCGTAGAGCGAATCTGCAAGTGATTGCATCTCTTTGTCAGCCAATAAGGAGAGTACGTCTACTCTCTCCAATACTGCTAGGTTGGAGTTGCTTACCATTTCATTCCCCCGTCACCTAGGCGTCTATCACCTTTGATAATCATTTTTAGAGACGTCTATGACGGTGCAACTTCGGTACCAATCAAATCTGATTGTTGTGAAGAGGTAGAAAAGGACGAAAAGCTCCTTTGATAGCCGACTTTGAGGCTTTCTGCCATTGAGTTGGAAAAGTTGGTAGCTACTTTGGAGAACCAAATGAAGACTTTTTAGCGAGAGATTAGAATTCTAGCTCATTCAGTTCGGCGGCATCTTCGAATACTGTCCATTTGTTCTCGGGGATGCCGTCGAAGGCTTTTTTACAGCGTTCGTCATTCATTTTGCCCAAGGGAACATTACGGATGAAGATGTGTAGTAGCTGCTTGGGATATCGGCGTGCGATTTCGCCGTAGACATCGGCGTCAGCTTCACCAGAGTCACCAACAAAGATGAATCTACGTTGAGGGTATCTGTCGAGAATGGCAGATATCTTTCTTACTTTCTGCTCAAAGGGTGACTTGATGAGGTTGAGCATAGAGCTATCAAAGAGGCGGAACATTCGCAGGTGGAAAGAGCCACGGGGAAAACCCTTCTCTTCGATGAAGTGTGTCAGCATTGGTGTGAGCTGCCAAGGAGAACCTGAGACATAGTGGAAAACTACGTCTTTGGCTTGCCAACGGGAATATTGTTCAGCCATTCCAGCCAAGGCTCGACAGGGGCGCATGAAGGTATTGGCCATGAGTTCTTTTTTGTCGAGGACGACTGAGTCTTTGATAGTGTCATCAATATCGGAAATGACTGAGACTCCTTCAGGGGGAACGAGTTGGACATATCCTTCGAAACGTCTTTCATCACCTGGTGGGGGAACAACGTTGATGCGCAGCCAAGAATAATCAGCAGAGAGGCCATCTGATGTTCTCTCCATAGTGGCTACGCCTTGAAAATGGCCGTTGGCTTTTGATTTGTCACAGACGACTGTTTGGTCCGCCAGGCGGTATTTGATTCTTTTGCCTCGTTGGTTGTCCACGAGGAACATACGAGCTCTTTCTCTGAAGAGGGTATTGGCTTCAGATCCTGGTTCTAATTTGAGTTTACGAGCAATGATTTTCAGTTGGAACTTACGCCAACTAGAGTCTTTTTCAAGTTCGAAGACCCAACCACGGAGGGGAACATCCCATGAGCCAGATTCCGTTAGGGTGGCAGTCGTTGGGAGAACGAGAACGTCTTCATCTGGTGCCAAGGCTGGGCGGGCAGATAGAAAAGAAAAGGAAGTCAATAGGAGAAGCGCAGTAAGACTCAATCGACGCAACATTGGGATACCTTTCTTATTATGTACTCTTTTTTATCTCAGGACTCTTATATGTGAGTGACACATTTATTGTGGCAAATGTTAGCGAATTTTCTTGAAAGTGTCACTCCCTGGCGAGCAAATCGAGCAAAAGCGTGGTCATGGCATAAACGCCTGAGCGGAGTGCTTTGTCTACGTCAGGCAAAAAATAGGGCGAGTGGAGAGCGCCGCTCTTTTTCCCGGCTTTTGGGGCTTGGGCTGCACCTAGACGCCAATAGAAAAGGGGGATTTTGGGAGTGATGTCGCCAAAATAACCAAAATCGTCGCCACCCATGGTGGCTTTACCGGTGACGAGGTTTTGCGGGCCATATGCTTTGGTCCATACTTTGATAGCACGGCGGACGAGGGTTTCGTCGTTGATGGTGGCCGGTGCTCCCTGGGGGCCTATCCACAGGGTAGGTTCTTTGCCGCCAGGTACCATTCCGGCTTTGCCCACGTTAGTGGCTATCTCTTCTATGGAATGGATTATCTGTTGCCACACTTTTCTTTCACGGGCGCGAATAGTCAATTCGAGGGTGACGTCCAGTGTTTTAGTGGTGGTTATTTTACCTACGGTGACAACGCCTGGAACAGTGGGGTCGAGGCGGCGGGCGACGATTTTTTGCAGAGCCAAAATGACATTGGCTGCAGTGGGTAGGCTCGCTTGGCCATGGAAGGTTAGGTCTGCTGAAGAGAGGGTGGCATTGTAATATCCGATGTGATAACCCACTTTACCAGCTCGCAAAGAGGCGTCACAGTGTTGAGCCAGGCAGTAGTCGGGGCGGGGAAATTTTTCAAAGAGGCCATCGGCAAGCATGGCTTTGGCTCCGCGACCGCGCTCTTCTGCAGGTTGACCGACTATCAAGAGGGTTCCCGACCATTTGTTTTTGAGTTTTGCCATTGTTTTGGTCGTACCTATGAGGCAGCTCGTATGG
>CAZXTJ010000134.1:0-14815 GCA_964643655.1 uncultured bacterium
AGTCTACACTGCTCAAGCTATTGTCCCGTATAACTCCACCTTCAGCAGGTGAGATTCGCCTGCGAGGACGTGTAGCAAGCCTTCTCGAAGTGGGCACGGGTTTTCACCCTGAGTTCACGGGGCGAGAAAACATCTACGTGAACGGTGCCATCTTGGGTATGCGCCAAAAAGAGATCGACGACAAATTCGATGAGATAGTTGACTTTGCCGGCGTGGAGAAATTTCTCGACACTCCTGTCAAAAGGTATAGCTCAGGCATGTACGTACGCTTAGCTTTCGCCGTTGCAGCACATCTGGAACCTGAGTGTTTGCTCGTTGATGAAGTGCTAGCTGTAGGGGACGTGAGCTTCCAAAGAAAATGTCTTGGAAAAATGCAGGAAGTCTCTCGCGATCAAGGCAGAACCGTTTTGTTCGTTAGCCACAATATGGCCGCTGTTAAGGACCTATGCCATCGAGTTCTCTACATCAAAGACGGTCAACTGGCTATGGACGCGCCAGCTGCTGAGTCCATTTCCACATACGTGAATGAGAGCCTCATCCATTTTCGAGAGGGTTCTTTGGATCAATTCCGTCTCTACTCATATTTTCCGCAAGCGAAGTTCTCTGCTATCAGGGTGCTCAATGCTTCAGCTGATGGTGATGGCGTACCTGCCATTTCATCAGGGGATGACGTCACTATTGAAATGGATATTGACGTTACTGAGGCCGTTGAAGATGTGAAGGTGACACTAGAGATAAGTCGGGCAACAGGTGAAAGAATGGCCGTTGTCTTTTCCGGTGATATGGAGAAGTCCTTTTCCCTTCGTGCACCCAAGACAGTGGTTCGTTGCACACTACCAAAAATCCCATTCACTACAGGTTTGTATCAAGCTGGCATTAGTATGAATGTCACACCAGGGCAAGCCCGCTCCATTGATTACCTGAAAGAATACCCACTCTTTTCAGTGACCAACGTTCCCCAAACACATGGTCAATATGCAGACCGACGGTGGGGTGTCATGCACCTCGACGAGGTGAAATGGGAAGCTGACGAGCAATGACCCCTTCTGTATCTGTGGTCATTCCTGTCTACAACGCCGAGAAATTTCTCGAAGAAGCCGTTGCCTCCGTCATAGCGCAAAAAGATGATGGAGTGATGGAGATAATTCTCGTTGAAGACTGTTCTACTGACAATTCTCTAAAAGTAGCCGAAGAGATATGCACTAAGAACTCCGATTTGTGTCGGCTCCTCCGACACGAAGGAGGTCAGAACAAAGGAGCGGGAGCTTCACGAAATTTGGGTATCAAAAATAGCAAAGGCGAATATGTCTGCTTTCTCGATGCCGACGACTATTGGCTCCCAGGACGTCTAAAAGGAGCCTTACAGCTCCTTTCCTCCACGCCAGAAATCGATGGAGTATACGACCAGACACGAATGGAATTGGAAACAGAGGGAGAGAAAGCACGCTTCAGCGGACGAGGTGAAACGGTAAAAGGAGACGAAGTTCAAAGAGAGCAATTTTTTGCGGCTTACCTCAATGGCCAGGTCGGCTGGGACACACTGGGTATCGTTGTCAGACGCTCAGCCTTTGACAAAGTGGGACGCTTCAACGAAAAACTTCGTCTACGACAAGATGGTCAACTCTGGTTCAGAATGGCTGCCATCTTAAACCTAGTTCGTTCCCCTCTTGGCCGTCCCGTTGCTGTTTATAGACGACACGGTGGCAATCGTTTCAATCCCCATCAGCGTTATAGCGACCCAAAGAGTTTTTCTGAAAGCGAATTCCAAGTCTGGGAAAGCCTCTTTCATTGGTTCAAAGAGAAAGGGATCAAAGACCAACGTTGGGAGCTTTTCTTCCGTGCCTACCTTCGCGGATTGGGCAAGATTGGTTACCTCTCATCTGCCTGGCAAAGAGCTCGAGAAGAGAAAAGAACAACACTGTTTTGGCACGCAATGCGTACATATCTTCCTGGACCACGCAGGATACTTCGTTATCTTCGTTACCTTGCCAACAGACAGTAAAGGTGTAAGCTTACAGGTATGAGAGGACTAGGTTTTTTAAGGCGGGTATATGGCATTCTTTTCGCCAAACCTTCCAATATCATCATTGAAACCAGCTCAGCTTGTAACGCCCGCTGTGTCTGGTGCTGGATGTACGTGTCCAAAAGAAAGCAAGCTGGTTTCATCAAAGAAGAACAGTTCCGCAAGTTCATTGATCTAAATGTAAAACAGTTTGGTAAAGTCCCTCTGACTCCCTATTTCCGCGGTGAACCACTCCTCCACAAAAACTTCTTTGAAATGGTGGAATATGCTGCCAACAAGGGTTGGCGGTTAATGGATATTCACTCCAACTTAGCAGTAGATACTGATCTCAAACGTTTGGCCAAAGTGCCTTTTCGGCAGATAATCGTCAATGTCGGTGGAACGACGAAAGAAAGTCACGAAGCAGCTATCCAGAGAACCTCCTTCGAGAAAGTCACTGCCAATTTGCGCGAACTTTTCCCACTAGCAAAAAAATCAGGACTGACTGTTTATGTGAAGATGAACGTAACGAAACACAATGTTCATCTCATCGATGAGTTGCCCACATTTGTCGAAAGCCTTGGCGGAAATCCAAAAAACGCTCAAGTAAACTCAACGGGCTTTCCCTTGCCAGCCTTGGCTACGGAAGAAGAGACCAAAACATTCTTCGACAGTGTGGTGTCACCTGAAGTTGTTCCCCATCTACGTTTTACCTACAGCGAAAAAGATGGCCACTACGACATCAAGACTATTCGTGGACCTTTCTGCAAGTTCCTTTACCCTGTCATTACTTACACAGGAGACGTTACAGTTTGCTGCCACGACCATTTGGGATTGCTGAAACTGGGCAATGCATTTGAAAAACCCTTGGCTGAGATCTTGGGTAGCTGGGCTTATAAAAAGGCGGCTTTCAAAGGGCTCTTCCGTCAACTGTCGTTCTGTCCAGATTGCAATTGATACAACCCCATCCAACCATTGGTCAAACCAATCAAGCCAAAAGACAAGCAGTAAGCCAATGAAAACAAACGTTCCGTGAGACTCTCTAATAGGGGCCAATTTTTCTCGAGCCAAAGTCTTTGACCTTTTGATAACAACAGACGATGGCGTCGAACTTTAATCTCGATGTTCTTCAGAATGTGCCGTGAATGGTATTGCACCTGACTGTTAGGAGAACAGAACATCCTTTCGATGGCTTGTGGCGGATAAGGTTTAACGTGATCAAAATCATCAAAAAAATCTGGCCAAGGCAAAGGTGTAGCAATAATGACATGTCCATTGGGAGTCAGCCTATCGAGGTAAGCATCTAAAAAAGTGAGCAAATCGTGTGGTGAAAAATGCTCTATTATATGGCTGAACAAAATGACCTCAAAGAGCTCTTTCGACTGGTTGAACTCTTCGACAGTCTTGGCTTCAAATCCCTTGTCACGAACAGCTTTCACCAAGTCAGGATTTTTGTCGACACCTAAAGCTCTCACGCCAAGAGCTGCCAACTTCTCGAGATTTTTTCCATAACCACAGCCCACATCGAGGACAGTCAGTTTGTCCTTGTGGCCTATCTTTTCGAGAAAAGGAGCTAGATATTCACTCAAAACTCTCTCCTTTCCCCGACAAAAACTCTGTGATTTTGCTCCACATTATCTGAGCTCGATTGTCCCAAGTGTTTTTCAGTGCACAATTTCGTCTTTTGTCACGTTCCTCAGCTCTTTTGTCTAGAGCTTCTTTGAGAGCATTCACATACTCTTCAGCGCTATTGGCAATGGTCAACATTCCTTGCCGAGCGAGGTAACGAATGGAAGGCACATCACTAGTCACGACAGGATTGCCAGTAGCTAGGTACTCAAAGATTTTGTTGGGGAAAATGTACTTGTTGAACCTAGTTTGTGCATAAGGCAAGACACAGACATCAAAATTGACAGAAAACTGTGGCAGCTTGTCATAATCGATTGGACCAGGGAAAAAGACGTTTTCCAGCTTCTTTAGAGGTTCAATCTTTGCATTTGCTCTCACCGGACCAAAATACAAAAAAGTAACCTCAGGTAATGCCTGGGCCGAAGCCAAACAGAAGTCCATATTCATTCGGTCGTCGATAGAGCCATAATAACCGACTTTTAAGCCCTTCCCTTGCTGTACAGCAGCTGGTACATCTTCACCTTTTTCCACTTTAAGGAAACGTTTCGTTTCAGCACCAATGGGAAGGTGAAATACGCGATTATGGAGTTTTTTACGTTCTTCCACGAGATTCTCGGAGATGGCAAAAACCAAATCAGCTTTTTGACACATCTTGCTTTCCAACTCTTTGCACATCTCTACGTTCATATTGGGAAAGGCTGAATATTCATCGATAACGTCATAAACAAAACAACTCTCGCCAAAAACACCGCGCAAAAGATGGGCTTGCGGCACATATGCAATCACAATTGGTTTTTCGAATCCTAGAGAACTTGCTGCTCTCTGGGCAAAGAGTCGCAAACTACCCATTGATAAGCGGTTGGCAAACATAGAAGAGGCGGTCCACGGTGCTGCAAAGGGGGGAGTCAGTACGTGTAGATTGGGAGCTCCTTCACGAAGGCCAGAGACTATTCTCAAAGTGTCTTTCCAGGCTTTACTGGGTTCTAGAAGCGCACCGGCTATGGACCGTTGTCGTTCTACGAAAAGAACAGGCTGCATTTTCGCCAAGTTTTTTAGTGTCTGTTGTGGTGCGATGGGCAAATATTCCCAGGGGACTGAGGATATGCCGACAATCCCCTTCATTGGTCTACCCTTCCTTCAACGTGAGCTTCCATTAGTACATGATAGACTACCATTGCAGACCAATAGAGATGATTGCGGGGTTTAAAGGTGCAGGGAATTCCAACTATGGCGCTTGCCATCATTGGAGCGTGCATACTCGTTGCATCGCCAACGGCCTGCACAGCCCTACTATTCGGTGTTGCACCGCTTTACAACCCATCTGTACGAATAAGTCTCGTCAGAGTTTATGTTAACGATTTGTCAGTCTGCCTCTTGCTGGCTGCCTTGATGTTTAGAGCCGTCCGTGAACGGTCTCTCACCATCCATTGGAACAAAGGCGACAGGGCAATGGCTTTTCTGGGCATAGCTTTCGTCCTCTCTGCCTTAACAACTGGTGGAGGCTCAGATACCATAAAAAAACTGATGGCATTGGCTCTCATCTTTTTGGGTTACGGTGTTGCCAAATTGTTGGCCAAAGACGAAAAGAGTTTCATCACAACCTGCTATTGGTTGGCAGCATCTGCTGCATTGGCCGGTGTCGCCGGAATGTACACATTCTATTTCGTTCCTTTTCGTGGCACTGTCGCCCGAGCCACAGGAGCCTTTGGTAATCCAAATGGATTGGCCAATTATCTACTTCTGACCATCCCTTTCATATTTTTCACCTATGAAAATTCTAAAAAACCATGGCAACAGGTCGTCGCTGGTGGAGCTTTGCTCTTGGCCGTTTTGGGAGCTTTGCGAACAGCCTCCAAAGGAGGAATGGCAGGAGCTATGGCTTGGCCCATCGTTGCTGGAACAGTACTTGGGAAAAGAGCGACCTTTTTTGTTGTCCTCCTTGGATTAGTCCTATTCTGTGGACATCTCCATCTGGCTGTAATGTCCGAAGAGGGCTCTACAATCCTTGACTTGGCCTCTTTTGTTGCCCGTTCACCAGAAGTTGTGCAAAGAGACAGATTTCACCTTTGGGTCGTTCCTGGTGTTCCTGTTGAGTACGACACCTTGGCCTGGTCAGACATCGATGAAGACAAAGACATTCCCAAGAGTTTCCGCGCTCGAACAATTCTGTGGGGACAAGGGATAGAAGCATTCATGTCATCACCAATCTTGGGTATAGGATTGGGTAAAGCCCGCTTTTCTGCTATTCCTTACGATTCCAAAACCTTTGATGGGGCCTTTAATATTTGGATTACTTTGCTGGCAGAAACGGGACTTGTTGGCTGCTTGGCTTTCCTCAATGTCATCTGGTTTTTCACCTCGAGGTCAATCAAGTTAATGCGTCAATCATCAGATAAAGTGGGACGGGTCCTAGCAGCAGCACTACTTTCAGCCCTCATTGGTTATATGCTTCATTGTCTCGTTGAGGACGTGGTCTTCGCAGTCATGACAAACTGGCTCTTTGGAATGATCTTGGGTCTCATTTCAGTGGCACCCAAAGTGATACCTTCTTATCGAACTGTCATTGATGAAGAGGAGGAAGCTTGAGATGGCTCCTATCCTCATTTATCACACCATTGATAATTATGATGAACCGCGACCTGCAGGCGTAGATTGCCCACCAACACTCTTTGCCGACCATATGAATTGGCTTCACAAAAACTGTCGAGTCATCCCTTTGCAAGAACTGACTGAAGAATATCTAACCAAAGGGAAAACTCCCCCTAGTGACGCAGCAGCACTAACTTTTGACGATGGATATCTCGATAACTTCGAAAAAGCTTATCCCGTTCTGCGTGACTTGAAACTTCCGGCCACAATATTTTGCGTTACCAAATATCTGAATTCCACATGGCCTGCTGATGATTGGGGGGGCATTAAAAAGCCTATGTTGGGAACAGATGAGTTGAAAGAAATGGCTGCTTCTGGAATTAGCTTTGGCTCTCATGGTCATTCCCACGTAGAGCTAACGACCTTGAGTAAAGAAGACGTCCTTGCCGAAATGAAGACCTCGAGAGATAAGCTCGAGAAGCTGACTGGTCAAACCCCTCTTTACATCAGTTACCCCTTTGGTTCATTTAACGATGATGTGATGACTGTAGCCGAAGAAGCTGGTTACAAAGCAGGTTTCACAGTTTGGACGAAAGAGCCATCCCATTATTCTCTCAATCGACTGCCCATCCATCGAAAAGATGAAGGTCTTCGATTTCAGTTGAAGGTCAAACACTACGAATGGGTAAAACCCATCTTGGCCTCCTTCCGATAGGAGCCAAGTTCACTCCTCCTTTGCTACAATGGCTCTATGACTTCAAAGAGCATTCGTGTATTTGCCCTTTCCCACTCTTGTGTGGTGAAGGCGTATCGTCAGCGACACAACGAGGTTTGTAAGAAAGAAGGTGTGGAGGTAACACTTCTCACACCTCGTCGTTGGACACAATTCAACAAACTCTGCGAAGCCCCACCAAAAGGAGAAGACGAGTGTTTCGAACTCATCTGCCAACAACCATCTTTTGACTGGCTACCAAGCCACGGCCTAAGAAATGCCTCTCACTACTATTCCAACATTGCCAGCCTACTCAGAAAGTGTAATCCCCACATTCTCGAGTTGTGGGCCGAGCCTTTTTCACTGGTAGCTTGGCACTCAGCACGCGCTTTTCGGGCTATATGCCCCAAGGGTCCAATCCTTTTCTTTTCTGCCCAAAATGTCCATAAATGGAGACCACCTCCCTGGAGTCTCTTTGAGGGCTGGCTCTTCAGAAATGCTGACCTTTGTATGGCCATGAACGATGATGTGAAAACAATACTGCAAGAAAAAGGATGGCAAGGCCCTTCAGAGGTCGTCCCCCTTGGTGTTCATTTGCCCCGTTATGAAAATGTGAAGCCCATGGAGCTTTCTCTACCACCTTCTGGACCTGTCATTGGCTTTCTTGGCAAAATGGACGACCAAAAAGGAGTTCTGGATCTCGTCGCTGCCTTGAGAGAATTAGAAAAGAAGGTGAAAATCAGCAGTTTGTTCATCGGCAGTGGGCCACTATTCCACGAAGTGAAAGAGCAGCTGCAAAGTCTCAAGGGCCACAATCTCTGTTTGCCAGCCGTTAGTCACGAAGATGTACCTGCAGCACTAGCAGCTATGGATATAGTCGTCATGCCTTCGCGAACGCAACAACATCTCAAGGAGCAATTCGGACGAGTTGCAGTTGAAGCCATGGCTTCTGGGAAAGCTGTCATCGTTTCATCATCTGGCGCTTTGCCATCAGTCGTCGAAGATTGCGGTCTCCTTTTCCCTGAAGGTGATGTAAACAAATTGGCTGATACGATCAGCCAATTGATAAAGGACAAAAATTTAGCAAGCAATTTGGCTTCATCGGCAAAGGAACTAGTCGCGAAAAGATACTCCTGGTCTGTCATAGCAGATCAGTTTGTGGACATCTATCAACGACTATTGGCCACCAGTGAGGTTGACTGAAAGTCACTTTTGCGCCTAGAGTGCCTCATTCGATTGCGCACTATATCTATGCAGAAAGGAACAAGCATGGAATTCAAAACTATAATCGAACCCTTCCGCATCAAAATGGTCGAACCCATCAGAATGACCACTGTCAAAGAGCGTGAAGCCATATTGGAAAAAGCTGGTTACAACATCTTTAACATCAAAGCTGAAGATGTACTCATTGATTTGCTCACAGATTCTGGCACTTCAGCCATGTCCTCTGAGCAATGGGCAGCAATGATGCGCGGCGACGAATCATATGCTGGTTCCCGTTCTTATTTCCGCTTCGAAGAGACAGTGAAAGACATCACTGGTCACAAACATATCTTGCCCACGCACCAAGGACGAGCTTCAGAACGTATTCTCTTCCAACTCATCGGTGGCGAAGGCAAAGTCATTCCTTCAAATACCCACTTTGACACGACTCGTGCAAACATCGAATACAGCGGTGCCAAAGCTGTGGACTGCGTCATTGAAGAGGGAAAGGTCCCCTCTCTCGTCCATCCCTTCAAAGGCAATGTGGATTTGGAAAAACTCGAAGCCACTATCAAAGAAGTTGGGCCAGAAAACGTTCCAGTCTGTATGATTACAGTAACGAACAACTCTGGTGGTGGGCAGCCAGTCTCCTTGGAAAACATGCGCGGCGTTCGTAAAATTTGTGACAAATACAAAATCCCCCTCTTCCTCGATGCCTGCCGTTTTGCTGAAAATGCATATTTCATCAAATTGCGTGAAGAAGGCGAAGCTGGCCGAACTGTTCGAGAAATCGCCCAAGAAATGTTTTCGCTTTCTGACGGCGCGACTATGAGTATGAAAAAAGATGCCTTTGGCAACATTGGCGGTTTCTTGACCTTCAATAATGACGAACTAGCCACTGAAGCACGAAACATCCTCATTCTCACTGAAGGTTTCCCCACATACGGCGGTCTAGCCGGTCGAGATCTTGACGCATTGGCCCAAGGTCTCAAAGAAATCATCGATGAGGATTATCTCAGATATCGAATACAATGTTCTGCCTACTTGGGCGAGAAGATCTCTGAAAAAGGCGTCCCCATTATCAAACCCACAGGTGGTCACGCCGTTTACATCGATGCCAAAGAAATGTTGCCCCATATTCCACCTTTGCAGTTCCCAGGGCAAGCGCTCTGTTGTGAACTCTATCGCGTTGGCGGAGTACGAGCCGTCGAAATCGGCTCACTAATGTTTGGTAAAGGTGACCAGCCCGCAGCCATGGAACTCGTTCGTTTGGCCCTTCCACGACGTGTGTACACACAAAGTCACGTTGACTATCTAGTGGAAGTCATCTTGCACATCCAGGAACACAGAAACGAACTCTGCGGCTACGAGCTAGTCGAAGAGCCACCATTCTTGCGCCACTTCTCAGCTACATTGAGGCCCAAGAACTAAGCTTCATTGCCCTGTGGGCAGGGGACCGTGTTGTGAACAAACGACGCGGTCCCCTTTGATTTTGTAGTGGTTTTCTGAACCTTTTCCTGAACCAGGATCTGTTGGTATAGCCGTCAGATAACCCTCAGCTACGAGCTTTTGGAAGACAGTTTCGTCTACATTTTTGGCTTTCAAACCGTTGTCGTTCAGGTAAAGATGTAGCGCATGTGTCATGACCTTCTGGTTTGCAAAACAGGCACGTTCGCGAGCCTGTTTCTTCTTTGCCGAGAGTTTATGTTTGGCCAGAGTCATGTCCTTGATTATTCGTGGAGTTACTTCGACAAGATACTGCTTCGACATTCTCTGCCTAAAGGGCGCGCCATCTTTTAACCTGACTTTGAAGGATTTTCTCTGCTGATTGACCTTTTGGTCTTTTGTCTCTACCACATTGCAATCAACTGTGACTTTGACAAAGTCGTTCTTTTCAATGGAAGTATGTGCTTTTATCTCAATGAGAGACTCACTACCACTCTTGTCTTTACCACCAATGCTCACGGTTGCTTGCTGATTATTGAGTGCCAAAACGCGTGGACTAGCAACAACTCTCTTTTCTTTGTTACCGACCATCTCGACTAGACGCAAATCGAGAAGTATGGACGGACCTTCTTTGCGTTTTTTCTCAGCAGCCATCTTCATCCGAGAGAGCTCTTCCTTTGGAGCAACAGTATATCTATCACCAATATTTGCAACGTCAGCACCAGCTGCATTGGCAATAATCTGAATTGCTTCTAGAGGGGAAACATCCTTTAGGTCGAGTGAGATCTTTTTTTCTGCAACAGACGGTGAGATTACATACTGGAAGTCGCCAGCTTTAGATAACATCCTGATAACGTCATCGAGCCTTATTCTATTGAACTGAAGGCGAAGTTTTTTCTGATCTTTGGAGGACAAACTATCTAACTTAGACACGTATCTGTCTTCAAGTTCATTGAATGAGTGCTCCTTATCGTGCCTCAGATAACCTTTTTCAGCATTGAGCAGTACTCTACCTTTTTTGGAAAAAGTGGCCTCATCTAAAATTGCAATGTGTGATCTTGCGTCATCATCTCTGCCAAGCTTCCGCAGACAACGAATTACTCCCAAATGAGCTTCTTCTCCTTCACCTTTACCTTCTAATAAGGCATCGTGATAATATTGCAGCGCTTTTTTGACACTTCCGCTAATGTACTCGGCTCGCTTTGCTTTTTGCAGATTGTCAGCTAATCCCAAGGTAGGCCATATTAAAGACATGACGAGCAGTAAAGTGATAGTGGTTTTGAGGTGTTTCATTGTTTCCTCTCTTTTTCCCCTGTCGTTGTGACTTTGGGGTTACACCTTTACTTTCGCTCGGTGACGTAATGGGACCATTTCAGTTATGTAAAAGTTCTGTAAAACATTCATGGATTAAACTTGTATCCTGCTGAGCGAACTGTCAAAAGATGACGAGGATTTTCAGAATCCACTTCTATCTTTTTTCTCAGCTTGGCAATGTGCACATCAACGGTTCTCGTTCCAGAGGCATAGGTGCTACCCCATACAGCCTCCAAAATCTGCTGTCTCGACAAGACCTGCTCTTTGTTTAGATAGAAATACTCCAATAACCTGTATTCCCTTGTCGTTAAGCGCAGCTCTCTTCCCTTCCTCTTGGCTGTGAACTTAATGAGATCAATCTCCAAATCGCCAAATTTGACTATCGTTGTTTCTGATTTTCCTTTCCTACCTGAACGTCGCAGCAAAGCACGCACTCTGGCCAACAACTCGGACAAACCAAATGGTTTGGTTAAATAGTCGTCTGCTCCTTTATCCAAACCTCGCACTTTGTCCAATTCGAGTGTCCTTGCCGAAAGGATGAGAACTGGATACTCATGTCCACGTTCACGAACATGAGTGAGTACGTCGAGACCATCCATATCTGGCAGATTCAAGTCGAGCACGATTAACTCAGGTTTTCTCTCAGCTATGGACTTGAGCGCTTCTTCGCCAGTTGCGGCTACTTGCACCACATACCCTTCGGCCTGCAAAGTATCGGCAAGGCCAACGGCAATAGCTCCATCATCCTCGACTATCAATATGGAATTCACTTTTCAACCCACTCCTTGTAATGGGGCAATGTGATGGTGAAGGAAGCTCCTTGACCATCGTTAGGCTTGTCATAACCAACCTTTCCCCCATTACGGATAACTATCTGCTGACAGATATGTAGGCCCAAACCAAGTCCTTTGTTCGACTTTTCTGTGGAAAAGAATGGCGTAAATATCTTCATCTCATTGCTATCTGCTATCCCTACACCATGGTCTCTGATGGTCAAGAGACAGTCCTCACCAACTTTGGCTGTTTTGATATCTATGGCCTTACCTTCAGGACTGTAGCGAAGTGCATTGTCCAGGATGTTGATAATGGCGCGTTTGAGACCGTCTCCATCTACTTTGACTGTCAGTGGGTAGTATGAAGGCTCATAGTTGAATAGCTCTGCGCCGTGAAGGGCAGTAAAGAGCGATAATGACTCTTGTACCAATTCATCTAGGTCTTGCTCTCTGCCTTCTGTCCAATCACCCAGCTCTTCTTGAGAAGATCGAGAATACATAAAGACATTCTGTAACAATCGCTCCAAACGAGCTGATTCCTGAGCCACTAAACGCAGATGTTTTTCCCGTTTTTCATTGTTAGTAACGTGTCCTTCGACCATGCCTTCCGTCAGCAATCGCATAGAGGTCAATGGTGTCTTCAGTTCGTGTGAAAAACGCGCCAAAAAGGCAGAACGTTCACGAGCAACTTCAATAGCTCGATTAGTTCTGTTTCGGAGGACAAAAATACCAGTGATGGCTAAAAAGGCTAAGAGTGCAAGAAAACTCAAGCTGGGAACCAAACCACCGGTATCATCTCGGACAACAGGAGCATCGATAACGAGTCCACTCAAAGATGACAGCTGATGACCACCCTGCCTTACTCTTACAACAATGTCATCCTGACTGACCAATTCATTGAGGTATTGGGCAACTCTATGTCCATCAATGTATAAAACAATGCTTTGACGGCCATATCGTGTCGCCAAGAGATATCCTTTTTCTAAGGATGCTTTTAGTGAGTGTTTGGGCGCAAATGTTTGCCATTGAACTGAAGACAATTGTTTGGCTTCGGCTGACGACCAAAATGCTAATCGTCGAAAAATCTCGTCTTGGCTAGCTTTGTTTTCCGTACTCTTTTCTTTCAGTCTCTTTACCAAATCTGTCAGTAAATCCTCGTAAAAAACGAGAGTCTCCTCTGATAGTTTGTGGTTGTTGAGAATGATATCCTTTGCAAAGCTCAACAAAGACTGACCTGCTCTATTGAAGTCCGTCAGTGACACCTTGGCTCTATCGATATGAATGCTCACGATTAGCTCTTGAGCCAACAATCGATAGGAAACTCCCAAGGGACTTTCGTAGGAACCATAAAGCTCGATTAATCTCTTTGCCTCTTCAAGTGCCCTATCAAACTCTCCCATCCGACGAAGACATCGCAGTGATCCCATTATTGCTTGTGCTCTTGCCCCATTAGAAGTTGCCACGAGTGCAGCTTGCTGAAAGGACAATAATGCTTGTTCGAAACCATCTTCCTCCTGCTCGAACCGCTCTGCGCGTAGATGCCATTCACTGAGTTCTGCAGGCAAAGATTCAGTTTCTGTGGGTCCATAATCCACTCGAGGATGTATAAGTCCACTCTTGTCATAAACGAGTACGGTCAAAGCCCAAGGAGGTAAAACCAACTCTTCGAACTCTTCACTTCGACTTACCTCTTCGAAGAGTTTGTCGAGTTCTTTGGTCACCTCTCGCTCTAAATGTACTGAGAAGGTAGCCAAGCGCGCTGCTCGCTCTTTTCGCGCCAGGCTATGCAGTTGATGTGCTCTCTCGACTAATGCCCAATAGCCGGCAAATACGAACACCAGCAAGGGAATGGCAACTAGCCAGTAAGGCATTGAAGAATGATTTTGTTTTTGCTCCATAATTATTTCGAATTATACAAAGAACCGCGGGAAAAACCCGCGGTTCTTGCGACAAAGAGGAACTAACTTATTTCATTCCTCTGATCTTCTGTGACATCTCTTTTTCGAGTTCTGAAACTCTTCGCATCAACACGCGTTTTTCATCAAGAGTTGCCTTGGCGTCTTTACAAGCTTCGCGGAATTGGCGAACAGCCTCTTTGTATTCATCGCGCAAGTCTGCCAGCTCTTCATCAGAGATGTTGGTGTTGATAGTTATTTGCATACAACGTCGATGTCCAGCCTGATGACGCATACGCAATTCGTCGCGGCGGCCCTGCTGGAAGTGATCCCAGTGTTTGTCATCAAACTCAGGATAGGGGCAACCGAGCCAGTTGTAGGCACGCCAGTACTGATTGTAGATAGCGGGATCATACTCATCAGCTTTACCAACGGTTGTACTATCGTCATCATCGTCGTCGTCGTCGCCTTCATCTGGCTCACGAACTTGGAAACCACGTTTGTCGTAACCTTGGCGGTCTACACCATCTTTGTCATAACCAAAGCGGTCATAACCTTCGCGGTCGTAACCATCTTCGTCATAACCCATGCGATCATAACCTTCTCGGTCGTAACCACCAGTGTATTCACCGTCTTGGTAATACTTGTCTTTGTACCAATCGGGGTACCAATCAGGAACTCCGTCACCGTCTGCGTCGGTGTTGGAACCACCGTCACTGTTGCCCCATTTGCCATCACGTTCGCTGGGCTCGACGAGTACGTATTTGTCGAGAAGATGTCCACCAACATAACCTGCAGCAACACCTGCGGCGGCACCAACAGGACCACCGAGCATTGCGCCATTGATGGCACCCATCAAAGCGCCAGCTGTACGGGGATTGAAATCCCTGTCAGCCTTGGCTGAGAACTTGTTGCCAATAAAGCCACCAATGGCTGCACCCACTGCACCGCCGATGACTTTACCCAATATGGAACCAGCTGGGCCGAGCACGACACCAAGCATACCGCCAGTGACAGCACCAACGACGGTCCAAATCTGTTTTGGAGTGAAGCGTTTGTCAAAACGGTCACCAATCCAGCTACCAGCACGAGCGCCACCAAGGCCTGCACCAACTGCTGTGGTTGCTACGATACCCGTAGCCAAGAGAGGGTTAGCGATACCTGCACCCGCAACGAGTGCATTACCGACGGCAGCCCCACCAACAGCGCCGAGCATTCCGCCGCCGTATCCGCCTTCAGTTCTGCCGTATCT
>CAZXTJ010000135.1:0-14802 GCA_964643655.1 uncultured bacterium
CGCCGACTCACTTCTTGCAGAGCAAGATAAAGGCTCATCATTCGCGATACTTCGATTGTGCCAAAAAGAACAATCAGGAGGAAAGGGAGGACGAGGGCAAACTCTACGAGAGCTTGGCCTTCCTTCCAAAAATTCGCTCTTTTTCGTCTCCGAAGCAAAAATACCTCCAAATACACTATTACGAGCTTTTAATGGGCATTGTCAATGCGTATTAGAGTAGCTAACTGTTACCAGCCTTTGCGCCGATAGTTTTTTTAGGGCTTTGTTTGTTGCTTGCTGTCCAGAACATGGGCTTATAAAGCCACCATGTCTTGACAGAGCCAGCATGAGTGGCCTATTGGTGACAATAGCCATGATCATGTTTAACATGGTTTATTGGCTGAAGAAAGGAGTCCGCTTCGGCGGAATGGCATGTTCAGGGTTGCACTACTACTAATATTCATTCTCTGTGCTGCTGGTCTCTCCGTATTTGTTATCTATACGGGGCAGCCAGACCTGCAATTTCGCCCACTTGGCGAAAAGATCACCTATGCCACTCCACAAGGTCAGTTGACCGTTGTTTTTGATTTGCATGGCCGTGTCATATACCGTCGTGTCATTGAAGCCGTAGCAGCTGGTGACGATGATGACGATGATGATGTAACTGAGGACAAACCCGTAACACGCTGGGAAGGCCCAGATAAACGTGGTCGTCGAATTCGTTACATCGAGACGAAAAAGACCATCAGAAAAACCATCTTCGACAAGAACAACATCATCATCTTCGACAAAGAGTTGCCTCGAACAGCTGGCGCAACACAAACACCCACTCCAACACCAACGGAAGAGCCTACTGCTCCGCCTACTCCAACACAGCCAACTACTCCTATAGTGACCAAACCTGCCTTTGATCCTCTTGCTCCAGAAAACATGGATTTCCTCAAAGGGCACGATCGCAGTGATGGCAAACGAGTGGAATGGTACAAAACTCGCGATGGCAACTTCAAAGTCAAAGTCATCCGCTTCCGTGGTCAAGTCATTCACAGGCTCAAATTCCCTGTGAGGACGGCCAAAGCAACGAAAAAACCAACAAAAGCACCGACCAAAAAAGCCAATCCCAATGTCGAGCCCAAACCTGAAGGTGAGACATTCCGCCAGAAGTCAATCACCCCAATGGGGCGCGGACGGAACAAAAAATATGTCATTTGGTATGAATCTGAAAACTACAAACGCAAAGTAGTCAAACAGGGACGCAAAATCCTTGTGGCGAAAAACTTCCGCAAACCCAAGCCGAAGCGACCTACGCCAAAACCGACTCCAGTAACAAAACCACCAACGCCAAAACCGGCTACACAAAAACCGACGGTTGCACCAAAACCTGACCGTTTTGCAACGAGCAATATGATTTACCTAAGTGGTAAAAAGCGACCTGACGGTAAAGCCGTTGAGTGGTATCAGACCAAAGAGGGCGACTACAAAGTCAAAGTCGTTCGTTTCAAAGGCAAGGTGAAGAGCAAGCAGAAGTTCAAGATTCAACCTCCTGCACCTGCTACACCAACGCCAGAACCAACACCAGTACCAGCGACGCCGAAGCCTACAGTAGAGGCTTCACCAACGCCCGTTGCGACACCGACTGTGGAAGCTTCTCCAACACCTGCTCCTACAGTTCAGCCGACTGTTGCGCCGCCTGCCACTGTGGCACCGGCGACAGTAGCTCCAGCAACGCCAACAGTGCCTACTCCGGCTCCGCCGACACCAACGGCTGCTGCAACGACAGCTCCGGCAACAGGTGCGGCTACGGTGGCTCCAGTGCCGACGACATCTGTCAAATGGACAGAGACGGAAACTGCTTCCTTCAAGACTGTTTATAGCAACGGCAGAGTAATCTTCCGCCAGCGCTTCCCTAAATAGGGGCAAGCACTCAGTCTCAGCTAGTGATAGCCCCCAGTTTGTTCCTTAATCTATTTGTTTCTCTTAGTTTGCTCAACAGAGCAGCGGTAGCAAGCTCAGTTAGCTATATGCAGACTGGGGGCATAGAAGAGAAGAGGAAGAAGAAGCAGGAGGTGCTTTCAGCACCTCTAGCGGCGGAAGCGGTCTACAGCGTCACTGAAGTTTGATGTGTTCACACCATAACGGCGGGCTTCGTTGAGATACTGACCACTCTTGGCTTTTTCATTGAGCAGCTGAGAAGCCACTGCCAGGTGATAACAACACATACCGAGATGTTTCTTCAGGTTGACCAGATCGGGTGGATCCTGAAGTGGTACATCATCGTCATCATCGTCTTCACTGGCTCGTTCGAGTTTTTTCTGCTCTCTTTTTACGTTTTCTAGCAGAACTTTTTTCGCTTTTTCGAGCTGTTCGACAGCACGAGGCACGAGTTTGTTGCGCATATAAACGAGGCCGATGTTGATGAGTGCCTCAGTGTTTTCAGGCTGCAATTCGAGGAGTCTTTCATAGGTTTTCTCCTCTTGTAGTGTCTTGCGCAACTCACCCAAGATGATTGCCTGTAGCAACATGGCCTCAGTGTCTGGATTTTCTGGATCCATCTTGGCCACCATGCTGTACATCTGATTGGCTTGAGTCAATTTGTTGGCCTGGTAATACAACCACCCTAGTTCCAGTTGAGCATTCTTGTCTTGGGGGTTCTGGGCCAATTTGAGGCGCAGGGCTTTTTCCTCGCGCATGAATCTCTCGAGAGAGGGACGTCTTGTTTGTTCCTCTAGGTATTTAGTGGCAATCTGACCGTATTTGGAAATTGGTCGGATGTATATAGCAATTATTCCACCAACGATGTAGAGGACAGCAAAGGTTTTCAGAGTACGCTGAACAGCTTTGCGCAGAGATACTTTTTCGGCAAAACAACAGATGGCTGTTCGGCTGAAGATTCCCCACGGCCGTTTTTTGCAGTCTGAGCATAAAGGCGCAAACTTGAGGAACATGATGAAAAAGATGAAAGAGGCGCCGCCAAACATTGGCAGCGCCATCCAATATGATCCATATCGCCATACCTGGATTATCCAGGCGAAGAGGAAAACGACAGCAGAAAAGAGCGAAATTACCAGGCTCGTACGTGCCTGGCGCAGCTTTGCCGCTTTTTCGCGCCCGATCATCATCGTTTTTCTCCTATGAGTCTATAAAGACCGTTCTCTCGTTTTATCGGCAGAGCATAGGCTCTACTATATATATTATTGCCTAACTCTCATCGGAGATGGCTTCGAGCCGTTCTTTGGCATATCCAGCCATTTCGCCATCAGGATCGACTGCAACTGCTTGTTTCCAACAACCATAGGCCTTTTCCATATTTCCAACAACTTCATGGAGCTCGCCGAGACGGAGAAGTGAACCGGCATCTTCGGGATCGAGCTGTGTAGCTTTAGTGAAATAATCGATGGCGTGGTTGGGTTTTTCATCTGAATCGTAGAGTGTGGCCAAAGATTTGATTGCATCGAGATGTTCAGGATTTGTTTCCAGAGCTTTCTCGAAGTGGCCAATGGCTTTTTCGTGATCGCCTTGTTTACGGGACAATTTACCAAGACGATATTCGATTTCATCAATGTCAAAACCCATTTCGCGGGCTTTGTCAAAGGCACGTTTGGCTCTGTCGAAGGACTTCACGTCATAAAGGGCATTGCCCAATAGATAGTGAGGGTTGGGATCTTTGGGTGTCAGCATGATGACTCGCTCTAGATACCTGATAGCTTCCATTGGATAACCTTCGATAGCCAACTCTGCTGCCAAGTTGTAGAGGGTCTCAGGCGATTCTGCATTTCTATCCAAATCATTGAATAGTTTCTGTAGGTTTTCTGGGAATGTCGTCGTGGGCTGCAGAGGAGCCTGATACTCCATCTTGATCAAGATTTCATCACGTTCTGCTTCATCAGTACACAATGAAAGGGCCACGGCGAAACGTTCTCGGGCTGCTTCCAGCTCTTTGTCCGCTTTCAGCCTATCACCTTCAGCAATATTCAATTCGATGAGGGCACGAGTTATCTTGCCCAAATAACCATCTAGTCGGTTCTCTTCTTTGTGCACCACACGTGAAAAAAGGTCTTTGGCTTGCTCGAAGCGGTTTTTGGCTTCAACAAGGCTTCCCTCTTCATATAGGCGGTCGCCTTCATATACGAGGTCAAAATATTCACGGGTGAGCAACTCGTCCATGTATCCCATAAAGCACCTTTCTGCCTGTAATTACATGTGCTAACGATCGTAACATGGGCCCTAGGTGCCCGGCAACGACGCCACATCGCTACTTGCTCTGGGGCAAAGCCGATGGTATGGTTGCGCTTTGACCTTCTCTGAGGCACCAAGAGCTGCGCAGAGCAATTCAAGAGCACAAAAGAATGATTAGAAACGAAGTTCAAATCTTCAGGGGGCTGGAAGAATGGCGTAGTCAACGACGCCCTTCGGTCATTGCTGTTGGAACTTTTGATGGTGTTCATTTGGGTCACAAAGCACTCGTTCGCCATGCCATCGAAGGAGCACGAGCCACAGGTGATCTTGCTGTCGTCCTTACATTCGAGCCTCATCCAGGGGAAGTGTTGCGCCAGGAGAGCAGCAATCGCCTCTCCACTCCAGCAGAGAAAATGGATTATCTCGTTGGTCTTGGTCCTGACATCATTCTCGTCCTCGATTTCCAGGAAGATCTGAGAACGCTTTCAGCAGAGAAGTTTGCTCAATCAATATTGGCTGAGCTCCTGCATGGCTGCCATGTACACGTTGGTTTCAACTTCCATTTTGGTAGTGGTGGAGAAGGAAACGTCCACCGCCTCACCGAGTTTGGTCAGAAATACAACTTCGCAGTCGATGTATTAAAAGCTGTGGAGCATGGAGGGAAACCCATTTCCAGTTCTCGCATACGCCAAGCCCTCAAAGATGGAGATGTGGCGACAGCACGCTTTTTCCTTGGCCGTGAATACACTTTTGCCGGTTCAGTGGTGAGAGGCGAGGGTAGGGGCAAAGACCTGGGATTCCCCACTGCCAATCTAGAATTGTTCGATAGTCGCAAGCTCTTACCAAGATTTGGTGTTTATCTAGGCCATGTCTGTGGTGAGCTCACAGCTCCTTGTTTGGTTTCAATTGGTTTATCGCCAACTTTTGGGCCCCGTGAGCAAGCTAGAATAGAAGTGTATATTCCAGAACATGATGGCGGAGAGCTCTATGACTGCCAGTTGCAGGTCTCTCTTACAGAGTGGATGCGTCCTGAATTGCGTTTCGAGAGATCGGAGCAATTGGTTGAGCAAATGAAAAAGGATCTTGAATATCTATATAGTCGTACTGGAAAAGAAGCCCTAACCTGCCGAAGTTCTATGCAGGAGTGTGTGAGCAATGAGTGAATTATTTATCAATGGGATGGATCTCGAACCCGAACTCGGTCGACTGAAGGACCTGATCAACAGGCATCTAGACAGTTATCTACCGCCCGTAAAAGAAGAACCTTGTCGTCTCCATGAGGCAATGCGTTATTCCGTCTTTGCTGGCGGAAAAAGAATGCGTCCCATTCTTACTTTGATGGCTGCTCAAGCAGTTGGCGCTGATCCCAAAGCACTTGTTGGTCCAGCAGCTGCTGTTGAGCTTTTCCACACTTACACGCTCATTCACGATGATTTGCCCTGTATGGATGATGACGACCTCAGACGGGGTAAACCCTCTTGTCACAAAGTTTATGGCGAAGCATTGGCACTACTGGCAGGTGACGCATTGCAGTCCGCTGCTTTTGATATGCTCGTGGCCAAAGGTCGAGAAGCTAATTTATCAGCAGATTCCCTTCTTCGTGTGACCAAAGAACTTGCCCAAGCAGCAGGTAGTCTTGGCGTCGTTGCAGGTCAGGTGCAAGATTTGGATGCTGAAGGCCGAGACATCTCCATTGATGAGTTGCAGAACATTCATCGCCAAAAGACTGGTGAACTCTTTGTTTACGCTGTTCGCGCTGGTGCCATCTTGGGTGGTGCCTCAGACGAAGACTTGGAAAAGATTACCGGCTTTGGTGAATATTTTGGTCTTCTCTTCCAAATTACTGATGACATTTTGGATGTTGTTGGTGATGAACAGAAGTTGGGTAAACCAATAGGTTCAGACGCCAAGAGTAAAAAGGCAACTTACCCACAAATGCTCACACTCGATGGTGCCTGGAAGATTGCTGAGGAGACAGCTTCTGGAGCCTGTGATTTCCTCGATGGTCTTTCTGGTGATTGTGCCCCACTCTATTCACTCTCTGCACTACTCTTGTCACGCGAGAGCTGAGCCATGAAGTCCCGCAGTACTTGGGCGATATTGCTCGCCGGAGGTGTGGGACGCCGAATGGGCCTCAACAAACCCAAACAACTCATCACCATTGGTGGTTTCCCACTCATTGTTTGGTCATTTCACGCCTTGGATGAGGCTTGCCATCTCGATGGTATGGTTGTCGTTTCAGCTGCCGAACACCTAGCCGAAGTGAAAACTCTACTCAGCGAAAGAGCGCGAAAAGCTGCTCATCTGGTTTTTGTTCCAGGTGGAGCCACGCGACAAGATTCTGTTAGAGCTGGACTGGCTGCCCTCAAAGACGAATGTGAAGACGTTCTCGTCCACGATGGTGCCCGGCCATTCATCGGAGCGGAAGTTCTGGAGCGCTTGATGGTCGCTCGCGAAGAAGCTGAAGCCGTCATCCCTGGAGTAGCTGAAAAAAATACTCTCAAAAGAGTTGATAAAAAAGATTTCGTGCAAATGACACTGAATCGAAATCAGGTCTACGAGGTGCAAACGCCCCAACTCTTCTCGAAAGCCCTTCTAGTGGCTGCACACGACCAAGCCCAAGCCAATGGTTTTGTTGGTACAGATGACGCATCTTTGGTCGAAGAGCTGGGAGAAAAGGTAAAGGTCGTTACTGGTGATGAGTTCAACCTGAAAGTAACGACAAAACGTGATATATTTTTGATGAAATGTTTGATTGCTTCTGCAAAGTCTTCTCCTGGCAGTGGTCCGCCTCAGCCAGAAGAGCCAAGCAGTTAGGATAAGGGGGTGAGGTTATGCCCTGGACCTTCAAAAAAGTCGTTAAGTTAGTACTGTTATCGCTCTGCCTCGTAGCCATCTGTATGTGCGGTATCGGTTTGTTGTTGGTTGCTTTTGTCGTTCACGACTTTTCCCAAGAGTTGCCCGTATTGGCTTCTGCTCAATATCGTCCACCTTTGACGACGAAACTCTACGATGTCCGTGGTCGCCTCATCACTGAGCTGCAAAATGAGGAGAACCGAGCTGAAATCGTCTCTATCTCGCAGATTCCTCGCCTCACCCAAATTGCATTCGTCTCTAGTGAGGACAAACGTTTTTATGACCATTACGGCATAGATCCCGAAGGTATTTTCCGAGCGATTGTCGTCAACTTTCTCAAGAGAAGAAAGAGGCAAGGTGGTTCTACAATCACCATGCAGCTCGCTCGTAACCGTTTTCTCACCCTGAAAAAGACATATACTCGTAAGATTCAAGAGATGATAATGTCAGTGCGCCTCGAGCGGCACTACACAAAAGATGAAATCCTCGGTCAGTATCTCAATGAGATCTTTTTCGGTGGTAATATTTACGGTATTGCTTCAGCGGCCAAATATTATTTTGGTAAAAGAGTGGAAGACCTCAATCTCTCTGAATCGGCCATTTTGGCTGGTATGCTGCCCGCTCCCAACCGTTATTCGCCAACGAATGGTACAAAAAACTATAAGACCCGCCAACGCTGGGTTTTGCAGAAGATGTGGGAACAGGGATACATCACCAAAGAGCGCGCTTTGAAGGCTTATCTACAACCTGTCAAAGTCGTCGGTAAACTCGAGCACGTCATCAATGCTCCTTATTTTGTAGAACATGTCAAGAAGGAACTCGTTGACCGTTTTGGTTGGAAACGGGCTCTCTCAGATGGTTTGCGTGTTTACACCTCTTTGGACTTGGATGTGCAAAAAGTTTCTGAAGAGTGTTTCCAGAAGGCCAAAATTTTCGAGAAATATCCTCTCGATCAATATCCTGATTTGCAGGGTGCTTTCATTTGTTATGACCCCACAGATGGCTCCATCAAATCAATGATTGGTGGTCGGGACTTCGCAGCCTATAAATTCAACAGAGCCACAATGGCCCGTCGACAGCCAGGTTCTGCTTTCAAACCATTGGTTTTCTGTGAAGCTTTGCGCCAGGGTGTCATGCCCAATGCCATCTTCACTGATGAACCCATTCGTTATTTGAAACCAAACTCAGATGAATATTGGGAACCGAGAAACTATGACGAACGTTTCCGTGGTCCTGTCATTCTTTCTCGGGCAATAGAGCAGTCTTACAACATCGTAGCCATCAAATTGCTCGAGCGTGTGGGCATTGAAAAAGTCGTTGCTCTGGCGAAAAAGCTGGGCATTCGTTCACCTATTGAACCCGATTTGTCCCTGGCTCTCGGTTCTTCTGAGATGACTCTCCTCGAGCTCATCTCGGCCTATGGTTGTTTTGCCAATGAAGGTATCCTCGTAGAACCACGATCCATATTGAGAGTAGAAGATGACAATGGTGAGGTCATTTGGGAGAACGATTTCAAAGAGGCTGAAGTGCTTGATGAACGTATAGCTTATCTCATTACCCATATGCTTCTTGGCGTAGTTCAGCGTGGTACTGGCCGTGTAGCTCGTGTAACAGGCCATGAAATCGCTGGGAAAACAGGTACTACAAACGACTATGCAGATGCGTGGTTCATGGCTTATACGCCCAATATGGTAGTAGGAGCCTCTTTCGGATTTGATAGCCGTAAGTCCATGGGATCAGGCCAAGCTGGTGGACGAGTTGCTGCACCTATCGTCGGCGAATTCCTCAAACGACAGTTACAGGGAATGGATCCCAAAGAATTCCACGTTCCTGATGGTGTCGTCGAAGTGAAAGTCTGCCGAGACAGTGGACTTCTGCCTCTGGCCAATTGTCGCTTGCAAGTGCCCATCACTTATCTCAAAGGGCGCGAACCAACAACCTATTGCCATCTTCATCAGCCAATGGATGTAACGCTTAGTGGTGGATTTCGCTAAGAACTAAGCTGCTGGCGGTTCGTCGTCAGGAAGACCATCTGCTTTTTGCTGAGCTTCGGCGTGGCCAAGTTTTGCTGCAACCAAGAGGGCTCTTTTCGCTTTGGCAATATTGCCTAGTTTCTCGAGACAGCAGCCTGCCCAGAAATAACAATCAGGCTCTTTGGGTTCAATTCCCGCAGCCTTCTGGTAGTTGTGCAGGGCCATATGCCAAGCTTCACGAGCGAAATAACAGTGACCCAAATAGAGATGAGCACGGTAATTGAACTCATCGTATTCCACTGCAGCTTCCAAAACTCGGAGGGCTACGTGGGTCTTGCCGTCGTCATAGAGTCGTAAACCCTCTTCAGTGCAAAGAGGAGCCAATTTGACAGAACAGGCAAAGTTCAATTCACGAATAGTACGTGTCTGTTCGAGGGCTTTTTCATAATCACCATTGGCAAAGAGGTTCTTGATGTCATCCATCAAGCTATCTGCCGTAATGATGCCCGTAATGGTCGGTGTGGGATGAAGGTCTTTGGCAGACCTCTTTTTCCCTGGTGCTGGAGTGAGGGCAATATGTACTTCAATGTCGCCCCAGTCACTGCAGAAGGGGATCATAATGGTGTCTATCTGATTGGCGCTGATTTCCACCTTCTCGGCTACGATGATGGAAGGAGGACAGAGGTCGCAGTCGAGACCTTCATGTTGGAATTCGACAGCTGCGCGACCTGTAATCATGTTTCCCAGCTCGCCAACGGCACTTTCAGCCATTTCGTCGTATTCCGTAATCTCGTCACACAACATAGTCGAGGCGAGTTTGCAGGCGAAGTGTTTAGAGAGACTATAAGAAATCTGGCCTTCAACGGCACCGACGACACCAACGAGGACTGTGACTTCCAAAGTCACTGAAGTGGCGTGCATGGTAGTCGATTCTCGTTCAACGACTTCAAGTCCTGCTGTTTCTCGCAGAACCTCACAGAACCCTTTTACTACCGGGTTTATCAGCTGTTCACGCCTCAATTGCCTCATCGTATCTTCTCTTTGGGCCCTTAAGCTCCCCCACAGGCTTTCGTGGCCGCTCCTTTCTTTGTCACTCTTCTTTTTTGGCTTCCGTACTTTTTGAGCTCTTTGCTACGGAATCCAAAACCTCTTTCCTCGCCGTGATGAGATTAGACAATAGGTCGAAACCTACGTTTCTGTCAACAAGACGGCTGATCTCTCCTGCTAGTTCTGCCCAATGAGAGTCCCTGAATTCTTTCTCAATGACGGCAGCAGTCTTGCGGGCTCCTCTGTAAAGACCGCTTCGATACTGAACCATGAGCAATTCAAAGAGTGGACGAGGTTTGTCTTTGAACTGTTCAATGACTTTATTGGCTAAATCTTCCGCTTCTTTTCCTTTCTTCATGGAAAGGAGGGTGAAGAGTCGGGGGAAGAAGTTTGCTGCATCTTCTGGATATTTTTCTGTGAGCTGTTCTGCTTGGTCCAAAGCTTCATAAATCTCACCTGAAGAGATGAGCTGATAATAACGGCTCAAATCACTTCGATAGGCTTCCAGCTCTTTGTCCAGAGCCATCATATCGCCCACGCCCTCAATAGAGACGTTGGGACCAGCTATAGAGATTTTCTCCTGCCAAGGAGAGAGGTCCAACTTAGCTGGCAAAACCTTGTCTTCAGTTAGCTTTTTGAGATCAAGTTTCTCCATCTTCTCTTTGGGGTGGTTGATATTGTAGGTGCGCACAGCCGCTGCAATGGCTTTCATCAAGCGCAGGGCACGCATTTTGAGTTGGCGAGTGGGTTTGGGCTCTTCCTTCTTATCGTCAGTTTTTTCTTCGTCTTTTTTCTCTTCAGGTTTGGAGCTTCCGCTGTCAGCTGGTTTACTCGAGTTTTTACCAGCCGTTGCTCCGCCTTGACCCTTTGCCGCAGCCTCTGCGAGAGCCTTTTCTACAGTGTCTTTACCCTTCTTGTCGAGTTCAGTGCGAATGGTCTTCAGAAAGTCTATAGCCACTGGGGAAGTGGGATCGACCTCTAAATAGCGAGTGGCGTAGGGCAGAGCATCTCGATAACGTTTGAATTTGAGCCAAATCTCCAAAAGTCCACGCAACATCCGTGGATCATCTGGATTACGCATTAAACCAAAGAGATAAAGCTCAGCAGCTTTGGCATCAAAACCATTGGCTCGGTAATAGGTGGCCAAGTGTAAATAACTGCGATTGGCATTGAGGCGTCGGCCTGACAATCTGTCAGCTTGCGCTTGTCTCCACTGTAGTCGCCCTTTGGGCACAGTGGGATAATTGGGCACTTGCGAGAATAGAAAGCTTGGTACCAAAAAGCTCGTCACCACAAAGGCAACCAAAAAATGCCGCGAATACTGTCCCATAAACCACCTAACCCCTCGAGCAGCTCATTATCCCATTACCATTAGATGTGGTCAAGGCGCCCAAGTTGTTCCTTTTCTGTTAAAATCCCAGACATGGCAAAAAAGAAGAAGCGAAAAAAAGAGACACCCAAAGTAGAAAACACTGCCCTAAAGGCCCTCGTTAATCCTGTTAATCCGCCTCTAGTACAGTTTTTGATTGTGCTAGGTTTACATGCCCTAATCTTTGACAAAGCCAGTCTCGATCCATCGGCACCCAAAGAAATCGTCTTGGCTGTTTCCTTGGTTCTCTGGGGATTTGTCATGATTGCTCTCTACCAAGGAGGGCGCAAACTCACCTTTGGTGGAATGGACTGGGCACTTCTGGCCACACTACTGGCCACAGCTTCCATTGAATACATCGGTGATACAGCAGGTTGTGGACCTTTGTGGCCCACGCTGCTCATTCTCTTTTCCTTATATTTAATGGCGCGTACACTGTTCTCCACCTTCGATACGATGACAATCTGTCGATACCTCGGTGTCTTTGGCGGAGTCGTAGCTTTGCTCAACTTACTCCTCCATTTCTTTTATCCACTCGATTGGCACAACACCGTCACTGTGGCAGGAGCCACTGTAGACGCCAAAGCTCCGGGACTAGTTGGTACATTCTCCAATCCAAACTATCTGGCAGGTTTTCTTCTTCTCTCTTTGCCCCTACTCGTTGGTCTCTTTGCCAAAGGTTCTCAAGCCGCCCCTGGAGAAGAGCCCTCCCTACTTGAAGACAGAGTCTTTCTCGGCATGGCACTTCTATTCATATTCATTGCCCTGGCTATGGCTTGGTGTCGCTCTGTTTGGCTCGTAGCGGTCATCGCAGTTCCCACAGCCATTGTCATTGGCCGCAGAGGGCGGGACCTCATTCATTCCAAAAAAGCTCGTCGAGAACAAGAACGTTGGGATAGGACTTGGCCACGTGTACTCGCTTTGGCACTCGTGACAATCTTACCTTTGGCCGCTCTGGGATTTGCTGCTGGTGGCGGCTGGAAGTTACTTTCCACTTCAACCTTGGCCAAAAGGATGCGCATTGCAGCCGTTGCTGTAACAGAGCTCAAGGACAAGCCAATCAAAGGTTGGGGAGCAGGAAGATTCGAACGAGTCTACGCCAGTCATCGCCCAGCTAATTGGCGAGAGACAAAATACCCAGTTTCCACCAAATACACTCACAATGTCCTCATTCAAGCATGGGGAGCTTTGGGAGCTTTTGGCCTCTTACTCCTTTTATATGTATCACTTCGATTGATAAGTGCACTTGGTGAAGGACTGTGGACGAGGCGTTTGCCAGAAGAGGAGCAAGAGCTCGTCGAACACCGGCGGGGCAGAGGACTATTGGCTCTTGCCGCCATCGCTTTCTTAATGGACAACCTCTTTAACGTGACCCTCTTTGTTTCCTCGACGACAGTCCTCTTTGTCGTATTTGTGGCAGCTCTAGCAGCTACTAAAAAACATGGTCAATTGACGACACTAGATGAAAACGCTGCTTATAGAGGAAAAGTGATGGTTGGTTTAGCCATCGTTTGCCTCGTTTCAATCTTCCCTCGTCTTTATGAAAACTGGCAAATCAACAAAATGATGAGCGAAGCTCGACACGGATGTCCGCCAGAACGCCTTTCAGAACTGCGTAAAGCCACTAAAAAACGTCCTCATTGGATTCGTTTTGCCTACGACGTGGCTGGTCGCTTGGCCAAGGCAAAAAGATTTGAAGAATCACTCGATCTTTATGAAAAAGTTGATGCTCGAGTGCCCGGATATCAGGAAGTTCGTACAAACATTGCCATTATCAAGCGAATTTTGTCTCAACGCCGCTTTTGATGGAGCTTTCCCTTAACTGACTTCACCACTTTGCCGATGTGACATTAGGGCGTGCCTACATGTGCGCCGTATATGTTTTGGTAATTGGGAGGATAAGGATGAAAAACCCGTCTACACGAACACTCGTATCCGCCGTTCTCCTCGTGGCTTTGCCCTTATTTATGGCCTGTTTCAGCCATAATGCAGAGGCCCAAGGACTATTCGAAGCAGGCGCCACAACAGGTGCTGTAGGAGGCGGTGCCGCAGGCGCTGGTTCCGGTATCGGAGGAGCCCTTAATAACGCCATGAGCAAAACAGCCGCAGCCGTAGGCAGCGCCGCGGGCTCTTCAGGTGGTGGAAGCTCTGGAGGCAACTTCTCTAGTGCTGACGCAGCTTTTGGTGTCGGTTCCACGCCGGCTCCTGCACCTGCAGCAGCTCCAGCAGCAACTGCAGATTTCAGTGGTACAGACCAAGCTTTTGAAAGCGGAAATGCCGCTCCAGCTGCAGGTACTGGCACTCCTGCTGAGATTACTGATGAAGCTGATCCGGATGCGCCAGTCGTGCTCACTGCAGAACAACAGGAAGCTGAAATCCAAAAACACATGACAGCTTTCATGAAAACCAAACTTGGTTCATTGCCACCCAGTGTCATCTCGACACTGACCTATGAGCAATACGAAGCTTGGCGTCGTGCCAAAGCTGAGAAATATGCACTCTCCAACGGTTCCTATGGGACTGCAAACTATGTTCCTCGTCGCCAAATGGCCCTCGAAGGTGTCATCCAGCAAGCGAAAGACATGCAATATAGCCAAGAGATGATTGATGAAATCGCCAGAACTTTCCGCCTCAAGGAATACATCGATTATGACTACGATGTGCGCTATGGCAAAGATCCCAGCGGTTATCTACGTCAGCTCGAACGCATCAAGCGTGAGCGTGAACGCCGAGCCAGAGAGCAGCGTGAGTTCAACGAGCGTATGAAACGGTTCATTGGTGAGCAAGGTGGTGTAACACGTGGTACTGAAGGACCTATCTTTACTGGTGGACCTGGCGGAACTCATCAGCCACCAGGCGGAGGTCCCATTGGTCCGATTACTGGTGGTGGTGAAGAAGGAAAAACTTACGAAGAAATGATGCAGAGGCTTGGTATCAAGTCCGACATTCCACCTGATGTCGTAGCCAGCTTGGAAGCCGCTATCCACAACGCTGTCCTCGACAAGCTCAAGGGTAAAGGTTTCAACGTAGCAGCATTGAACGTATTCCTTCACAACAAGTCGGAAGTGAAGATCATTGTAATCGTCACTACCTCTGAGTTGCCTCAGTCGAGAATTCGTGGGACTCTGCGTCAGGTACGCGGCATAATCGAGAACGAAGTGTTGAGTATCAAGTTCAAACCTCTACGCCTGGCACAGCTGTCGAGTTTCACTATCCTCAACGAAGTGGACAATCACTTCTATGAGCACCCGGTCCTCTACTGGCAGATGCAGTTGGCTGGCTGGGATTCTCACGGTCGCCGTCTCACTCCTTCCACTCCTGGTATGGGTGAGAGACTGCCTCAGGCAGATCCTGACGGTCAGGGTGACGAGATGTTGCGACAGTTCCTCGGCAACTAAGCCCTTC
>CAZXTJ010000136.1:0-4331 GCA_964643655.1 uncultured bacterium
TCTGGACACACTGCTGTCCACATATGCCGATAGCGTTGACGCTCCTTATGCACTTTTGGCCAAAGCCAAACTCTACACTCGCCTCAATGACACGAGCAGCGCCAAAGATGCCATCAGCAAACTAGAAGAACTCTATCCCAACTACCATCTATGGGGTGAGGACCAGACAGTCAGTGGCCGCAGCTCAAAAGATGGAGTGGCCAAATTTGAAGAAACACTGCTCGATCCTGAAGGCGAATTTTTCCTCTCCAAAGAGGGACAAAAAGATGGCGTTGGGCAGATCTGTTTTGCCACTGAAGACAATGACATTGTCCAAATCACGAACGATCCTCGTTCAAAGGACTGTTTGACTCCATCACCTGATGGCTGCAGAATAGCTTACCGAGCAAAAATGGAAGACGGAAGTTACAGACTCGTAGTCGTGGATAGAGATGGAAACACTTCAGGAGACCTGACCTATGCCGAAGGTGATTGGCGACCTTTCTGGGCAGAAGCACTCACCGATTTCGAATTCGAGCCAATCTACCTCGAAGACTTGCCTGAAACACTTGAAACCACTGGACCAATCGACATATCTGGTTTGCCTGATATTGATAAAGACTGCACCAATGTGGAGGAACTAAAAGCATATGGGTGGGAGCTCTATGACACACTCATTACCTCGCCATACAACGTTGACGAAAAGAATCTTCGTTCCCAACAAAGAGCACTCAAAGATGGCAACAAACATATTGAAAATACCAAAGGCAACAAACCAGGAAAAAAGAAAAAACACTTCAATAAAAGAGCCATACAAAAGATAATTCGCGCCATCAATCTTATGGAAATGGTCAAAGCGGCTTGTGACGCTGGAGAGACAAAATGGCAAAGTGAAGTGAAACAAGACAAAGATGGCAAAGATGGATTTAATCCATTCCACCACCACGGACATGGGCACGGTGGTCATGGTGGGCACGGTGGTCATGGTGGTGGTAGTGGTGATGACGACGACGATGATGATGATGATGATGAAGACAACGGGTAGTTAACCGCCATTGATTTTCGTAAGAGTGCCTTTTGCATAAAGACCACCGAAACGAGTTTTTCCTGTAACTTCTGCTTCAACGGTGACGCCTTTGCCAACTTGTAGTTTTTTCCACATCGCATCAGTAGCTTTGAGCTCAAAAAGAACCTTGTTGCCTTTGCTGAGCAAAAGAACCTTCTTGTTCTTCAAATCGATTGTTTGAACTTTTCCTCTAACGACGATGAACTCACCTCGAGGATCAGGCCCAGACCTGTCATCTCTTGCGCTTCTAATGACACTCTTGCGTAGTCTGCTCAAATCACCTTGTCTCGAACTGTGATAAGCATAACCACATAGGCAGACAAAAAGCACACAACAGCCCAAGGCAATAGCAGGCCAGAGAGCCGCTTTATCAGTAACTGGCTCTTCTTTATCATCTTGCTTCATCAGACGAGCGACTCTTTTTTCCGCCTCTTCTTTGGACATTTTCTGGTGCTGCTGAATAGCCTTTTCAGCATTGGGAATACGTTCTTTGATTTTTGAGATTACATATTTGGCCAAGACGGCTCTATCACGATCGTCACCATCCACAATTCGTTTCAACTGACCAACGACTGCACCTTCGCCCCGACTGCTCAAGACCTCTGCCTCTTTTTTGAGCAAAGCATCCTCAGTCTCTTTGGCAAACATTTCAGCTACTATGGAGGTTGGATTGTATCCATCAATCATTGAGAAACAATAAAGAGCGCTATCCCTTTGCCAAGGTTTTGGTGAACGTGCCATAGCTTCAAGGGTCGTTAGAGCTTGCTCTTTGTCATAACGGACGAGAGCTTTGATGGCATTTGCACGAATACGATTGTCTTGCTTGGACAACATTGGAATGAGCAGTGGAACAACCACATCATCACCAATGGCCTCAAAGGCTTCAATCGTGTTTGCCTGAACGCGAGGATCACTGTGTTCGAGAAAAGGCTGTAATCTAGGAATGTGTGTGGCAGCTCCCAGAACTCCGACAGCTTTGACCAAAGAAGCGATAACCCAAGTGTCCTTCTCTTCTTCCAGATATTCGAGAATGACTGGTAACTCTCCGTCAGATCCCATGGCCAGGACCTTTTTGATGACATCCAGTTTTGCTTCTCTATCACCATACGTAAAAATGCCTTTGACTACGGAGCCACCTACAGGTTTGGCTTTAGAAACCGTGTCGGAACGAACATTGTGTTTGCGGTATTCGTCTAGACATTTCCGAGCAAGGTATCGCAACTCTTCAGATGAGTCACGCTCCGCTATACCTTCAATGAGTTGAACAACATCCTTGTGATTAACATATTTGCTCAAGGTGAGCAGTGCATGTTTGCGCGTACCAACATCGTCCGATTCGAGATCGAACTTCAATTCCTTGGCAACGAACTGCTCAATATCAGTCAAGAATCAAACCTCCGCAAAACCTGTCCATGTCTATGTTACATCGCTTGTAGTGAACTTCGCCACACTGTACAAATCAGCAGTTTACATAGTTTTACAGAGCGTTAACTCGACCTACAGACCAATGGACGTAGGATTTGTATTAGGGACGGAGATTTAACTCAGAAAGGAAGTTCAGAATGAAAACAAAAGCCTTTTTACTCTTTTTGGTGGTACTTCTCGTCACTGCAACAACTGTCATAGCCCGACGAGGGTCTAGAGGGCATGGTCCAGGTGGTCCAGGTGGTCCAGGCGGCCCTGGCGGTATTGGAAGAGTAATGCATATTGCAGAGATGTTGGAGCTCACAGATGAACAATTTATCAAACTCCGCAAACATATGAAATCTACTCGTGAAGAGGTCCACCCTCTCTTCGAACAAATGCACTTGCTGCGCAGACAAATCATCGAGACCCTAGACAGCGAAACCTTCGAGGAAACAAAGATACGAGAAATATTGGCACTCAAAGCCAAAGTAATGACCGAGCTTGCTGTTCTTCACTTGAAAAAAGCCCATGAGTTCAAAAAAGAACTTACACCAGAGCAACTCAATAAGGTACGTGACATGCTCAAACGCGGTCCTCACTGCCATCACAAAAGAGAGGAATAGATATGAAAAAAGCGGCATCATTCTTTAGCCTCATATTTTTATTATCCCTATTTCTCGCTTCAGATAGTTTTGCTCGCCGAGGTCGAGGTCGTGGTCGTGGTCGAGGTCCGCAGAGAATGTCTCGACAACAGCAAAACTCAAGTTCCAACTTTGGCAGGTTTAGTAACAAATCTTCATCTACAAATTCTGATACTTCTCAACACAGCAAAAACAGAAGACGTCGTGGTGGTCGCAGAGAGATGCTTCAGAAGTACGACGCTGATGGTGATGGAAAGCTCAGTAGTACTGAAAGAGAAACAGCAAAAGCTGAAAGAGAAGCCAAACTACTGAAAAAGTTCGACAAAAACGGTGACGGAGTCCTTTCAGAAGATGAAAGACCACATAGACGTCCACGATTTGGTAGTCGAAACCAACGTCATCAAGAAATGCTCAAGAAGTATGATACGGATGGTGATGGCAAACTTAGTGACACTGAAAAGGAAGCAGCAAGGGCAGATAGAGAAGCAGAGTTTATAAAAAGATTCGATAAAAATGGCGATGGCGTCGTTTCAGATGATGAAAAACCACAACGAAGACGACGAAGAAACCGAGACAGCTTTGACTCTTCTGAGTCCGAGGAATAATCCATTTTTACCCTGACGAATCTGACAGCGCCTCCGAAAAACCGGAGGCGCTTTTACATTGTTTTACTGTGCCTTAACTCCACTAACAGAGCTCCCACCGTAGGATTAAATGACAGGAAAAACACACGCCTGAGAAAGGAGCAACAATCGTTGATTCTCGTCATATGCCTACCAAAGTAAAAGGCCCCTGTAAGGAGGAAACAGTAATGAAGAACTTTGTCCTAATTATCAGTCTATTTTTGAATGCTTCGTTATGGTGCGTTAGCAGTGCGTCTGCCCAATTTTGGTATACCAATCAAAGCTTGTTGAGCTCGAGCTCCTCAAACACGAGCAATAATAAAAATTTGCAACGAGGCCGCAATCAGGGCCGTAGACGTGGTGGACAAAATAGCCAAAGACGTCAGCAGTTGTTTCTGAAATTTGATACTAATGGAGACGGCCAACTCAATGAGAGTGAACGCGAAGCAGCAAAGGCTGCACGAAAAGCGAGATTGCTGGAGAGATTCGACACCAATGGTGATGGAGTGCTTTCCGAGGACGAAAAACCTCAAAAAAAACAAGGTCAAAGAGCTTCACGCAGCAGAGGCCAAGGTGGCCAAATGGGACCTCACGCGCCTGGACAAGAAAACGACG
>CAZXTJ010000136.1:4431-14765 GCA_964643655.1 uncultured bacterium
ACCATCATCAACGTATGTTAGAAGAGTTCGATGAAGATGGTGATGGCAAATTGAGTGAAGCTGAACGTGAAGCAGCACACGAGGCTATGGAAGCAAGAATGCTCGAAAAATTCGACACTAATGGCGACGGTGTCCTCTCCGAAGACGAAAGACCTGAGCCTCCCCAGCAAAGGGGACAACAAGGTGGCCAAATGGGACCTCACGCGCCTGGACAAGAAAACGACGACCATCATCAACGTATGTTAGAAGAGTTCGATGAAGATGGTGATGGCAAATTGAGCGAAGCTGAACGTGAAGCAGCACACGAGGCTATGGAAGCAAGAATGCTCGAAAAGTTCGACACTAATGGCGACGGTGTCCTCTCCGAAGACGAAAGACCTGAGCCCCCCCAACAAAGGGGACAAGGGATGACTTTTGGTCAAAATTCTCCGGCCTTAATGGGACGAAGCCGTGACAACGGTGAAAGAAAGCAGCGCCTTTTGAGTAGATTTGACGAAGATGGCGATGGTCGCCTCAATGAAACTGAACGGAAAGCTGCAAAGACCGCACGGGAAGCCCTTAGGAACGATCCGAGATTGCAGGAGTCAAGACAATCCGTTCGAGAGGCTCACCAGAACCTAATACAGGCAATGCAATCTGGTAACACAAAAGCAATTGCCGCAGCTCAAAAAGCCCTAAAGAGTGCGCGAGAGGGACATAAAACCATTCGTCAAGAATATGCAGACCAGTATTAAGCTAGCTTAAACAGCGCCTCCGAGTAACTCGGGGGCGCTTTTTGTATATTGCGTTATTTTTTAACTAGGAGGCGCACAGATGAGAAGCTCGATTCTCTTCATACTCATATTATGCTCAGTCGTGTACGCGGCATCTCCTTGGCAGAAAGTAATGGAACTGCACAAAGCCGGCAACGTAGAAGAAGCTTACAAGAGCTTCCACTCATTACAACAACGTGATCCATCGATTTGGGCCTATGATGACCGTGGTTTGCTTGATGACGCCGAAGAGATATTTACCAAAAAGAAAAACGAAGAGAAATATCGTCTTCTCTTGGCTGATTTGCTTCTGCTACGAGGACGCCTACAGGACAGCAGGAAACACTTCCACCATCTGAGTCAGGAGAGTTCCAATAACAAAACGATAGAGCTCGCTAATAATAGACTCGCTCAGATAGACAAGGAATTGAAGCGCCAACAACAAGTCGCGCCCCAACTATCTCGGCAAAAACGTTCTCCAAAACGGCAACGTGAGATTGAGGAATTAGAAGGCAAAGTGGATGAGTTGACAGGCGAAAACGAGAAACTAAAACGCCTGATAAATGAAGAGTATAAACGAGCCATCACCGCCCAAATAGAAGCAAGAAGGATGAGGCGTTTAATCAAAGAACGTAAAGAGAAGTATCGCCAATACCGCGAAGACTATCAACTCTTTTATCGAAATCTAAGGTAAAACGATGATTAGCTTCGTTAAAAGATTGATTGTGCTGCAAGTGATCATTTTGTGCTTTAGCCTCAAGGGGCAAAGTAATCAATCAACACCTTCACTAGGGGCAACTACCAGTACTTCTCCGACTGCAGTGACCACAATGTCACCTTCCCTTCCTGCTGATGAACCAGACGACGATTACATCTATTTCCTCGAAAGATTGAACGAACTAGAAAAAGAAGGAAGAAAACTAAGGAAAGAATACAGAAAAACAAAAGAAGAGGCAGACAAAGAAAGCAGAATATTAGAAGAGCTGACAAAACAATATGAAGAGTTGGAACGCGAACACGAACGATACAAGGAGTATTTCAGGCTTCTACACCGTCGTCCTTGACTGCAGCTTCCAGGTCATACGCGCTTTGTTCGGCTGGTAACTGTAAAGTGACTCTCAATCCACCATCCTCGCAGTTTTCTGCCTTCACTGAACCATTGTGAAACTCAATAGCTCTTTTCACTATGGCAAGCCCCAAACCAACACCACCCCGACTCCTTTCGCGCGCTTCTTCACAGCGGTAAAAAGGTTCGAAGAGCTTTTCGAGTTGTGCTTCATCTACACCAGTCCCATGATCTCGTACGACGATAGAGATGTTCTTTTCATTCTTTGTGCAAGAAACTTCTATTGAAGTTTTTTCAGGCGTGTGACGAAGTGCATTTCGCAAAACATTTTCAACAGCTCTTCTCAGTAACTCTCGAGAGCCGAAAATACTACAAAACTCGTTACATGAGGTATGTATTGTGCATTTACGTCCTTTGGCTTCTATCTGAGTATCTGCAACAATGGCCTCAACTAGTTTTCCCAAATCCAAAGAGCCACTAGTAAAATGATCTCCGCCTGTTTCCAATCGAACGAGAGTGACTATGCGTCCAATGAGCTCCTGCAGCCTATTGGCTTCTCTTTCTATTCTATCAAGATGCTCTTCAGCTTCAGAACCTGAACTCTCTCTTGCTAATTCTAAAGCCACGTTCAGCCTAGTAAGCGGCGTTCGAAGTTCATGGGAAATATCACCAAGAAGCCTTCGCTGAGTGCTCAACAATTCCTGGACACGCTCTGCCATGATGTCAAAATCTTGAGCCAAATCAACTAACTCATCCTGACGTCCGGCCATGTCCGCCTCTATACGATGGCCCAGTTTTCCTTGAGCCAAGGCTCTTGCAGCCTTCTGTAATCGCAAGATTGGATTTGTGAAATATAGAGTGAGACCATAACAAAGAAAGAAAGTCGTGCATAATAGAAGAACTAAACGAAGGAGAAGACTCGTCCAATGCCCATGCATCATAAAGCTGAATGGCCTTGGCATTCTTTTGGGTGGTTCCATTTGAAAACAGATGATGGTGTAGTGCTTTCCACTATCAGAAAAGACAGCCCTCGCTTTATATTTCCTCTTGCCCAACACTCCTTCGATGGCTTTTCCATCGCGCTGTACACTCTCAACGACATCCATCAGTGAATTGTCGACACTACGGCCAAGTATCTCTTTTTTGCTTTCGTCGACAATGAGATGTTGGCTTCTTCCCGGAAAGGGAGGCATGCCAGGCCTACTCTCTTCCATTTCATCGAGTTCGCCTCGCTCGTACAAATCAACTATCCCCATGGCATGAAACATATCTCTATAGTTATCCATGCGGCGAAAAAAACGAAAATCTGGTCGCGTCAACCACATAGCCAAGCCAAGTGTGAATGAAACGAGCAACATGGCAAACCAAAACCAAAGGAAGATTTTTGTAAAGAGACTACCTACTCGCATAGAAATGGCTCAGCTTCTAGGTAATGTGTACTGATAACCAAGACCACGAATTGTTCGAATTCGTTCACCAACATCTGCTCTTCCACCGAGCTTCTTCCGCAACTTACTTATGTGCACATCGATGCTTCTATCAAAACGAGTCAAATTTCTTCCCAATGCTTTGGCTGACAACTGCTCTCGTTTGACGACTTTGCCTGCAGAACGCAGAAGCACTTCTAAAAGAGCGAACTCAGTAGTCGTTAGTTCAATCTCATCACCACAACAAGTAACAAGTCGTGTACCAAAGTCCATTTCAACATCATCAACACAGAGTTTTTCGATGTCTTCCTTAGGGCTAGATTTTGCTCGTCGTAAAATGGCTTTAATGCGTGCTGTCAATTCTCTTGGGTTGAATGGTTTTGGTAGGTAGTCGTCTGCCCCTAACTCGAGACCAACAATTCTATCTACGTCTTCATCACGCGCAGTAAGCATAATCACTGGAATTTCTGATTCAGCTCGCACCTTGCGAAGCACATCAAAACCATTGATTGAGGGCAACATGACATCAAGAACGATGAGGTGAAAATCACCAGACAGTGCCGTTTCTACCCCTTTTTCTCCATCATTTACCGATGTTACTAAGAAACCTGCCTTTGACAGATATGTTTCCAATAACTCACATAACTCAGTATCATCATCAATCACTAATATTGGCTGTGATGCTGTCATAAGTTTCCTCCAACCTCTATTTTACAGGCTAAAGAGAGAAAAAAGCCCCCCTTTCTCAAAGAAAGGGGGACCGCAAGATAAGGCCGAGTCGGGATAGGGACCACTCTGCCCCGCTCTCAACCGTCGTGTGGCGTAGTTTCACTGCTCTTGATAACCCTCTACTTGACGTCCACCCATGGGATGCTTGGGTTTAGGCCCTCGTGGACCTCTTGGCAAAGCCAAGATGCTACCGCTTATATCAGACGTCTGGATGGCAGCCTCGAGAACCATAGGCTTGGGTCTAGGACGTCTTTCTCCCTCTTGAGTTTGAGTATCAGTGCCAAAAACGACCATCGCTCCTTGGATTGTTCCGGCAGAAGCCGTTTCAGTCGTAGCACTTGTGTTGGGAGACACTAATGATGCCTGAAACTGAGCAACAACTTGTTTTCCATCACTTGCAGTTGTCTCTTCATTGCGAACCATTTGTATATTGGACAGTTGATACATGGTTTCGCCAATCCGAACCATTCCATGCTCTTTACCAAGATGAATCATTACGAGTTGATAACCCTCGGAACCAGAGAACAAAAATCCTTGAAAAGATGGTCCCTTCTTATGAGGGGGCATTCCATTGCGTTGACCTGAATAGGCTTGAGAGGTGCCATTGGAAGTAATATTCAGTTCATTGTACCCAGGCAAAGTGGATTCCTGAGAAGAGCCGTATTCCCAGTTATCGATTGTTGGGTAATCTTGCGCAAGCAGTTGGCATGATCCAATGATAAGAAGGAAAGTTAGTGTTAGAGTGAGTCTTCTCATGGGAGCTCCTTTCTGGAACAGTAATGTCGAAAAAACTATAGCCACCACCGTCTTTCATTGGTCTTAAGGCTTTGTAAATCTGTGTAAAGGCTTCAAAAGGCGCAGATTTACAACTATTTACTTAGCAAAAAGCCCCAAAACAGCTATTTTCCTGCATAATTTATAAAAGGAGAAAAAACAGCATGGCCAGAATAGTCATTGTTGAAGAAGACGGTGGGCTTTGTTCTCGCTTGGAAAAGCAGCTGCAAGCTCTGGGACACAGAGTAAAAAGAACAGACACACTCTCTGGGCCTGTCGATTACTCCCTTGCCATCGTAGACATCACTGTTGGTGGAGGAAAAAGCCTCTACACCCTACTCAAACTAAGAGTCATAGGAAACATTCCTGTGCTGGTCATCTCCAACAGAGAACCTGATATTGAAGCTGTCGCCATTGAATTAGGAGCAGACGGTGTCCTCGAAGCCTCTTTGTACAGAGAACGTTTACCTGAGTTGGTAACGGCAATACTCGAGCGCACTGAAGATCCAAAAGTTGAGATTGAAGTCGATGGTCTTTCTTTGGATACGGAACGCCGCCTCGTAGTAATGGGTAACAAACAAGTTCGCCTTTCAACTACAGAGTGCGCCCTCCTCGAACAACTACTTCTTTCGGCAGGTTCTGTCTCAAAGAGAGAGACACTGCAATCGACTACAGTCGGGCAGTGTCTCGAAATGTTCATTCAGCTGTTGTCGCGTAAGCTTGGCCGTCAAATACAGCCTGTAGGCGATGAAGGTTTTGTTTTTGTCCTTTAGTTATCTGCTAATGCCATAAAGAGTGTTTGCCACTGCTTGCTTGAGACAATCGCTATTAGTAATCACTGTGAATTGCTTCTTACCAGTAGCTCTTGTTTCGATTGCACTCTTCATTAACTTGGCTGCGTAACTAGCTCTTTCTATGAGAGTTTTAAAGGCTTTGTCTTGTGCACTTTGATTGGCACGGCCAGCATCCATTTTGAGACTCTTGTTCAACAATTCCATTTTTGTGAGGACTGCCTGGTAATAGGTCTCACCACTTGCTCTATCGTAACTCTTGAAATGGTTGGACAGAACAGCAACATAGGCTTTGATTGCCCTTTGGGCGAAAGGGTTGAGATACCACTCATTGATTCCAGCTGTATCGTGAATGATTACTTCGTTCTCTGCTAGGCGATATTCATATTTACTATCAACTTTAGCCTGCGCTTCGATGGCTTTGAGATCTACGAGTGCTCTGATCATCCACGTATATGCGCTTCTATCTGACGGAGACTGAACGGCTTTTGCTGAAACTACCAATTTCGCTTCTTCGTTTTCGATTGTTTCAAATCCCGTGAATTGCTTCTTCAGGTTTCTCTTGATGGCCGCACAGCGGTTTTTGGCATTCATCATAATGTAGGGTTTGCCACCCTCGAGTTTGTTGAGTGCATACTCTAGCTGAGTCCATTCAGCTTTTCCTGCATCAGTCTCAATGTCACCTGTTAGTTTTTCAACGACGTCAACTATGCATGTGTAGGGTTTCTTCTCACCATCAATATCGAAACCTTCAGAAACGGAGTGAAGTTTATTCAAGAGCGGCTCGAGTACTGCCAGGTGAGCCTTGAAAGTGTTCTGAATATAATCCTTCAGTCTCCACTCATTAGTAAATGAGCGATCGTGAATGAGCACATCACTATAAACATTTGGATTGCTTTTGCGTTCTTTCAGTGCCAACTTGTCGCGATGAATGGCCATACCGAGCTCATCAATGTCTTTTTCCAAACGAACCAACCAACGAAAGAGTTGAGTTGTTTCGCTTTTACTCAGTCCAGGTATTCTCAGCTCTTCTCTCGTTTCTGTAACTTCAGGTGCATCATTCCAACTGCTGTTTTCGAGGTTGTCGAAGGAAAGGATTTCAGCGTGAGCGAAAGAAGTGACCATTAGCAAGAGAACGAGTGTGAAAAGTTTCATTTTGACCTCCGGCGTTATTCTGATTGTTGCCAGAGTAAATGCAAAGGCACTGCCAAAGTAATAGCGCTGTATTAATCAGTGTTTGACACAAGATGTCAAACGATTGGAACCAAATTGAAACCATTTCGACGATTTCAGCGGTACCAATCTGGAACCAGCTCGTGTACACTCCTTCAGTAGGGTATTGGAGGAAGATTATGGATTGGTGGCTCGTCCTCGAAGGGACTGGAGCAGATATTTCTGAAACAGCTTTTCTCATTCCAGAAGGTTCGACCATATTAGGGCGCGATAAAAATAGCCAGATTGTCCTTTTGGCTCCTCAGGTATCGCGCAAACATGCTTGTATTGAACGCAGGAATGAGACTGTCGAAATTCGTGATTTAGGTAGCACGATAGGCACTGTCGTCAACGGCAAAGCTGTTGAGTTTGCAGTTCTACAGCAAGATGACGTTCTCAAAATTGGCTCTACCATACTACGACTGACTAAGGAGCTACCTACTCCAGGGCCTGCTCGCCCCATTCCCGAAGGAGCAGAAGATAGCGGTGGAGCTGATTGGCGACCTTTCCGTTCTTTCTTGGAAAAGTTGCGTAATTCCCCTTCTCCAAAGGAACTCCTCGAAGAGCTTTTATCTGGTTTGGTCGATTTGTTAAAAGCAGAGCGCGGTTTCATCTTGCTCGATGATGAGACTGGCGGACCACTCATTCCTGTCGCTTCCCATAATTTGGCAGACAAGAACGAACGCGCTGCAATCAGCAAAACAGTTTGTACAAAAGTCATCGATCGCCAATCGACAGTCGTCATACTTGATTCATCAAGTGATGCCCTTTGTGTAGAAGCTGCAAGTCTGGCCGTTGCAGACAAACCGCGCACTGTTGTCTGTGGACCATTGATCAGTAGCGGAAAGACCATTGGTGTTGCTTATCTCGACATGCCCAGAGCTGGTAATCCTGTAACAGCTGGTCAGCGCAATCTCTTTGACACGATTATTGGCTTGGCTGCTGAGCTAACGGGAGCCAAAAGAACGAGGACTCAGCTACTTGCAGCCAAAGGCCGCGTAGAGGCACTGAGCGAACTCTCTTACCAGGAACACCGATTGGTTTTGGGTGAAGGTGAAGATTCCCAAAAACTGAAGACTCTAATCCAAGCTGCTGCTGAGCAAGATATTGCAGTCTTGATCACTGGTGATACGGGCACAGGGAAAGAAATGGTAGCTAGAGCGCTCCATCGTCTTTCACCTAGAAGCCATGGACCTTTTGTCCCCGTACATTGTGCAGCCTTGCCAAGAGACATCATTGAAGCCGAGTTGTTTGGTGTCAAAAAAGGAGCTTTTACTGGTGCTGATGAAGATCGCATGGGACGTTTCGAATTGGCCTCAGGAGGTACCATCTTCCTCGATGAAGTAGGAGAACTCCCTCTAGATTTCCAGGTCAAACTGCTGCGAGTGCTGCAAGAGAGAGTAATAAGGCGCCTGGGTGATACTAGAGAAATCAATCTGGATGTTCGACTCGTTTGCGCCACAAATGTCAATGTAGAACAAGCAGTGCGAGAAGGTACGTTGAGACAGGATCTCTACTACAGAATTAATGTCTTCCGCATTGAGCTGCCTGCGTTGACAAATCGCAAAGATTCCATCATTCCACTGGCAAAATATTTCCTCAGTCAGTTTGCCACAAGCTGTGCCAAAAACCTGACAGGCTTCACACCAGAAGCGAAAGCAGCTCTGCAGAGTTATACCTGGCCTGGCAATGTACGTGAGCTGCGAAATGCCATTGAAAGAGCGGTGGTGATTGAAAAAGGAACTGCCATTCGTGCAGAGAGTTTACCAATCGGTGGCAAAGGAGCTCCCACCATTAGCGAAAGTGACATGCTCTTGCAGGACATGCCAGATGATTTTGAAACGGCCAAAAATCTATTTGAACGTTCATTCCTCGAACGAAGCCTCATGTTAAACGATGGCAACGTTCGTGCCCTTGCTCGAAATGCTGGAATTCCACGCACTTCGCTTTACCGTTTGCTTACCAAACATAACCTGTCAGGGAAGAAGGCGTGATCGAACATATACAGCCACCCATAAATAGTGAGCGATACGAGGAGCTCCAATTCCTCGGCGCTGGTGGAATGGGTTCTGTATATAAAGCGCGTGACAAAAAGCTCAAACGCAATGTAGCCATCAAGTTCCTGAAAGAAGAGATTTCAAAAGAAATGCAAGGGCGTGCACGCATTCGCCGTGAAGCTCAGATATTGGCCAAACTTCGCCATCCAGGATTGGTACGTATTTACGAGTTTGATTCGACTGCTTGTCCACCTTATATCGTAATGGAATTGCTAGAAGGACAAAGCTTAACTGAGATTTTGGACGAAAGAGACATCCTTTCCCCCAAAGAAGGTTTGGCTTTAATCCATCAACTCGCCGCTGCCCTTGCTTACTTGCACAACCAAAAACTCATCCATCGTGACATCAAACCTGCAAACCTCTTTCGCACCAATGAGGGCCGATGGCTCATAATGGATTTTGGATTAGTGCGAACATTGGACGCTACGAGGATTACTGTTGATGGCCAATTGTTGGGCACCTTGGCTTTTTATCCTCCTGAATTGTTTCGCGGTGATGAGTTTACTGCTGCCTCAGATATTTATCAGGTAGGTCTCGTTCTGCATCTTGCTCTGTCTGGTAAACACCTCCATCCCATACCCAAAGATTCAATGGCTTGGCTCAATGAGGTTATCAAACCAACGTGGAAACCCCTACCTATCGACAAGGAAATCGAAGAACCTCTTCACTCGATAATCTCTTCCTGCTGCACAGTTGAACCAGCCAAACGTCTTGGTGATGGTAATGCCCTATTGAACTTAGTCAATGAACCCTTGGAAGAAACAACACCTAAACAGAAAGCTAAAACTCGCCCAACTAAAACTCCCACAACAAAGAAGCAACGAAAAGTAGAGCAAAGCCCCAACAAAATCCCGCTCTATGCAACTATTGTAGTCATCCTGTTATGCCTGCTTTTGGCTTTTCGCAGCAGAAAAGTTGAAAATTCATCAATCAATGTTCCCCCCAGTGTTATAGATAGGGTAAAGCAGGAAAAACCCGTTTTTATCGCAAAACCTTTATTGGTCCGACAGGCTGAAGAAGATTGCGAAACTGGTTCACAGGTCTTTGGTGATCTCAAATTCAAGGATTTGGTGATTGGTGGTTCGGTTTTTGTTTCTTGCATGAAAAGAGCGGCAGAACACTGGATAGCTGCCTTCGAAAAAAGTAACAAAGCCAGTTCTAGTGCAGGAGCGGCAAGTCTCGTCCGCCCTACCTTGATACGTTCCGCAACCTACCTGCTCGTTCTCCATGACGCGCAGAGAGTTATGGTGGCAAGGGGAGGGAACATTTTGCGAGGGCTCAAGGTACCGCCTGTCGAGCGATTGCAGCTAGTGATCAACAATGAGCTACCCCGTATGATTGAACCCTTTTTAATGAAGGAAACCACCCCTGATATGGATAAACTGGCTGGCTTGTTAACTGTGTACGAAACACATGCAATGTCACGTCGTTGGAAATTGTCCCATTATATGAGCCCCACTTGGCGCAACATACGCTTTCGTTTGCCCAAACAATCAGCATGGTCTTTGTCAACAGAGGCTGTCAGA
>CAZXTJ010000137.1:0-14722 GCA_964643655.1 uncultured bacterium
GGTCTCCATGTTGACCTTTATTCCTCTTTTTTACCTTGGTGAAAAACTCTGCTCCAAAAATGCGGCGCTTTTTGCCTGTGGACTATGGGCAATACATCCATTTGTTCTCAATTACGCCAGCCAAGTGTTGACAGAACCCCTCTTCTGCCTGCTTTTTGTCTCTATTGTTGCCCTTACTGTGGCAGCTCTGGAAAACAAGGGAACAAAAACCCTGGCAGCAGCCGGAGCTTTCTCAGCGCTTCTTTACATCACTCGTGAAGCTGGTGTCTCAGCAATTTGTGTCGTTCTTTTCACTCTAGCTGTCAAATGGCTCTTTATAGATAGGGAAAACTGGCGACCAGCATGTAAACGGCTGGCCATTCCCCTCCTTGCTTTCAGCATATTCATCGCCCCATTTTTGCTTCATTTGCGCATTCGCTTGGGCCATTGGGCAATCACAGGGCGCTTCTCTAAGATGGGTGTCACTCGAGTAGTCCGAGCCGTTGGTTCGACCATTGATGGCAAAGAAAGTAAAAAGGGCAAAAACGCCACTGTCATTGGCGGCTCAATGTTGGTTATGGCCCAAGCTTTCAGTAAAAAACTCGTCACCAACTTTATTGCCTACGGCCAAGCTTTATACAAAGAGTTGGGGCTCTTGTTAACACTTCTAATGTTGGCCGCAGCAGGCACACTCTTCGATGAGAAAAAGAATTACCTGCCTTTTGCTCTGCTGACGCTCTTCATCGGTCAGCTATTGCTGCTTTATGCCATCGCCACACCCTGTATGTTGGACGCACGTTACGTCTATCCATTGATGCCCATCAGTTTCCTTATGGCTGCCATTGGTTGCGCACACCTGAAAGAACGTTTCACTCTCCAACCTGTGCACATCTATTCACTCTGTGCCATCCTCGTTGTTCTGACCAATTTCTCTGCTATCCACAAAACAATCCTCACTTATTCTCCTGAAGCTACACGCAACTTGTTCTCAGCAGGAACTCATCAAGTTGCCCAAGACATTCTTCAAAAGAAACTAGTAGAACCAGGCAGCATGTTTTTGGCTCGTAAACCTTTCATGCCTTATCTGTTGGGTGGAAATTACTATTTCGTACCTGGTGAATATGTGGCCATTCCCTGCACACCTGAAGAGGTAGAAAAGCTAGCTAAAAGCGGCAAGGTGGACTATATCGTCGCTGATTCGGTAACACTCAGTCTCAAACGCCAGCAACTGCTAGGTATGGCTTTTGGCATGATGGAAATGCCTGGTGCAGAGCTCATCTACAGTCGCCACCTTCCCCATTACGGCAAAGTCATTTCTCTCTTCAAGTGCAACAAAGGCAAACAGAAACAAAAAGAGAATTTGACGAGTAAAAGACTCTTTCACCGTGCAGTCAATTATCTCAAGAATGGGGCTTTGGCTTTTGCTTATCGCGATGTAGACGAAATCCTACGGCGAGAACCTCAGCAAGAAGCAGCCCTCAAAGTGAAGTTGGATATCTTGCTTCGTTATTATGACTGCCTTCATCACCCAGAAAAACCAACAGTCAAAAAGTCTATCGACATTCTGCCAATGTTGGTGGCAACAGCGCGGAAAGTGGCTCGCCAACAGCCTCATGACATTCAAATCGCTAGACTCGTCAAAACATTCGAGCAAATCTTGTCAGCTGAATGTAATGCCGTTGCCCAGTGGGACAAACCATTGTGGAGCAAACTGAGGCCAAGGCTGAAGGCTCTGGGCCTTCTGGTTCAAGCTTGATTTAGCTTGGGCTAAAACTCGACATCGAACCCTCTAAATCACGTCTGAGAGCAGTCTTCAAAAGACTGCAAAGAGAAATGGCCCACTCCTCTATGTGGAGACGCTATCCGATGTTGTAGCCTCTGATGAGTAACTCACACTACGAGTCCTGGCTTAGACGGCTTCGACGTCGAGTCCATTAAACTCTGAAGAGCTCAGCTCGACCCATAACCCCTAGATAGACCCACATTTACCCCCCCAAAAAAAATACCGCGGACCATAGTCCGCGGCGGCGAAAGAAATGGGTTAGTCGGTGCACAGCCGACCATAGCGGAGGTCGTGCAAACGAAGACGATAGAGCGCGTCTTCGAGCAATTTGCGATTGATGGCGCACAGGTCAGCCAACATTCCACCGAGCATACAGATGAAACCCAATACGATTGAGACTCCACCGGCAACGACGGATTGGATGTGGCCTTGTCCGGCACCCATCAGAAAGTAGTATAAGAAACGCATTTCCAAGGTGAGACCGATGAAGGCAAAAAAGAGCCCAATGGACAAAAATACCCGCAGTGGTTGATACATGGAATATATGCGCGTAAATGTCTCTCCCTGCCGTCTCAGATAGGCAGGTATCCCTTTGAACAAGCGTGATTCCCGTGTCTGTGGATTGGTCCGCACGGGCACGGACATTACTTTCATATCTTTTTCACTGGCTTGAATAATGGTTTCCAAGGTGTAGGAAAAATCAGAAACGATATTCAAACGCAAAGCCGCGTCCCGTGAATAGGCGCGAAACCCAGAAGGTGCGTCAGCCACGTCGAGGCCTGACACTTTGCGCACTACCCAGGAACCGAATTTCTGCAGTCGCTTTTTCAACCAAGAAAAGTGGGGAATGGTATCCGTTTGCCTGTCACCGACGACCATGTCTGCTTTGCCTTGTACGACAGGCCCCACCAAAGCTGAGATGTCAGCACCACAGTATTGGTTGTCGGCGTCAGTATTGACGATGATGTCAGCACCAGCTTTGATAGCCGCATCGAGACCGGCAGCAAAAGCAGCTGCCAAACCTTTGTTTTTCGTAAATTTCACCACATGGTGAACACCCAACTGGCGGGCAACTTCAGCTGTCCCATCTACTGAACCATCATCGATGACGAGCAGTTCAATGGAACCTATGCCCGGTATCTTCTTGGGTAAATCAGCGATGGTCTGCCCCAAAGTCTCTGCCTCGTTGAAACAAGGTATCTGGATTATTAGCTTCAGGGATGTTTTAGCTGGCAGAGGTAGTGGAATGGGACCACTATTGCGTTTTGGCAGACGTGAAAACTCGTGTGGAACGACGTCTGCCTTGGGCGCCATGGCTTTTCGCGCCACTGACGTAATTTGCCCTAGCCCTTTTTCTGTCTTCTTTTGGGGCTCTAGTGCTGTAGTATTCACGGCTTCTCCGCTCTGTTCAGAAATCTGTGCACAGAACCTTCTGCACGTTGCGTGCCAGAGCGAAGGTGATCAAATCACCCAATGAGAAAGCGTAACTACATGTGGGTACTAGAGTTTATAACCAATCGTACGCAGCAGCTTTTTACGACTGGCGATGTCTTCATCTGTCTCTACTCCAAGAGGAGATTGTCCGTCGATGACACCAAGCATGCCCCTACCTTCGCCCTCTTCGACGACGATGGCTTTCACATCATTGGCTGTCGCACAGAAAATACGACAGACCTCGCGGCAGCCCTTGACGGCATTGAGCACATTGATGGGGTAACAACCATCGAGAAAGATCAAAAAGAGGTGGCCACAGCCCAGAGCTTCGGCATTTTTGATGGCCAATCTCTTCATGGCTTCGTCCGTACCTGAATGTCTGATCAGTCGGTCACAGGAAGCTTCGCAAAAAGCCAAACCGAATTTGATACCGGGCACTGAATTGACGAGCTCTTCGTGGAGATCCTCTACCGTTTTGATGAAGTGTGACTGTCCGATGATGACGTTGATTTCAGCAGGTTTTTCTAAAGCAATGAGTTTCAGGTCCATGGGGGACCCCCCTCTCAATCTAGGAGGCAAAAATGGCTAGTTTCTCGAGATTGGGTCTCGTAACTTCGGCTAATTTACAGCCGGGATATTTTTTCACGAGGACATTCCAATATTTGATGGCGTCGCTAAATCGCTCTTGCTGACAGAGGATGATACCCACGTAATAATAAGCCTGAGGAGAATCAGGCTGTGCCTTCAACAGAACTGAATAATGAGCCAATGCGCGGTCATACCTGCCACAGGCGTAGTTGAGGTAGGCAGTCCAATCGAGCAACTCTGGCGAGTTGGGCATCTTGGGCAAGACACCCTCCATGATTTGCAGAACAATCCCTTTATCCATACCAATGGAGGCCACCAGATTGCGCCTGTCATCTTCATCGATGTCGCGCGTCTGTTTCTCCATGAGTTGCTCTAGAGCTTGCTCTTGAGCTGGCGTCAACTGAGTCACATCAACGGTCTCGGCCACTGGTTGTGCTGCCGGTTGAGCCGCTGCTGCCGCAGGCTGAGAAGCTGCCAACATTTGCTGGATCTTTTCCAACTTGGGCCTTGTCTTGGCTGTTACCTTGTGGTCAGGGAAATGCTGTACGAGGCGCTGCCAATAAGGCTCGGCCTCACGATACCGCTCGAGGCGGGCCAAAGTTGAACCAATATAATAATAAGTCTGTGGATTGCGCGGATCGAGCTCGAGGCAACGTTTGTAATGGCCCAAAGCTTTGTCGTAACAACCAGCCGTATAGTTCATAAATGCTGCCCAGTCGAGCAACTGCAAGTTGTCAGGATCGGCAGCGAGCAAAGCCTCAATTTCGTCAGCGCCAGTGCCATCACCCTGAGCATATTGCGTAAAGAGCTCTTCCCGCTCTGCCTCATCCAACTCGAGAGCATTGTGCTCTGAAGTCATTTGGTTCAGCTTGTCAGCCATTGTTGGTTGAGCTGCCGGAGCTTCTGTAGCCCGTCCCAAGAGATCGTTGATAGCCGATCCCCCTTGGGGAGCAGCCGTCGGCGCTGCAGGAGAAGCAGGCGCCGCCGGTTTGTCTGCCAAACCTTTGATCTGCTCGATTTTGGGTCTCGCTTTTGCCGCCACTTTATGAGTGGGGTATTGCTCGACGAGAACGGTCCAGTTTTTTATTGCTTCTGAATATCGTTCCAAACGAGCATAGATGGAACCCAAGTAATAATAAGCCTGTGGATTGTCAGGATTGAGCTCGAGCACTCTTCTATATTGGTTGAGTGCATTTTCATAATTATGGTTCGTATAGTTCATGAATGCTGCCCAGTCGAGCAACTCGGGGTTGTCAGGGTCAGCGGCAAGAAGGTTTTCCACCTCATCTACACCAGAACCATCACCCATGACATATTCAGTGAAGATTGGTTCCTGTTCCTCTTCAGCAGTAATAGCTTCAGCATGTTGCTCGAGAATGGAACCAATGGCTGAAAGTGGTTCTTCTTTCTTCTTTTTACCATCCACTCGTTTGGGACTAATTCGACCCAAGGCGCCTTTTTTTCCAGCAGCTTTTCCTTTTTTCCTCTTCTCCAACTCGCGACGAGCAAGGGCGTGAATACGTTCCAATTTCTTTTCAGCTTTGGAAACCAATTTGGAACGTGGGAAGTCAGACTGCAGCTGCTCCCAGCATTGTTTTGCCTCGCGATACTTGAAGAGCTTGAGATAGGCATTACCAAGGTAATAAAGGGCATTCGGAGTTGGGTCAAACTCTGTGACGAGCCTTCTATATTGCTGAATGGCTTCGATGATACGGTTGTTCGAATAGAGTTGGAAAGCATACCAATCGAGCAACATTGGATTGTTGGGATCGGCGTCGAGCTGCTCTTTGACAGCGTCTATGCCCGTATCGTCCTGACCGCCATAAACGGTCATTATCTCCTGTTTTTCCAAAGCTTCGCTGAGGGCTTTGGTTTTCTTCTCAATTCCTGGCTGGAGACCAGGTTCAGTGGGCACTGATGGTGCCATAGTACCTGGAGAGGAAGTATAGACTGCTGGTTCGTCGGCAAATGCGCCAGCTTCACTCATCAAAGCCTCAGCTTTTGCCTTCGTATCATCATCAATGTCCGCCTGCCCCAAAACGTGCTTCAGATTGGGCACAGCCTCTTCCAGCAATCCCAATTTGACCTGACAGTCAGCCAAATTGACAAAAGCATCGTAACGGCTGTTGTCAGCCTCGATGATTTTTTCATAAGCAAAGATGGCGCGCCTGTTGTACCCCTTGTCCAAATATTCGGTGGCCAAGAAGTCCAAGATGGAAGAGTTGGAAGGATCGGCTGTGTACAACTCTTCGAATTGTTTGATATCGGCATCAGCTGGTGATAGCGGTTCAGCAGCCACGATATGAGATGGAATGGCGCCAGTATCCGCTGGAGGTGCAGCCTCGGCAGTAACGGGCGAAGCTCGGGCCAAAATGTCGGCGATGTCAGTCGTTGCTGGTCCTTCGGCTTCTGAGAAACCAGCTGCGCGAGCAAGAATATCGTCTAGAGCAGAGTGGTCTTCACCACCTGCTGGTTGTGCAGCTTGTCCAGCATATGGATCAGCCGTCGGTTGCGCTGCAAAATCGGCTGCCGCAGCATATGGGTCAGCACCAAAAGCTGGCTGTTCTGGTTGTGCAGCTGGCTCTGGCGGAGGTGGCCCATCAGGAGAAGCAGCATCCAAGCCCGCCAAGATCTGACTGATAGGATCTGCAGCTGGTGCACCGACTGCTTCTTCCGCATAAGTAGGAGCCGGCATGGCTGGTTGTTCACCATAGGGTGACCCAACTGGAGTTTCCGCTGGTGCTGCCATGGCGTCATAAGGTGACGGAGGTGTAGAAGCTGGCTGGCTGTACTCAGGTTGTGCCATGAAGGGATTGTCCGCTGGCTGCGGTGAACCCAAAAGAGCAGAGACGGGAGAAACTTCGGCAGGTGCTGCAGCTTGCTCAGGAGCTCCCATGGGTGGCACATTAAAGGGTTGTGGTTCAGGTGCTGCACCTGGAGTGGCTGGCTGCACTTGGGGAGTAAAACCGGCATAATGAGCTTCGGCAGCTGGTTGTTCTTGTGGCGTAGGCGGCCGAGACTCTAAATCACGCAAAAGTTTATTGATGGGATCGTCATCTTCAGCAGGAGCTCCCGCTGGGGGAACGGCCGTTGGTGGTGGAGTACCTGGAGGAGCTGAGGGCAAAACATCATGGGCTCCTTCACCAGGTAGAGGCACGACACCAGGCTCAGTGGAAATCCTCTGCCCACCAGGTGATGGTGAAGGAGATGGGAAAAAGGCAGGTTGTTCTTGAGGAGTAGGCGCTCCTGGAGGAACACTGCCCAAAGCTGGCTGTTCTTGGGGAGTTGGTACTCCTTGTGGAGTCTCATTTTGTCTCTCCAAACCATCGAGACCAGGCCAGTTGGTGACAATACCACGTGGTTCGTCGCCAGGTCCTACGCCTCCTCCTGGCTCATCTTTCTTCTTTTTCCCCATACGCCAGGTTTTGATACCCATATAAATGACTGCCAAGAAAAAGATGACGAGGACGACACCAATAAAAGCAAGGAATCGGGGATCACCAGATGTTGATGGTTTGGGCGTGGGAGGTTGGGCCGCAGTGGTCGCCGAAACTGTTGGCTGTGCTGTAGCCAACGGTTCATTGGTCACATCTGCTGGACCAGTAACAGCGTCCGTTGTGGGAGACGACACTGCAGTGGAATCTGTTTGTGGCGTCGTCCCAGTAACCGATTCAGTGCCAGGCAAAGGCTGGGCCTCCCGTCGAATCGTAATATGGTACCATCTTTGCGACTGTTCATGTCAAGAATCGTAGGTATCGTATAGAACAGGACGAAAACCGCTCGTGAAGCCTATTTTTCGTCTTTTCTTTTCTTCTTTTTTCGCCCCTGGGTAGGGGCGTCCTCATCGAGATCCCGTTTTAGTTCGGCAAGCTCGTCATCAACGAGCTCTTCTCTGTCCTCGAGCTCACGAAAACGTTTCTCTAGCGGATCCTCTTCCAACAGAAGAGTTTCGTAAGCCAATTTGTCTGTGTCATCCTCTAGAGAATCGAGGGCGGCCCGCAGCAGCTCTTGCTTTCGTTCGGGAAATCGTTCTTTGAGAAAGTTGGCCTGCTTCAAACGTCGTTGTTTCTGCAACAACATACGTTCTCTCGTCTGGGCCTCTTTCAGTTTGCGCTCTAAATCGATGACGAACTTTTTGATGGTCTGCACGTTCTCGCGCAGTTTCTCCAACTCTCGCAGGAGATCATCGAGAAACTTCTTGGCACCCAATTTGCGTTTCAGGGCTTCACGAGCCAAACTTTCTTTATTGACTTCGAGGGCTTGTTTGGCATTGATATGCCAACGTTCCACTTCTTTTTTGGCACCATGAACTTGGCGCTCCATCCGTCTTTCGTCACGAACGGCAATAGCCAAAGTGGCTCTACCTTCGGCAACATGAGCTTTCATCTCGCAGACGAGTTTACGAACTCTTTTGGCAGGATCGGTCTCTTTTTCGACCTTTTCCTCAACTTTGGCGCTCAGAAGTCGCTTGAAGCGCTTAACAAAACTCATTTGGCGCCCTGATTATTCGTCTTCGTCCTCGTCTTCAGGCTCACCAACGCCTTTTGATTTGGACTTCTTCTTGTTGCTCTTGTCTTCGATTTGCAGATTAGGATCGTTAATCATACCCATTTCGAGCTTCAGTGTTGCCAGCTCGTCATCGAGTTCGTCCTGAACTTCCAACTCTTCGAATTTTGTGTCCAACTTCACTTCGCTCATTTCGAGCATGACGTTGGCTTTGTCTTCCATGTCTTCGATTTTCTCAGCAAGCCTATCGAATTCATTGAAGGCATCTGTGTCGACCTTGAGTGTATCCACTGTTTTGTGGATTGTCTGTGTTGCTTCGACAGTACGTTTTTTCGCCAAGATGACGGACCGTTTTCGTTTGGCCTCTTCGATTTTCTTTTCCAAGCCACTGAGAGCTGCCTTTAGATTGGCAACGGCTCGCTCTTGCTGCTGCACCTGTTTCGTATATTCCACAACGAGCTGTTTGCTCGTTTTGGCCTTGCCCAGTGCAGCCTTAGCCAAACCATCATCACCTTTTTGTACAGCAAGCTGAGCTTTCTGCATCCACTTTTGGACGTCTGTTTCAGCTTTTTGGAGGCTGCGACGCATTTTCTTTTCGTCCACCATGGCTGTTGCCACTTGGTTTTTAGCCTCTCTATAATTGTTCTTCATCTCGCGAATGAGCTGTTCGAGAGACTTTTCAGGGTCTTCTGCCGCATCGAGCACAGCATTGATGTTTGATTTGATTATGCGCCCCAACCGCTTGAAGAAGCCCATAGATCCTCCTTATAAACGAACTTTCATGGTCTTAATTACGATGATAGCAGCATTATGCCCCTGGGTCCAAGGGAGGCAATTCATTTATCGAAATCACTTCTTTGTCACAACGATAGGCTGCCCGCTCTACATAATATTTGAGTTCTCTAATGTTGCCAGGCCAATCATACTCGGTCAGCTTCTCCAAAGCCTCGTCAGTAATGGTCTGGGGTTTGATCTCGGGCACCTCCAAAGCGATGAGGGAGAGGAAATGATATGCCAAGGGCCTAATGTCCTCTTTCCTTTCTCGCAAAGGTGGCATACGGATGACCTCAAAGGCGAGCCTGTCATACAAATCGTCGCGGAACTTCCCTTCTTTACGCTCTTTCGCCAGGTCTGCATTGGTTGCTGCCACTACTCGAACGTCAACATTGAGGGTTTTACCTCCGCCAACTCGTTGGAAAGTTTGGTACTCGAGAATTCGTAGAACTGTTTGCTGGAACTCGAGAGGCATGTTGGCAACTTCATCCATGAATAATGTGCCACCGTCAGCCAACTCAAAACGGCCGCGCCGGAAAGGAGCGTTGGTAAAGGCATTCTCTTCTTGTCCAAAGAGTTCACATTCCAACAAACCTTCGGCAAAAGCTGCACAGTTGATGGTGACAAAAGGAGCCCCTTTGCGCGGAGAAGCACGGTGAATAGCCTGTGCTACGAGCTCTTTACCTGAACCACGCTCGCCAAGAACGAGCACTGGCCGCGGAATGGGAGCTACTCTCTCGACGAGAGCGCAGAGTTTTTTCATAGCCTCTGAGACGCCAACTATCTGGTATTTACGATAGATTTCCTGTTTGTAGATATCATTTTGAGAACGAAGCTTGGCGTTTTCATCTTTGAGTTCGCGGTTTTCCTGCAAGGTGGCCAGTAACTTGGACACCTTATCGAGAGCCAAATCCATCTGAATGTCCATCTCATCTTTTTCGATGAAATCGATGGCACCAAGTTTCATGGCTTTCACTGCAATCTCAATGGTGCCCTCACCGGAAAGAAAGACGATGGGCACCTCTTGGTTGACCTTTCTGATTTCCTCGAGCATTTGCAGGCCATTCTTTTTACCGCGACCCAAGTTGTAATCGAGGATGACGAGATCAAATTTCTCATCACTCTTCAAGGCTTTCATGGCCTCAGAAGGTTTATGAGCAGGTGTTACCACAAAACCACGTTCTGAACAGATTTCAGTAATCAATTCAGTTACCTGTGGCTGATCATCTACGGCGAGCACGCGTGCCCCTGTTGGGGTTTTCTCCGCGCGCTTCTTGCGAGGCATGTTGTCTCCTATTCGTTTTCTGGTTCGGTCAACTCTTCAGCAAAGAGGCTAGAGGTGGTCTCTTGTTGAATGCGCCTGTTACCCAGACCGCGTCCAATGACCGCTCCTTCACCTTCGACTGCTGGAATGTACAACAAAAAGCGTGCTCCCCCCAAGTCTGAGTCAGCAACTTCTGCTCTTCCTCCCAGATCTTGGGCCACTCTTTTAACTACTGCTAGTCCCAATCCATTGCCACCACTCTTGGTAGTTACGCCGGGCCGAAAGACATCTCGTTTACTTGTACTGGGAACACCAGGACCAGAGTCATCTACAGCGATGATGACCTCTTGATGCAACTCATCAAACTGACTAGAAATACGGATCTCACCTGTCTCTGTGGCCGCGTCGAGGGCGTTTTTTGCCAAATTGACTATGGCTTCGCGCAAAGCTGCAGGCGAACCAACGACTTGCGGTAAAGGTTCAGCAAGTACGGTAGTCAGCTGTACACCTGTCTCGGTGATCACATTTTCCACGTGACGGATGAGTTCGTTCAAATCGACGAGATGATGTTCAATTGGCCGAGGTCGCAGCAGGGCAAGAAACTCCTTCAACTCTTCTGTGGCTTCTTGCATTGATTTGAGTAAACCTTCCATCTGTTTGGCCAAAGATTCTCCTGCTAATTCACCAGCCACACTCTTGCGTTTGAAACGACGAGTTCTCGTTCCTAAAATAGAGAATAAGTTTTTCAGTCTATGGCCGCGGCTGTAAAAATCTTCATAAGCATCCTGGCGAGCAAAATCGACGAGGGCCACCATCAATCTATTAATTATTTGAGGCGCTTCTTGGGGATGCTCTTCCGTCAGCGTCTTGATGGCATCCATCAAACGTTCTTGGCCAATCCAGCGAAAATACATCTTCGCTAAATTTTGATATACTTTCGTATATTCTGGCCTTAATTGAATGGCTTTGAAAAAATGGCGCTCTGCCTCATCAAAACGGGCAAGTTCGCACAAGACTGCACCCAAGTTATTGTGGCCAACAATAAAAGTGTCGTCGAGAGCCAAACCTTTGCCATAAGCTTCGGCTGCCTCTTCGTAGCGTTCAGGACTGTCATCGAGCAGGCTAGCCATGAGAAACCAAGATTGAGCTTCTATTTCTTTGTCAACGTCGTCTTTTTCAACGACTTGACGACATTGCTCGATGGCCTCTTCACGAAAGTCATCGTCATCGTCTCTTTGGGCACCGAGAACACGGGCCAATCTCAGCCTGATGTAGTGTTCTTCGGGACTATCTTCCAGAGCTTCACGTAAACATTCAGTTGCGTCACTGAGACGACCGGCAGACTCGTAGATGAGCCCTTTGTCGTAGAGCTCTTTGGCACCCTTGTGTTTAGGCTCCGTCACTATCGCCTTCTTTCTTGGCGATGGTTTGACAACGGGCGTAGTAGTTTTCACCTTTCATCGTTTTGTTGCGATGGTAAGTAATGGAACGCCTACTCAATTTGACGCCGTAACGTTCAGCCAAAATGCGCTGCAACTCAACATCAGTGAAAGGCCTGTGGCGACGCCCCTCTTCCAACTCTCGTTTTTCGAGCACATTTATAAGTGAACTGACAGTGTCGCCCACTTTGCGGAAGAAGAACTTCAGGGGCACTACTGAGTCATCGGGCAAACGAACGAATTTGTCACGAATCAATCGCGAAATACTGGCCTCTTCTTCGTTTAAGATACGCGCTGCTTGCGTCTGCTTGAGGGGCTGCAAGTCGAGGGGATCGCTGGACAGCAAGTAGTTGTATTGAAAACGGAAAGCCATGATGATTATTCGACAGAGCAAGTTTTTCCGTTGGTTGACAGCCTTTAACCTGTCGATGAACTCCATCTCTTTGCGAGAAAGATTGGGTTCTTTTTCTAGGGGCATGGCAAAACGGTATTTGACGTCATATACATCATCACTGAGAAAGCGCAGGGTCACATCAAAAGATTGACCAGAGTGGATGAATTCAGCCACAGGTTTGACCTTTTCTCGACCAGCCGATTTTGTCGGTTTTTGCACATCCAACTGAAAAGCATTGAGCACCTGTATACGCTCGACTATGCCAAGGATGGCCCTAATCTCTGGGAAAGAGGCCCCTACTTTCTCGGCAATCTCGTTTTCATCTGGCTCATGGCAGAAAAAGAGAGCCCGAAATTCTGTCATCGAAAGATCATAACGTTCCACAAAACGTCTGATTTTCTCGACACATGGTTGAGTATCAAAGAGATCTTGGGGAGCTGAAGAAAATTTCAGAAAATCAGGAGCACCCGTATCAAGGCTGACGGGCATAGAACGAGCACCAGTGCCCAATTCACGCAGATATTCGCAATATCGCAAAATGGGCACCAATTTACCGACTGGGACTCCATATTTCTTTGCCAAACGATGTTTTTGCCGCAAAGCGTCGTTGTCGAAGAAATCCTTCTGCCAGTCGTAATGGTCCGTTATGCCATTGTCTTTGAGGAAAGCAACAAGGGCTTCGTCCATGTATTCTTCATACTTGTGTTGGGGAATTCTCCCCTTCAAACGAACTTTTCGCAGCACTCCCTTGTCTATGAGCTTCTTAAATCGTTCATCTGTCTCCAGCTCCTTGGTGAGGCGCCGGAAATCGCGCTCAGTCAATGCATAAACATCAACAACAGAACGAGGAAGTGGCCGCGGACTAATGTCGGGCGTCACCCGAGGTGACACGCTGGGCCCGATAATCTTCGGCATATTCTAGCTCCTTCTGTTCCATCGTAGCTTTTCGCGAGATTTGGTGCAACGACGCTGAGGATTATTGCCATAGTTTCACATGTTGCCATCTTCTCGAATTAGCCCCCCGAGCGCACCTTCTGAGTGGCACAAATCGTGCTTTTAGCTTTGAGTCAGTCTTTTTGAATTGAGCTGGAAGGCCAAAAAGTGCAAAAAACAGAAAAACAATTGGGCAAAGAGGAAGGCTTGGCGACAACGCTGCTCTACCACGGTGACAATCTCTTCAACGATGGTCGCGATGACGAAGCATTGGCTTGTTACATTGGCTGTGAACAATTGGCTCGCCAAGGCGGTTTCCACGATATTACCCTCCTCAGTCTCGAACGCAGAGTAGGTCTCCATAGGCGAACGGGTAATCTTGCCCTAGCTGAAAGAGTGGCCCGAGAAGGTCTTCATTTCTGTGTTTCCATTGACGACATGTGGAATTTACTCACCTTCCAGGGTCTGCTCTGCACCATTTTGCGCCGTCGAGGAGAGATGGAAGAGGCCTTGGAAATTGCTTTTACGGGCCTAGAAGTTGCTCAACTCGAGCAAAACCTCGCCCAAGAATTTGAATTTCTCAATCAGATAATCACTATCTCTCTAGACCTGGGAGACCTCGACGGAGCTCTGCGACTAGCAAATTGCGGTCTCAGACAGGCTCTCGAGCGAAAAGACCTCAAATGGTCGGCCCTCTTTTTGTCGACTATTGGTGGTTTGCAGGAATAAGACTGTACGTTCTACGCCTTCTTTCTGGATCATGTACTATAGGCCGTGATAGCATCTCACTTTGAAATTACGGGGGAGGCGGAAGGACGACCGTGCCTATCCTGTTGAGCATAGTCGATGGTTCAATAGACTGCGAATATTCGTTCGAGCACAGTCCAATCATCATTGGACGACTGCAAAAGAACGATATCACTGTCAAAGATAACCAGGTGTCTCGTAAGCACGCGCAAATTGTCGAAGTAGACGGCAGCCGTGTCATCGAGGACCTGAATTCGACCAACTATATTTTTGTCAATCGTGTGCAAGTGGCCAAAGCAGCCCTGAACCACGGGGACATCATCAATGTTGGCGGTGTTGCTGACTTCATTTACCTTAACCAGATGGACCAGGATTTGACAGCCAAACTACTGGAACAAATCCGCTCCAATCCTGATTTCGCCCCAGAGTCTTACCAGCTAAAGAAAACGATGACCCAGCTCGTCGACGAGCTCAGTCAATCGGCCATTGGTGCTCGCCCAACAATGGATGAAAAACCTGGCATTACTCAGACCCTGGAAGACATAGAAATTCTCTACGAGATTGGCTACACAATCAACTCTACGCTCAATCTCAAAGAGGTTCTCGACATTATCATCAACAAAATTCTTCAGGTCATCAAAGCCGAGCGTGGCTTCATCATGCTCAAAAATGCTGAATCTGGCGAATTAGAGGTCGTCAACGCCCGCAATATGGAATCCGAGCTCGACGCCACGGAAAGAGAGACTTTTAGCCGCTCCATCGCCCGAAAAGCCATTGAGGCTGGCCGTATTTACGTCTCCACCAATGCCAAAGAAGATCCGCTGATGACGACCAACTCCATCATCAACTACTGTATCCGCGAGGTCATGTGCGCTCCGCTG
>CAZXTJ010000138.1:0-14652 GCA_964643655.1 uncultured bacterium
TATACCTAGTAATAGAATTCGTGTAGACGGCAGCATGTAACCAGTCTGTGACATTGGCTGTCAAGCAAGGTAGCCCTCTTCTCGCATACTTCTGTATCCAGAAGCGGCCACAATGACATGATCAATTATGGGGATCCCGATGAATTGGCCCCCCTCTGCTGCCTTTCTGGTCAGGATTTTGTCCTCTTCACTGGGTGATGGATCACCTGAGGGATGATTGTGGACCAAAATTACTCCGCATGCTCCTTCTACTAGAGCCTGGCGAAAGAATTCTCGAGCTTGGACGACACAGCTTGCCCTAGTTCCTTCTGCAACTGTCCTCACTGCCAACACATCATTTCGCCCACCCAAAAGGATGACGAGAAAGCGTTCCCTTTGCTCGAAAGCGAGTTTGGGCCAACACAACTCCCAAACATCCTTGGCTGAGCTAATACGTTCTTTCTCTTTGCTCTTTGACTTCAGCATTCGTTGCCCAAGTTCGAGACAAGCAGCAACACGAGCTGACCTAGCTTGGCCAATGCCAAACATGGCACGTAGTTGCTCAGTCGTTGCGCCTGCCACTCCAGCCAAACCACCAAAATGGTCCAAAAGCCTCTGAGCCAAACCTTCTGCACTGAGTCCCCGTACACCTGAACCGAGCACGAGGGCCAGTAGTTCATTGTCAGCCAAACATCTTCTCCCCAACTCGAAGAGACGCTCTCTTGGTCTTTCCTGTGGTAATCCCATCTTTGACTCCATCCCTAATCCAAGTCCAAGACAGGCGAAGACAATACGCGACGATAGAGCAAAAAGAAACTTAACATTGGTTTAACACTGAGATTTTCAGCATGTTTCCTCTTTTTCTCATTGTTCGCCAGGAAGGAATCGGTGCTTGGTAAGGGAATTGAATGAGAAGTTGATTATCATTGTCGCGAAAGCTGAAGCCACCAGTTACATGCTAGAATTGCATCTATGATAGGACTATTAATCTTCGCAATATTGACCTTGTTCTTCGTTGTGGCCGTATTGGCTGTTAATTGGCTTCTAAAAAGGAATCCTGCAGCTGAGTTTTCAACTACGCCACCTTGGTTTTTGCCAGTTGGCCTGATCCTGTTCTGCTTTACATTTGTAGTGCAAATCACTTTTGGGTTTCTTCTTGGCATTCTCAGATTTCAATCGCACATGGTGCTTCTGCTCGGTTTTACTGCAACAGGTTGTCTGCAAGCTGTTTTGTTTTTGTACATGCTCATGAGCTTCGACAAGAGCAGACGCCATTTGATCGGAGCCAAATTGCATCAATTTGGCCGTAACGTAACCATTGGACTACAAACGGGAGTGGTTTTATCGGCTCTAAATGTACTGTCGCTCAAGATCTTTGGTTGGGGGTATTGTCTCCCACATCTTTGTCAACTTGTCACTAGTATTGACGAGTTGGAACAGTGGTTATTTTCTCAAGTTTGTCTCGTGGACAGAGTTAGCATTTGTCTATATCGTCCTAACAGCCCTTTTCATTCTCGTTATGGTAGGCAAACGAAAGTGGTCACTTTTGAAATATGAGTTGCCATCACTAGAAACACGAGACGATGGTGATGGCCAACAGACTCTTGTTTGCCCAGCTTGCTCAAAGAGCTCCAGAAAGTTGGACCTGAAACGTTGTGAAGCTTGTAATTATCGCTATCAACACCCATCGGGTCTCATTCTGTTTGTCGAGATTATAGGTGTTTTTGCCATTGTGGCCACCTCCTCGGTTGGTTTCGTTTTCGGTTCTGACATTGTGCAGGGAAACTCCACAATGTTGACTATCAAAGCTCAGGGGCTGGAAAATTCGGGGAAAAAAGAAGCTAGCGTAAAACTTCTTTGGGATGCTTTGAAGAAGAAACCGAAAGATGCGACTTTGCTGAGCACTCTTGCTGGTATTTATTACACACGTGAGAAATATGATAAAGCCATTGAAGTCGCTAAAGCGATGAAATCAACGAATGATCCGCTCATGCTCTGCTCTTATCACAATCTCATGGCCCTTTGTTATGCTGAAAAGGGAAAAAACCTAGACCTAGCTCTAACTCACGGAAAAAAGGCTGTTGAGCTTTCAGCAGCGGTGCCTATGATTGCAGGAAGTATTGAAGAGACACTTGGATGGGTTTATTACTGCCGCGGTGAATATCAAAAGGCATTGGAGACATTAAAGGCTGCTGAAAAAAAGACCATATTCGTCAGTCATATGGGCAACTTAGAACGCCAATATCATCTTGGCATGGTCTATATTGCCCTTGGTGAGTTCGAGAAAGGTCACAAGCTGCTCAGGAATGTTGTGAACAAAGGCAATCCTGACCATTCATTCGTAAAAAGAGCAAAAAAAGCTTTGGCCCTAACTGCTTCCAACTAAACTAAACTAATCGAACAATTTTCCTAAGGAGTCGTCTTTTTTTGTCCGATGGGATAGTGTATGTAATTGTATTTGAAGGGAACGACTATGGTCTGTCCAGTTTGTCACTCACAGATGATTAAGTCGCGTGCACTATCCAAAGGAACCTTTCCCAGCTCCATTCGCTGCGTTCAATGTAACTTTGTCATTTATTACAAAGGTCTCAAGGCAGCTGCTTGAGTTAGGTACCAATAAAAAAAAGCCATCCTTTTGGGATGGCTTTTTTATCTTGTAAAGGCTATTAGACGGCTTCTACAGACTTGACGCCGGGCACCTTTTCTTTGAGGTGGGCTTCGATACCGTGGCTGATTGTCATTTGTGCGTGAGGACAACCACAGCAGTGACCGAGCAAACGTACTTTTACAACGCCATCTTCAGTTACGTCGACGAGCTCAACATCGCCACCGTGACCTTGCAAGTTTGGTCTTATTTCTTCCAGCGCCTTCTGGACTTCTTCTTTATTCATCGAATATCCTCCTCGTTTTGTAGTCACAATGCTGACTTATGGGGTCGAGTTGTCTAGAATGGCTAGCAGACTATCACGCAACAAGGGACAGGTCAACGAATGACACGATGTTTACGCGACATGAGCCTTCAAGAATTGGAGACTCTCGTTGGCCAGTTTGACTCTGGCCCCAATCGAGCGAAGCGCCTCTTTTCCGCCCTAGCCCACTGTGATATAGAGCGAACTCGCCATTTACGCAAGGTTGCCAAATCTTTGCGTTTTGCTCTCGATGAGGCGGGTTATTATGTGTCACCGCTTTCACTGCAGCAGGTGTGCATTTCTCGACAAGATCCAGGAACTGTCAAATTCCTCTTTTTTACACGCGATGGATTACCCGTTGAGTCCGTATTGATGCCAGCCATGGGAGGGCGTTCCACCCTTTGTGTCTCTAGCCAAGTTGGCTGCAAAATGGCTTGTTCCTTTTGTTGCACTGCTCAAATGGGTTTTCTCCGCCACCTGTCTCGAGGAGAGATAGTCACACAATTTACCAAAGCATTCACTTTTACAAAGGCGTGCGCCCTTCCTCCAATAACGAACATCGTTTTTATGGGGATGGGGGAACCTTTTGACAACTTCGAAGCTGTCATGGGTGCTTTTGATACCTTTAATCATCCTCTAGGTTATGGGATCTCGCGAGATAGGATTACCATCTCCACAGTGGGCCATGTCGATGGTCTGGACTCTTTGGCCAAACGTTCCATTCGTACGAATATTGCCTTGAGCCTCAATGCCCCTTCCGATGACTTACGAAATGAAATCATGCCCATCAACCAGCGTTGGCCCTTGGCAGATGTCATAGGAGCTCTTCGTCGTTATCCTCTTAGACCTGGACGAGTTTTTGTCATTGAATATGTTCTCATTGCAGGAGTGAATGACAGTAGAGAACATGCCAGAGCGCTGGAAGAGATATTGGCTGATTTACCCTGCAAAATAAATGTCATCAAATATAATCCTTCCCCTTCTCTTTCTTATGAAGCTCCTACTGATGAAGAGGTTTCAGCCTTTGCATCTTTGCTCGAAAATGTTGGCAAGGGTGTGTTGGTGAGGCGCAGTCGCGGAGCGGATATTGCTGCCGCTTGTGGCCAATTGGGCAGCAAAAGAAGATAACTTTTGTCAAAAATTGTTCGATCTTCTGTAAAGTCCTCTTTGCCTACGGTCGATAGCCTATACAAGTACTAGGAATTAATTGTCCGTGATGTCTTTTGCATATCACTTTATTACGGGGGCAAAGAGGTAGGATGAATAGGTATCCGCTCCATATCCTGCTAGTCGTCAACGTCTTTCTTGTCGTTTTTGCATTGCCTGGATTGTTTTTATTCTCTGCACCCCGCGCAGGACATGCAGTTGATGTTTCATACCTAAAAGGTGTTACTTTTGGCCTCTTGGAGTTGACTGATTTGACGGGCAACCAGGGCCACGGCGAGAGTTTCACCTCTATTCTCGGCGCTGAAATGATCAAATTGCAGGTCATTGACGTAGTAGCTCCCAAAAAGATGCAATCAGCCTTGGCTTCTGTTGGCGTTGCCATGGGTGCACAACCTACCTTTGACCAGATTTTGAAGGCTGGCAAAATTGCTGGCACTGACATCATCATCACTGGCACGCTCAACGATTATCTAATGTTGAGTCAAGGTGTCTCGGCAATCTCAATCACTTTGTATGCCATTAATGTTCATTCTGGAAAGACTGTTTGGTCAGACAACTTGACCCGCAGTTTCGAGAACACGAACATCATCGGTGAAGGTGCACAAATGGCTGCCACTGCCCTCGTCCAAAGAATGGTCGAAGGTATGGAGAAACAAAAGAGAGCGATGAAACGCTCTGGAGTAGGTACAGCCAAACCTCAACCGATTACAGCTATTCCTACTGCAGTGCCAACTGTAGTTGCTCCAACTTTTGCTGCCAATCCTACTGTTTTGCCAACGACTCCTGCTCCCACAGGATTGCTGACACAACCAACTCCTTTGGGAACACCAACAGGCAATCCTTCAGTTGATGCAATTCTCCAAGGAATAATCAAAGGACAGACGGCGACTCCAAGACCGACTCCTCCCATCGTACCTACAGTTGCTCCAAGACCAACTGTGGGCCCCGCTCCTTTGCCTACTCCTTCTTTGCTCGCTAATATGACACCAACTCCGTCACCAACTATTGTTGTCCCAACTCCACAGCCCACAACTCCCGTGCCCACACCAACTGTAACTGTAACCCCTGTGGCAACTTCAGTAGTAACTCCTACTCCCAAAGCGACAAAGGTAGTGGAAGTCTCGACTCCCAAACATCGCTCCGGTGCTGTGGAGTTGATTACTGTCTATTTCCATCATGGTAGCTCTGAGCTCTCTCAAGTAGCCCGTGACAAGGTGAACTCAATTCTTGGTGAGTTGAAACGCAAACCAAAAGCGGCAATCGTCATCGAGGGGCACACTGACGACACTGGTACCTCTTCTTACAACTCCTATTTGGCTCATTCTAGAGCGAACACAGTCAAAGCTCAGCTACAGAGGAAAGGCGTTGACCACCGTCGTATCGTTACTTTTGGTTATGGCAATCGCACTCCCTCTGCAAGCAATGAAACAGACGCTGGAAAAGCAAAAAACCGACGTGCAGTCATTCTCATCCATCCAGATGTTGACAGAGTGGCTGGCTCTGGTCCTGTTGTCATCAAAGGCAAAGGAAATAAAAAGGGTAAGTCTGGCAAAACGGCGAAAAAGCAGCAGAAGAAAAAGAAACCAATGTTGGGTGACCGCGCCAGAGAAATAATGCGTGCCATTCGACGTAAACGTATGGGATTACCACCTGAAGGTCCTGATCCCAAAGTTGCAGCGGCTCCACAGGCTGGCAGAATGACTCCCTCTGGACGTGTAGTTCCAGCCAAACTCTCTGAAGTGGAAGCTCGCCGTATGGCTGACAGGCAACTTTTTGAAGAGCGCTCGAAAACCAAATTGGACAAGATGAGTAAAAGAAAAATTCGTCCAGGTGATGCTTTGCGTGTCAAAGTTGCTGGCCACGATGAATTGGATAAAAAGGTGGTCATTTCACCTCGTGGTGTTTTCTCTTACAACTTGATCAACGATTTCAGAGCCTCCGGGATGACCTTGAGACGCCTCACAGACAGAGTGCAGCAAAAGATGAAAGAGTTCATCCTAAACGCCTCTGTTGGAATTCGTCGTGTCCACCTCATCAAGGTACTGGGCAAGGTTTCTCAGGGCGGTCAATTCGAATTCGACCATCCCCCAACGATTTTGGACGTCTTGGCCAAGGTACGTGGTTATCGTGACCTATCAGTGCAGCACAATAGATATACGGCTCGCATAATGACTGCTGAAGGTCATCTCTTCGAGCTCGATATCACCAAGCTCCTCAACACAGGCAAAGACAACGAAAAACTCTTGCTCTTCCACGGTGACACTCTCATTCTCGAACCAGAAGAGCGTGAAAAGGTCTACGTTCTCGGTGCAATCTCCAATGCGATTATGTATCGACAAGGGATGAAACTAGTAGAAGCCCTCGTCCTCGCTCGTACATCTTCGAGAATTGCCTCTGGTAAGGCTCTCTCTGATGAAGATGGCCTCAACATCAAGAACGTTCGTATCTTACGTAAGTTGGAAGATGGTCGTATCCTGAAGATCGAAATCAATGTCCACGACATTCTTCATCGCAACAGGACAGACAGGAACATCCCCTTGCAGCCTGGTGATTACATCATCGTGCCCAAACGTTCTCAAAGAAAAGATGTCGTTTCTGTCATCAGGAACTTCATCTCACCAATCCTGCAAACCATACTCCTCTTCCGCGTCTTCTAAAGCAAGTCTAGGAGTGCTCTTCTCTCCGTGCTAAACTGAAGGTATGGATACTCAAGAGTTCAATCTCGAGGAATATTTTTATATCTTGTGGAAACGCAAGTGGATTCTCATCCTGCCCATCTTGTTAGCCTTGCCTACAACCTATTTCGTGGACAAAAGACGTGTTCCTCTATATCAAGCGCGTACTGTCTTCGAGATAACTCCTCAGCAAGTTGGTGTGAATACGAACATTCGCGAAGAGACTGCATTTACGCGCACTCAGAACTTCCACACTTTGTTATATCTGCTCCATAGTAGAAACTTTCTGCAAAAGGCTCTCGATACGTACAAACAGGCCATTCGAAAAAAACCAGAAGGTTATCGCAACGAACATGAGTTAGAGATAACGAATATTGGTTCCTTGAGCCGTGGTTTGACTCTGCAAATCGTCAACACCACCAATCTGATACGACTCGTGGCTGTCGACACCAATCCTGTGCGCTGTGCTGAGCGCGCCAATCGAGTGACAGAGGCTCTCAAAGAATATTCGAAAGAGATGGCCACGAAAAACCTGAAAGAGGTTCAGGTTCTTCTCGAACGTCAGCTAACGACAATATCTGGTGAGCTCCTCGATTTGGAGAACAAAATCAAGAGTTACAAGACTGATAGTAAAGTCATCAGTATTGCCTCTGAACAGAGTCAAATTTCTGCAAATATCCAGAGACTCAACACCCATCTCACTCAGTCCGAGCTGAAGATACAAGAGTATCGCGCCTCCTTGACAGCCCTTGATGCAACACCTTCTCTCAAAGACTTGGGATTGGACACCGATCCAGCCTATCGGCAGAGCCGTGATCGTTTGCTCGCCTTGGGGACACAGTTAGCTCAGCTAATGTCGCAGTACACGGAAAATCATCCTAACGTCAAACAGAAACAACGCGAGATTAATGGTCTGAGAAATCATCTGCAAAAGAATGAACAAGCCGCCATTCGAAATTATCGTGATTCAGACACTTACAAAAGCCGTAAACGCAGTTTCGAAGGTCAAATACAAGTCATTGAAAAGAAGGTCGAACAGCTGAGGAAATCAATCGCTGAAGAGCAAGCTCGCATGGCAGCATTACCAGCCAAAGAGCAACATCTTTCAGATCTTGAGCGTCGACGTTCGATTTTGGATAACCTCTATGTTGATACATCAAAGAAGTTCAGGGAAATTCAGATTGCCATCCTTTCTCGCGAAAGTGACATCAAAATTCTCGAAGTGGCAGCTCCCCCTACTGCTCCTTTCAGCCCTCGCATCAAGCGAGATTTGGCTTATGCATTCTGGGGAGCCCTGGCTGTTGGCATAGTGCTTCTCTTCATTGTTGAACACGTACACAAACCGCTCAACACACCTCGCCAAGTAGAAGACTTGCTGGGTATCAAAAACTTGGGCAACATTGCTCGCATAGACGTGAGCCAATACAACATCCCAGATAGATTTGAGGACTTGGACGAAAAACTAGTGGCCGTCCATGAACCCCAATCTCTGCTCAATGATGCATACAGAAAAATACGTACGAATCTGATGACACTTGGCTTTGGCGAAGAGAAGACCACTCTCGTCATTACGAGCTCCATTTCAGGCGAAGGTAAGTCTCTTACAGTGGGCAATTTGGCAGCTAACTTTGCCAATATTGGTAAAAAGACTCTCATCGTAGATGGTGACCTGCGAACTCCGCGACAAGGCTCTCTGCTCGCTCAGCCTGAAGAGGTGGGAATTTTACAGGCATTGAAGTCAAATGCTCCTATTGAAGACTTCATTACATCAACTGGCATTCCAAACCTTTGGTTGTTGCCAGCAGGTAAAAAGGACAAAGACTTCGTCGAAGCTTTGACATCTCCGCGCCTAGAGCAACTCATTGTGCAGTTGCGCCGAACTTATGATGTCGTCCTTCTCGATACTCCCCCCTTGGAACTAGTTGCCGATGGGCTGCTGCTTGCACCCCTCGTTGACGGCGTACTGCTCGTTGTCAGTCTCGGTATGGTTTCTTCGCCCTCCGTCGTGCGCAGCCTCAATGGTCTACTCAATGTAGATTCACGTATTGTTGGTGCTGTAGCCAACCTCCATCGAGCTGCTGGACGTTATGGTTATGGCACGGGATATGGCTACGGATACAACGCCTATTCTTATCGTTACAAAGTAGACGAAGAATAAGCTCGTTATTTACTCCTTATGTACTGACAGACTTCGTCTATGGCTTTGGTCAGTCGTTCGCAAGCCCTATCAGGATGGCGGTAATACTCTACTTTGATGGCCATTATCCGTTTGTATGGCATGACTTCATTGCGCTCTTTGTCTGCCAAAGACAAGGCATAGTCTTTGAGCACTTTTAGACGTCTGATGAAGTTGTTCTTGGTGATGGGCGAATTGGTTAGCTTCTCACCAACAGCCAGAAGAGCTTCTTCTTCTTTGCTGAAAGGCCCGCTTGGCCTTGTCTGTGCAGTTCCACCAGTGACCTTGTACCCACCAGTAACTGGTCCTGGAGTTGTATTCCCTGAAGGCCAGAGAACAAATAGAATAGCCACGACAACAAAAGCAGCCAAACCGGCTATGGCTGCCAGGGGAATAGGTGGCTGTCCACCTTTTGCCGGAGCACTCTCTTCTTTGGTTTTGGCAACTGAAATCTGCCTCGTTGGTATGTCAGCCTGCGACTGTGCAGGCATTTTAATAGGTTGTGTATCTGGTTTTGGTTCTGGTTTTGGTTCTGGTTCTGGCTCACTGGCAGCTTGTGGTTGGGCTTCCGTTTCTTCTTCATCAGTCATACCGAGAGCATCCCAACTGAGCTCTTCATCCTCTTTGGGACGATTGGCTTTCACTGAGCTATCGAACTGCTCCAATACTGAAGCTCTTTGTACTTCAATGGAAGAGGCTTCATCCTCTTCAGAAGCCCCAGCTGTATCCAGAGCTTTCAGGAACTCTGCTGCTGTCTGGTAACGTTTTTCAGGCAAGGGTTCCAAAAGAGTCATAATGACGTCATTGAGATAACGGGGTACATCTTCGTTGAGTTGATTGGGTTTATCGAATTTGAAGAGCTCCTCAACATCAGATCCCATACCATCAGCGGCTTGGAGAAGAGGATTCACATTGGTCGCCAGCTGATATAACAAGGCACCCAACATGAACAAATCGGTTTGAACACTGTATGGAGTAGCCATGACCAGCTCAGGTGTCAGTATGCGAGTAAGAGCCGACGCATCACCTTGACGGGTGATTTTGTACTTCGAACAATCTTTTAACAAAGCGAACTCAGCAATATAAGGACGTTTGTTGTCCAAATCGTAGAAGATGGACGTTGCATTTATGTCCCTATGCAAATGGCCCTTCGTGTGGATATGCTCTAGAGCAGAACCTATTGCACGGGCAACCTCGAGAACTTCAGCAGTAGTCAGAGGACCTGCAACTTTTTCTAGCAAAGCTTCAAGGTTGATGGCATTGCGGAACTCAGTTGTGTACCAAATTCGTGTACCAGCACGGCCAAAGTCGAGAACCTTGACCAGATTCTCATGATCGAGCTGGGCAAGGATTTTGACTTCGCGACAAAAGCGAAGATACTCTTCGCTTCGCTCTTCTACGCCACCGTCGATGATGCGCAGCTCGATTTCGCGACCAAAGCCGCGCTGCACGGCAAGGTAAACTTTTACAGAGCCGTGCCTCGTCCGTAGTTGGCGTTTGGCTACATATTTAGTGAAACCTTTGTTCATCTCCCATTACTTTAAGCCGAAAGGTCGATGAAGTGCCACCATCAGTCTTTAATGATGCTCTTTATCTGCTCTTTTACCTTATCGGGCAAGGCTTCAGGTTTGTGTTCATTCATGAGAGACACCGTCTTATCGCGAATTTTGTCCATAAATGAAAGGGAGCCCTTTTTTGACCACTTCTCGTAACGTCGACGCTCGAAGAGACTGGGGAACCAATAATCCTTGAAGTGTTTCATTGTGTGTTCTGTCGTTAGAAAACTTCCACCAGGACCAACTTCGTGTATGACGCCGAGAGCAAGTGTTTCGTCGCTGATGACCATTCCCTTGGTAAAACGTCTATGCATATCTATGAGTTCCCCAGAAAGAACGACCAACTCAGGAGAAAATGCAATACCGGCCTCAATGTACCCAACATCATGGACGAGATTAGCTCCCATCATTAGTGCGTCGCGAATCTGGTAGGTTGCATCAGAAACAGCTTGTGCGTCAAAGACAGGGGCGTCACTGCAGCTGGAGTATCCCCAGCTCGGTAAGTTGTAGTGCCTAGCCATATCAGCAACAGCAGCCCGTGCCAGTTGGAATTCAGGAGCTCCATAAACTGATATGGTCGTTTTCATATCGAGATGGTGTACCCCTGCCCCAAAGACAAATGGAGCGCCCTTGGCTTTCAGTTGGTGCATGACGAGACTGGACAAAATCTCAGCCAATCCAATGGCTAGACCTCCAGCTAGTGTTACTGGAGCAGTTCCTCCCATCATCGGTGCTGGTGAGTGGACTATGGGCAATCTCTCCTTGGCCATGTAAAGCAACTTCTGCGTAGAAGTCACGTTGTGAGTCAAAGGAGTTATTGGTTCGGAGTAGAGCAATAAGGTGGGATTGAGACGAAGTTTTTCTCGAGAGCCAGCTGCAGCCGTAGCTATCTCAACAATCTTCTCACATTCCTGAAGATTGTCACAGACGAAGACAATTGGTTTGGTCGTATTTTCTACCAGTGTTGCATACTGACTGACATAATGCTGCTCTGGAGGAAGTTCAGAAGGTATCCCCATGGACATACAGAAGGCCAACTGTTCAACACCATCGACCAAACGTGCACAGGCAGCCACATCGTCCAATTTGAATTTTCGTCGTCCTTCTGTTGGATGATGGAGGTTCACAGTGTCAGAGCCAGTACCGAAATTTACGTGACCTTCACGCAAAATAGCCCCAGTTTCGCTGCTTCCGCGTTTACAAAGGATGATAGAGGATGGAGCGCTTTTCAGTGCAGCTTCAACCAAGTCAGCAGGGAACTTGACGAGCTCGTCACCTTCAAGAATTGCACCTGCGTCAGTAAGGAGCTTTCTTCCTTCTATATCTTGAACTTTGCAGCCAGTGCGTCGAAGTATTTCCAAGGCCGCTTGGTGTAGCCTTTGACAATCTTTTTCTTTAAGATAGGAAAAGCCTGGTCGAACCAACTGAGAGTGCGTCACATCTACCCCAATTCGAGCTATTGATTGTTACTTATTGGCTCGAATTCTGCGTAAAGCGGAGCTGACAGTCAAGAGTGAAATGAACATACATAGAGGGCCGAAAAGCCAACCATATTGGACATAGGGTGTTTTGTCTTTCAACAAGGGCAGTTGGGCCTTGAAACAACCTTCATCACCCTTCCAGTACCCCTCTCTGTATCTCCCCTTGGGACCTACAACGACTGATGGTCCAGATGTGTTCACTCGCAAGATGTAGCGGCCCGTCTCTACTCCTCTCAGCCTGAGCAGACGGACTCTCTGCATATGCTGGAACCATCCCCAATGGCGATTGTCACAAGTTGGGATAATGAGACATTGTGCACCACGAGAGACGTGGCCTATGACTACAGTGGAAAAGTCTGCGTCATAACAAATGGGAAGCCCAAAAACGCCAAGTCCTGTGGTAACCGTGTCAGGATTTGCCGTAGGATTTCCGTCACCCAAAAAAGGCACAGGCCTAGACTTGCAGGCATGTCCGAGTAACTTGCCTTGACTATCCATGACAAAGACTGTGTTGAAAAAGCCACCTGTGGGATCTTTTCTCTTGTTGCCAAAGACGAGGAAAACTTTGTGTTTTTTTACGAAGGCTGCAAGCTTCTCTTGTAAAGCCTGCTCATCTTCGATGAATATGCCCCTCAAGGCCCACTCTGGCCATACAACTACGTCTACTTTGCCGTGCTCCTTCAAGCCAGCTTCACTGGTTTTGATGTAGTTGTCTACTGGCACTCGTTCACCTTGAACAGCAAGACAGGAAATGGACTTCTGTGACTCTTCTATTGGTGGAGTGAGGAGACCACATGCCGACCAACATATGATGAGCAGAAGAGGAAAGATAGCTGCTTTAGCAGGACTTTTTCCCTCTTTGTGATAAGCGTAGATACGATAGAGCAAACAGCCAAAGAGAGCAGCCAAGAAAGTGAGACCATAAACTCCTATATATCGTGCTGGCTGCAAGAGGAAACCATTGGGGACCGTACCACCAATGGTCATCGTGGCATTGCTCAGAGGTGCCCATTCAGAACGGAAGAACTCAATGGCAGTCCACCAGCAGGCAACTTGGAGGAACCGTTTGCACTGCTTTTGCTGCAAGAGAAGACGTGTCCCCATAGCGAACATTACCTGATTAATGGCGACGATGGGAATGAGGAGAAAACCTATGAAGCCAAAAACGTTGTAGACCCAGAAACAGCCCAATGCCAATCCTGTACAGGCGAAAAGAAAACCTAAGAGCAATCCTTCTTTCCACGATGAGCCTTCTAGACCAAACAAAACGAAAGGAAAGAGTAATACTGCGGGAAACAATCCACCATCAACAGGAGGAACAGAAGCTGCCCAGCACAAACCGGCCAAAAGGACAGCCAATATTCGCCAGCGAAGCAGAGGAAGCTCAGGGGACGGGCTCAAAAGCCGTCACCTCCCAGTCAATGTCTTTGGTGAGGACGACCTTGCCTTTTCTTTGGCCTGCAGTTAGGGCAACTGTGATGGCCGAACCATCATAGTTCTGATCATTGATCAGGATCTCTTTCAGATCGACTCTAGCAGTGGGAGCAACCCAATTTTCGGGGAAATTGATGGTATTGACTTTGTCACCGAAGGCCAAAGAACTTTCACCTTCCATAACGGCTGCGTCTTTGTTGACAAAGCCCCAGAAAAATCGGCGAGCACATTCGCCAGCTCGCTGCAGCTGTTCTTCAGTTGGAGGTCCCTCAGGCATAGCTGGAGGTGCATTTTTCAAAGCTGCCAATAATCCCATGGCCGATTGGCTAGTCTGACCAGCAGGCTGAGGAGTTACCATTGGCTGATTGGTGGGTTTTCCCCCTTTATTGGGCAGGACATCATCCATAGATGGTTTCCAAGTTTTGCCACCACTGTTTTCAGCCAAGTTTGTCCTCTTCGCAGAACTATTACCCGTGTGAGGAGCAACTGCTACTAAAAGGATGAGTGCAACGCCAATACCGATAATGCCGTTTTTCTGGTCGAAGTTTTTTGCCTCGCCCATTCCGCCGCCAGAGGTCCAACCAACGAGAGCCAAGAATAGTGTCAGACCTACAAAAGCAGGTGCATAGTCAATGGCCAGATAAAAATGTGCTGCATAACCAAAAGAGATGACGGCGGCGATGAGAAAAAGGGCAGCGCCAGTCAATTCAAGAGATGGCTCTGTGGGGGCACCTCCTGCAGGGCGATTGTCTTCTGTCTTTCCACCTTTTTTCTTTTTGGCCACTTGGTCCTCTCTCTCTATTTATTCTTTTGTATGGCTCTGTCTACTCGATACAAAGCCACGCGAGCCGGTTGATATTCGGGGCGCAACTGTAAGCTGGCCACCAACTCATCTTTAGCATCTTCGAGCTTGCCCATTCTGGCCAATGCTCTTCCCAACTTATAACGCGCGTCATAAGCAGCTCTGTCTTCAATGACAGCGCGGCGATACCATACCACTGCTCCAGCAAAATCGCCACGCTTGTAGGCCTTGTCTCCTTTGATTATAGCTCGATATCTATCATCCCAAGGTGGCATGGTGACACGTAGCTTCTCTACGGGAGGATCTCCGCGAAGATTCTGAGCACCTGGGCCAAGTGCATTGGTAATAGTCGTACGCAAAGCATCGGCCCAGCGATTTGCCAACTCACGACGGCTCAGGCCAAAGTGTTCAGATTCACCTGTTGCAGCAGTCAGAACAATTGAGCCCCCCATTGTGACAACCCACTGTTTACC
>CAZXTJ010000139.1:0-6591 GCA_964643655.1 uncultured bacterium
TGGCAGAACCCATTCCTGTCGAACAAGAACACACAGCATTGATTACCTTTACGACCGGATCTTCGGGCACTCCCAAAGGAGCTGATCGTTCTCATCGTTTTTTGGCGGCCCAGCATTATGCCATTGATGCCTGTTTGCCCTATGAAGACTCTGACAATGATCTGCCTGTTTTTCCCATTTTCTCTCTAAACAATCTTGCAGCAGGTGTCACAACAATTTTGCCAGCTATCAACGTTGCTGAACCTGCAGACAACGACCCATACGTTCTTTACACGCAGATCAAGGGTGAAGGTATAACGACTCTGACACTCAATCCTTCGCTGCTAAATGGTTTGAACAAATATTGCCTCGAGAAAGAAGTCACTCTGCCAGAACTTCGAAGGGTAGCCGCAGGCGGTGCTGCAGTCTCTCGTGACGTCGTGGAAGAGTTCACCAAAATCGCGCCCAATGCCGACTTGTTGGTTATGTATGGTTCCACTGAAGCCGAACCAATGGCCCATATCACTGGCAAAGAGATGCTTGCACAGAAGTCAGTGACTGAAGACGATCCCGAGCTCGTCGATGCTGGTGTTAACGTTGGCCACTTTGCCGAGGGATTGCAATACAAGTTCATCAAGATAGTGCGTGAACCAATTGAGATAACCAAAGACGAAGATTGGGAACCTTTGGAAGTGCCAAAGGGTGAAGTGGGCGAATTGTTGGTCGCTGGTGAACATGTTTGTCGCGCTTATTACAACAATCCTGAAGCTTTCAAAAAGTCCAAAATCAAAGATCACAATGATGTCGTATGGCATAGAACGGGTGACCTTGGTCGTATGGACGAAACTGGTTACCTGTGGATAGTAGGTCGTGTACACAACGTCATCGAACGTAAAGGGCAATACCTCTTCCCAGTCCAAGCAGAGGTCATTATGAAACGACAAGACTATTGTCGCCTCGCTGCCTATATGGGCGTGGTTGATGAAGAGCTTGGCGAAAAGACAGTATGTGTCATTGCCCCCAAGGACAACGCTGAAATCACTAATAAGGAGCTATGCGCAGAGCGAGAAAAAGAGCTCAAACGCATAATGGATAAAAACGGAATTCCCGTTGATCAGCTTCTCTTCCGCGAAGACATCCCAATGGATCTGAGACATCGCTCGAAAGTGGAGTACAAGGTGCTCCGCGAAGCTCTGTTAAAAGAGGGGCTCGTTTAATGACAGAAGAGAAGGAGTACGGTTTCTTTGGGAAGTGGTGGCAGTTTGCCAAAGAGCGTTTTGATCCGCTTTCCCACTCTCTAATGATCGTACTTTTCATCGTCTCCCATTATGTCGTCGTGGCTGTGGATCTTGGTCGCAAATTCCCAGGCGATTTCATTGGCCAAGGTGCATGGCGTCACCCTCTGTTGGCTCTGGGAGTCGTCGCTTTCTTTTTCAAGCTGCGACTTTATGACGAAATCAAGGATTACGAGGTAGATTGCGAAATCAATCGTGACAGACCTTTGGTCCGTGGTCTCGTCACTCATCAAGATCTCTTCCGCGGCATTGCTTTGTGTATAACCACAGAATTGATATCATTCGGTTTACTGGGGTTACCAGCACTGACGGCAATTGTCTTTTCGATTGCCTACAGTTTGTTGATGTACAAAGAGTTTTTCATTGGCGAGCAGTTGCGACCTTATCTGACGACCTATGCAGTCATGCATACAGTGGTTTGTTCCTTCTTGTCACTTTCTCTCTTTGCTGCTATCGAAGGACGTTTCGTCTACGAACTACACCGAGATTTGCTTTTCTTTTCTATCAATTGTTGGTGTCTTTTCAATATCTTCGAGTTTGGTAGAAAGACCTTCAATACAGAAGAAGAGCGGGAAAACGTTGAATCTTATTCACACATTTTCGGCAGATATGGAGCTGTTTTCCTGGTAATGGCGATGGCTGCCATTTCTGGAGGGTTGTTGGTTTCTACACGTCTCGTTACGAAGGGTGTTTTTGCACCAGTAATGGGAGCTTGTGTAGGGATTATGCTCATCCTTGGTGCTCTTTATGCTGTATTGGATCGCAAACCATTTGGATCCATTTACCGTGGTATGTCATCAGGTTACATCGTTCTCGTTTTTGGTGCTGTAATCCTTTTGCATCTTATGGATAAACTCTGAGAAGATTGGGGCTCTTTGTATGATAATCACCGCCAAAAGTACCGATGCATTCGCCAAGCGCGAAGCTGGTGGTAAGGGATACAACCTTTATCTGTTGTCACAACAGGGATTGGCTGTTCCCAAGTTTGCCGTCATTGGAGCACAATATTTCAAAGATTTTCGTCTTTCCCACGACTTAGATGAAAAGATAGGCAAAATTTTGGAAGAGGGCCAAAAAGAAGGCGGTTCTTTGGCCAAGGCTTCTGAGAAGATCAACAAACTCATCATAGAGTGTGAACTTCCTGAGGATATCAAAGAAGATGCTCGCGCAGCCTATCGACATGTTGGCGCAGAGATGATTGCAGTACGCTCTTCTGCTACTGACGAAGATTCTGCCCAATATTCATTTGCTGGTCAGCTCTCTTCTTTCCTTTTTGTTTCCAGTGAAACCGATGCCTTGCTGTATCTGAAAGAGTGCTGGGCTTCAGGTTACACGGAACGTGGTTTGCACTATCGAATTCAAAATGGCATCAGTTTGCAAGAGGGTGTGAACGTAGCAGTCGTCTTCCAAGAGATGATTGACAGTGAAGTTTCAGGAGTAATGTTCACCTGCGATCCAATTGCCAAAGATCCGACGAAGTATGTCATCAACTCCGTATATGGAGTTGGAGAAGGCCTCGTTTCTGGAGCTTTGGATGCAGATACCTTCCATGTGGACAAATATGAAGGCAAGACTCTCCTATCGGAGATTGTGAAAAAGGACACCAAGTTCGTCCAAAAAGCTCCTCCTGAAAAAGGATTAAAAGAAGAGCCCGTTGCCGAAGCGTTGCAAGAGAAACCATCACTCACAGAAGATGAACTCCATCAGCTTGCTCATATTGGTAAAGACATTCAGCATTTTTATCATTATCCCCAAGACATTGAGTGGGCTCGTAAAGATGGAGTTTTTTATGTTTTGCAGTCAAGACCTGTTACAACGGATGTACGGCAAGACGAAGGTGTGTTGAACATCTGGGATAACTCAAACATCGTTGAAAGTTATGGTGGACTCACATTGCCACTGACTTTCACCTTTGCCCACTATGTTTACCATCAAGTTTATGTTCAGTTCTGCGAAATCATGATGGTGCCCGCTCGCACTATTCGAGACATGGATGATTTCCTGGCCAATATGCTTGGCATCTTTTATGGGCGTGTTTATTACAATATTCTCAACTGGTACAAGTTGACCTCCATTTTGCCTGGTTACAAATACAACAGGCAATTCATGGAGACCATGATGGGCACACGTCATTCAATGCAAGACGAGATTGCAGAGCGTGTAAAACTCGATTACAACTCGACCTGGGGTGCTTGGTATAGACGTGGCATCACTGGCCTGAAGTTCTTTTGGTTCCATCTCACTGCACAAAACATGGTCGATGATTTCCTTGCTTATTTCTATTCAGTTTATGACCAATACAAGAGCAAAAATTATCTCCGAATGTCAGCAACTGAGATTTACAGTGATTACAAAATTCTCGTCAAAAAACTCCTCCACGAATGGAAAGCACCAATAATCAACGATTTCCTTTGTATGGTGCATTTTGGCCTCTTCAAGAAACTCACAGCCAGTTGGTGCAGTGAACTGGGAGATATGATTCAAAATGATCTGCTTTGCGGTGAAGGAAATATGGAGTCGGCAGAACCAACTCGCGAACTCATCCGTATGGCCAACAAAATCAATGAAAACGAAGAGCTCAAAAAACTAATCGTAGAAACCAAAGCGAGAGACTGCCACGAAGCACTTCGTCAGAGCAAACATACAGAGTTTCTCGAGCGAGTCGAAAATTATATCGACGCATATGGCCATCGCTGCATGAGTGAGATGAAACTCGAGCAAAAGGACTTGCATCAAGATCCAACTTTCCTCTTCGTTTGCCTCAAGAACTATCTGAATTCCGAGCTCAAGAACCTTCACGAATATGAGAAACGAGAACGGGAAATTCGTGAAGAGGCTGAGAGAAAAGTCTACAATCATCTTTCTGGATTCAAGTCGTGGGTATATGAGTGGTCCATGCATCACGCCCGAAAAGCTGTGCGTAACAGAGAAAACCTGCGTTTTTGCCGAACGAGGATTTATGGAGTCGTGCGGCGCATGTTCTACGGAATGGGTAATGAGTTCACTCTGCGAGGGATGATAGACAAACCTGAGGATGTCTTTTATTTGACCTTACGTGAACTCAAAGCCACTCTCGATGGCATTCTGCCTGGTCAGAATTTGAAAGCTCTCATTGAAGCACGCCGTGCTGATTACGAAAGCTACAAAGACATAGAGCCCGATTCGCGTTTTTTCACAAAAGGTGTATGTTATTGGTCGAACGACCACTTGCCCAAAGAGGAAGAGGTCGACACTTCTGATTTGCCGGAGAATTGCATCAAAGGATTGGGTTGTTGTCCCGGTGTCGTCGAAGGTGTGGTGAAAGTGGTCATGTCCCCAGAAGATGATATGGAACTCAATGGTGAAATCCTCGTCACGATGAGGACAGATCCTGGTTGGATTCCACTTTATCCATCGCTCTCTGGTCTCTTGGTCGAACGTGGAGGCCTTCTTTCTCACTCGGCCATTGTTGCCAGGGAAATGGGACTACCAACAGTTGTCTCAATCAAAGGACTGACGAAAACCATTACGAGTGGCATGCGTATCAAACTCGATGGACAGACTGGAATTATCGAAATCCTCGATGAGGGGGGCGAAGGGGAAAAAGAGTGATAGGTTCCTTCGTAGACAATCGGTACAAGGTCAAAAAGCTCCTTGGCCAAGGGAACATGGCTGAAGTTTATTTAGCTGAGGATGTTCTCAACGACAACCACAAGGTTGCACTGAAAGTCATCAAGGAAGAACTGAACAAACAAGCTGCCCTGCGCCGCAGATTTCGTGGTGAATTCGAAGTCTGCGAAAAATTCAATCATCGAAATATAGTCAAAGTTTATTCCATTGGTGATTTGGAAAATGGACTCTGCTATTACGCCATGGAATATCTGCCTCATCCTTCTTTGGAGGACATTCTAGAGAAAGAGGGCACATTGTCTGAAGACAAAGTGCTCATGTATTTGAGGCAAGTTGCTTTTGCTTTTGAGCATTTCCATCCCTTCAAAGTAGTTCACCGTGACTTGAAACCGGCCAACGTCATCATTGGCGACGATGACCGAGTCATCTTGGTCGACTTTGGTTTGGCAAAAGATCACGATAGAACAGTTCTGACAAAGACAGGAATGATTATTGGTACGCCTCTCTATCTCTCTCCTGAACAGGTCTCTGGTCAGAAGGTGGATACTAGGGCAGATATTTGGGCCCTTGGTGTAATGGGCTACACCATGCTCTCAGGCGTAGAACCTTTCCGTGAGAAAAACATGCAAATGGTGGCTCACAAGATTATGAAAGGGCGCCCAAAACCCATTACGGAACTCGTTGAGGGTATCAAACCCAAGTGGAACGCCTTCTTTCGTAAGTGTTTCAAGAAACGTCCTGAAGATAGATACCAAAATGGCGACGAGATTTTGGAAGCATTGGATCGTTTGGCTGGTGGTCTGGCACCTGGCAGATTGCTGGACTCTGCTTCTCAGGGTGATACAGAACTCATCGAAGCCGTAGAAATTGTGGACAGTGAGCGGAAGAAGGCAGAGCCTCCTCCTCAACCTGATCTTCGCAAGCAAGTGGCTGCAGTTTTTTGTGGGTTGCTCATTGTGTTCATTGGATTGTGGGCTCTTGGTGTATTTTCCAGCAAAAAGTACATAGCAGAAGATCTTGTTGTTTTGCCTGGAGTGGGTTCATTCGAAGTGCGCTGGCGTTCTGAACAGCCCTATTTGTCCAAAGTAGTATTGGACGGTAAATCGTCGAAAATCTATACGACTCAAGGTGAAAGATCAGATAGTCTGCAACACAGGGTAATCGTCTCCGGACTAGATGAAGGAAAACGCTACGGCTTTTCTATTTTGTTTCCATCGGGCGAGAAGACTCCATCACGTTGGGTCCAGACAGATGCTTTCATTTGCCAAGTAAAGAATCTGGAAGGGGAGAAACTGACTCTTTTCGTTCCTGGCGCAAAGAGTGGTTTGCTCAAGATCACTGATAAAAGACAGCAAAAGAAGACCGTTGAAGGTCAATTTGATGAACTAGGTGAAAACATAAGTTTTCACATCCCACCACCTTTGCAACTTGTGAACAGTCTGTCTCTCTCTTTGGATTATGGTCCTGACAGTAAACGTAGAGTCGACATGAAATCGATTTTCAACGAGGTAGCCAAAGAATTCAAACGAAAAGCAGATAAAGTAGATGGTCCCGAGATAACGAAAGAGCGTTATGTTCGTTATGCTGCCTCTTTGAGCACTGTGATGGCAACTGTTCAAAAGAAAAAAGGAAGCCTTGAGATCTCGAAAGAGCTTAGAGAACGTGAGCAGGTAAGAAGGCAAAAGTTTGCCAAAGAGAGTTCGGAAAT